>CAZLIE010000086.1:0-18425 GCA_964559345.1 uncultured Terriglobales bacterium
GATGTAGTTGGGTCGAGTAACGCTAGATCGTCCGGACATTGATGTCAAGGCGAGGCGTGTAGCACCGGATACGGCTTCGCCGGGATTGGGCCAGATTCAAGCGGCTGAAACGCGAAGGTGCGTCCGAAGAGACAGACGCGGCTTAATACAGCTCCATTTCGGCACACACGAGAGCGCAGCTCGCCCAGCTTCCCTCAACCAGCTTCGGTCCGAAGGGAGCAAACAAGTCATCTCTGCCGAACTGTTGGGAATAGTCGCGGTTCTTGATCTTGCGCCAGTAGGTCGCCTTCGAGATCGTTCTTGCAGACGAACTGGTACAGGTGTTCTCCGTGCTGTTCCACATGGTCACAATACAGGAGGCGTTCTTTGCCCCGCGGACAGACGGACGTATTCTCATTCTGTTCCCGATTCAGGAAGACGTCCCGTCTGTCCGCGGTTCCCCGTCCCCGGTTCCCCCTTTTGTTTAATCCGGGCCTGTGACGCAGGGAATGCCGCGCGCGCATTAGGCGCGCGACAGTTTCAATCCCGAGACCGGAACTCCAGAAACCCATTCGGTGTCACTGTTGTAGCGGTACTATGGTGTTCTCACGATCGAGGTGCGCCATGTGGCGATCCCTTTCCACGCTGGGTTTGGCCGTTTTGCTTCCGGTCTCTCGAAGCTTGGGACCATTGCAGCATCCGCTGCTTCGGATCAGCCAAAATGGGATTGCTGCATCTGACGGCAGCTACAGCCAGGGACTTAAGCCGCAAGGGATGGGTGGGCCTACTTCACACGTCCGAGACCTTCTGCTCAGGGCCAGTGAACTGGTCAAGCAAATTCCTGAATGACAGCGGGACAGCGCCGCTGCGAACATTTCCTCGCAATTCACACGCCTGGGTGATTTGCCGAGCGCATTAGCTACGGTCCGTCAGTTGGAAAAGCCTGACGAGCAAGCCTCTGCCATGGGCAGTGTAGGGTGGCAGCTTGTCGATAGGTAATCCCTCACAAGCAATGGCCCTGCTTGGCAATTCCCAAGACGGTCAAGGCAAAGACTTCTCTTATGCGATCGTCTCCCAGCTATTAGCGGAGAAGAAGGATTTTGCGCAAGCTTTGCACGTTGCTCATCTGATCAAAGGACCAGGTCGCCTGCTGGACACGCTTGTTCGGATCGCCGCCCTCGAAGGCAAAACAGGAAAGCGTGCT
The DNA here is from genome assembly GCA_964559345.1 of uncultured Terriglobales bacterium. GTDB lineage: Bacteria > Acidobacteriota > Terriglobia > Terriglobales > Acidobacteriaceae > Gp1-AA112. Next base: position 1,184 of record CAZLIE010000086.1, read on the forward strand.
GACGCCAGCCAGAGCTTGGCCGAAGCCCTCCAAGTCGCCGAGGAGATGGCCAAGGCAGACCCGGGTGAACCCTTGAGCCTGTTAACAGTCGCTAAAGCCCAGCTGGAAGTTGGCGAAACCGCCGAAACCTCGGCTGCGGCTAGTGAATTTTCCGCCATAGCGCGGAAGAGAAAGGAAGATGGACAGGGCGAGCTTCTTCTCCAATTTCTCGCCGCGTTTCAGGCGGAACTCGGCGATTTCTCTGGAGCAATGCAAGCTGTTGAGCAAATTTCTGGCGGAGCTGCCGATTGGGCCCGTGGCTCCATTGCAGAGGAATATGCGAAACGCGGGTCCTTGAGTGAGGCTCTCGGTGTCGCTACGCGAATTTCGGAGCCCAGCACGAGGGAGGGCGCACTTTCGACGATTGCCACTGCTGGGCGACGGAGTGGAAATGCGGATGAGCCTTTGCAAGCCATCAACACTATTCAGAACCCTACGACTCGTTCCCAGGCTCTCGCCAGTCTGGCGCTAGACGAATCACGATCGCATGATCCTGCCACTTACCAATCACTCCTGCTCTGGCAAGCAACAACCGAAGGCGGGGTTACAGCCTCCGACTCCGCACGTGGAACCGTCGTTGTGACGTACGGCATGATGGGAGATTTCGCGAATGCGAATCAAGTCTTAGCGAAAATTACCCAGCCCGAAGCCCGACAGTGGCCACTATGGAATCTCACCCGATTTCTGGCTAACCACGGCAAAGAACAGGAAGCGCTCAGTCTTGCAGAACAGGAGAAGAATCCGCTTCCGAGACTGTACTCCATTCTTGGAACAGCAGAAGGCATTCTGGACCGCATTGAAGCAGAGACCAAATCCGACACTAGAAACCAGCAGAAATGAAAGAAACAAGACCCGGTCGGTCTGAAACGACTGTTCTAGGCGCAATGAAAGAATGACTGCTCAAGAAACCGTGAAGAAACCGCGCGGATGAAGGCTTTCAGTTGCAGCTTGCGTTCGTGCAGCGGATCGTATCGCAAATCGCGTCCACACCAGACCAAGTCGAAGGCGTAGAAGCGTGGTTCACCGCGCCGAAACAGCAGTTCATCGAACTGGCTGCGTCCTTCTTCATCCAGGCAGACGATGTCACCGTCAAGCACAGCACGGTCTGCATGCAGTTCTTCAGGGATGGCAATGTTGAGCGTAGCGAATGAGTGGAAGGGATTGCCGTTCCTCGATACGAGTCGGCAGGTACAGTCCTTGATGAAAGCCAGGGCGCGAAACCCGTCGTGCTTGATCTCGTAAACCCAGTCGCGGTGGGAGGACGGCTCAGGATGCCGTCTCAACGGCATGGGGCTGATGTTGGTGGGAAACACTGGATTTTAGGCCATTATAGCGGCTCTGCTGAGGACGTAACACTGAAGGGCGGCCGTGCGAGATGGCAGGGGCTTACCGCGGAAGAGCGATCCGAAATAGCCCGCAAAGCCGTCCAGGCTCGTTGGGCGAAGAAGAAGTCGGCTCAGTAAAATGCTGCCTCCGAATCTGGTTCTGTACCAGATGAGACAAAACCGCAGCGGCTTGGCGAGATCGGAGGCTGGGTTCAACCGTATGGGCCAAACGAACCGGACGAACTCGGTTCCTATCACGGAATCATCAAAAAACAATAAGGAGGACAAAGTCTATGTTGACGAGCACAAGACCCGCGTGGTTTGTGAGCTTTGGAACAGCCGTCCTCACCAGTTTTCTTTTGCTTGGGTGCCACAAAGCACTGCCTCCAGACGCAATTTGCAACTATGAACCGCTGCCCACGAGCGCACAGGTTGTTTCAGGCCAAGGGGGAATCCAGGTGCTGGCGTCAACCGATGCCTACTTTGCAGTGCGTGACGGCACTAAAAAACAGATCGCAAGCGGCCACGTGAATGCGATCACAGCGGTACCGTCCGGTCACTATCAGGTCGTGCTGAACAACTCTGCGCATGCAACCTCCGTACAGTCGAAGATGATGACCAAGTGCACAACCGGCGCGGTTTTGGTCGACGGCAGGACTGATGAGTACTATGCGGCGCTTGACCCTGCAGCGCATCAACTGGCTTCGGCCCATGTGGGCTCCGCCCTTTCGCTGTTTCCCGGAGATTACACGGTCCGCCTAAATAACAGCGATTCTGCTGCGCACGTGCGGGCGGGCGCGATGCTCGAACTGAAGCCTGGAACAGTAAATGTAGATGTGGGTACCGACGAATACTACGCGATTCTCGATTCGACGAGCAGACAGCTGGCATCGAGCCATGTGGGCCGTCGGCTCGGGCTGTTCGCGGGAGGGTACACGGTCCGCATCAACAACAGCGATGCCCATGCAGATGTCAACGCAGGCGAATCCACCAATGTGCCAGCCGGCAGCCTCGCGGTTCACGGTTCGACTGACGAATATTATGCAGTCCTGAACAATGCCGGTGTGCAACTCGCCTCCGCACACCTGGAAAAACCGCTCGCCTTTGTTCCCGGCACATACAACGTCAAAGTGAACGACACGACCACGCCCGCGACCATAGCTCCTGGTGTGACTACCGAGATCAAAACCGGCGCAGTCGTGCTGCAGGGTTCCACCGACGAGTACTACGCCATCGTTGATTCCGCTGGTACTCAGTTGGCCTCTGCGCATCTGGGGCACCCACTCTCGCTCCTACCGGACGCCTATCGCGCCAAGCTCAACAATATCTTCCTGCCGGTTAAGGTAGATGCTGGGAACATCGCCGAATATCATGCCGGATCCCTAACGGTGAAAAGCGCCGGCTCGGATTACTACGCGGTGCTCGACTCTGCTGGCGCACAGCTTGCGTCGAAGCAAGTGAACCAACCGGTCTCCTTGCCTGCCGGAAAATACTCAGTTCGGATCGGAAACATCGTACGGCCGGCTACGGTCACCTCGGGAGAGAGTGTAGTTTTAAATTGGTGAATGCGTGTCGCAATTGCGGGCTGGGGCTCCGAGCGACCGTAACCCCGAACTCACTGCTCAGGAAGTGAGCGCCATCTTTGAGAACTCGCACTAAACTAGAAGTCCTCAACATCCATGCAGCCTGAGTTCGTGTCGTAAGCACCGTGTGAGCTATAGAGTGATTGCATTCACAAGGTCACTGGTGCTAAAACATGCGACCTATGCGCTGCTGTTTGGGTGTTCTGGTTCTCCTCCTCAGTCTTATTAGACCACTTCTGTCGCAGAGCCAACCTGCAGACGCTTCTCAGGAAGGTGCGGTCATCGAAAAGATGTTTACGCGCCTGCAGTTTGAGAATGACGGGACCAGTACTCAGGAAGCCGACGCCGCCATACGGGTTTATAGCGAAGCCGGTGTCCAGCAGTACGGGCAGTTAATTTTCGGCTATAGCTCTGCAACAGAAAAGCTGGCCATTGACTATGTCCGCGTGCGGAAGCCTGGCGGCGAAATCATTACTACTCCGGACTCCACGGCGCAAGACTTTGCGCCGGAGTTTCTGCAGTCTGCGCCAATGTACAGCGACTTCCGCCAGCGCCACATCACGGTTGTGGGGCTGCATCCCGGCGACGTGCTCGAATATCACACCACAACGAAAGCCTTCCAGCCGCTGGCAACAGGTCAATTCTGGTTCGAGTACAGCTTTCCTAAAGACATTGCTGTGACCGAAGCCCGCCTGGATATTGAGGTCCCGAAGTCACGTGACATTCACCTAAAAAGTCCGAACCATAAGTACACAACGGTCGAATCCGCCGACTTCCGCACCTACAGTTGGTCGGCAAAAAACATTGCTCGAGATCGAAGCAAGAAGGAGCACGAGGAATCGCCGACTGAACCGGAAAACGAATCGCCTGACGTGCAGCTCACCAGCTTCAAAGACTGGCAAGAAGTAGCGAGCTGGTACGCGAAGCTGCAAGGGGAACGCGTGGTGGTCGATGACGCCATCGAGAAAAAGGCGTTCGAGCTCACTCGTGGAGCGGCCACGCAGAAAGAGAAAGCCCAAAGGCTGTACGACTTCGTAGCTAAAAACATTCGTTACGTCAGCTTGTCGTTTGGCGTGGGCCGCTTGCAACCGCATCTTGCTTCCGAGGTGCTATTCGGCAGTTACGGAGACTGCAAAGATAAACACACTCTACTCGCGGCTCTCTTGCGGGCAGCAGGCATCGAGAGTTACCCCGTCATGATCGGCTCAATCCGTAAACTTGACGAAGACGTACCTTCACCACAGCAGTTCGATCATGTAATCACGGCGGCCCGGATTGACAAGGAGCTGACGTTTCTCGACACAACGTCCGAAGTCGCTCCTTTTGCATTGATCATGTACCAGCTGCGCGATAAGCAGGCACTCATCGCCGCCGAAGCCCCAACGGGCGGCTTACAAAAGACGCCCGCGAACGTGCCGGTGAAGAACACCATCTCGTATGAGATCAAAGGCAAGTTTTCGGAAATTGGATCACTGGACGCGAACGTCGACATGTCCATGAGCGGGGACAGCGCGCTTCCGTTTCGCGCCATTTTCCGCAATGCTTCGCAAGCCGACTGGCCGCATGTGGTTGAAGTATTGGCGCGCGTTCAAGGCACGAGCGGAGACATTAGTAAGGTGGAAGTAATCGGACTCGATGACGCCTATAGCCCTCTTCACGTGCGGTACGCGATCCATCGAGATTCTTACTTCACAGTACCCAGCGAAAGCGACGGGTTTTATCCATTCCCACAGACCGGAATCGCGCAGATCGGAAAATCGAAGCCTGGCACGATGATCGAAGTGGGTCCGGCCGTGGAGGTCCACAACAAGGCTCATGTGCAGTTCGCCACCAATTACACGGTCCGGATCCCACCCGAAACCGGAATCTCGAGAGAATATGGTGACTTTCATGCGAGCTACCTGGTCACGAACAACGTACTCGACGCAAAGGAAGACTTCGTGCTGAAAGTGAATAAGGTTCCCGCAAACCGCCGCTCCGATGTCGACTCGTTGCGGAGCGTGGCCATGAATCGAGCGGCTCAAGCCATCTCGTGCTCGATCCATGCAGTGGGCAATTCGGGTAACGTGACTTCGCTGCCCGCATCGGCATCTGCGGCAGAGCTACGCAAAGCGGCGACATCTTCGCTGCAACACGACGATTTTCTAAATGCCGTCGAACTTCTGAAGCGCCTCGTACAGCAGGAGCCCTCAGATCCAGACGCCTGGGATGAGTTAGGTCGCGCATACGCCGGAATGGACGATCATGCCAATGCGATCGCCGCTTTCCAAAAACAGGTAGAAGTAAATGCTGCCCATAAGCGCGCCTACGATGATCTTGGAACGGAGCTGCAGCGACAGGGAAAATATGACGAGGCCATAGGCGCTTACAGTAAACAACTGGAGAGCAATCCGACGGATCGGATTGCTCGCAAGAACCACGCGCTAGTGCTCGCCAAGATGAAACGCAGCAGCGAGGCATTGAGCGAACTCGAAGGTTTGGCGGCGGCGCCACCGCAAGATCTCGACGTGGATCTTGCGCTCGCCGAACTGTACAGCAATACGGGAAACAACGACAAATCAAGAACTCTTCTCGACCGTGTGATCGGCAATCCCACGCTTCCACTCAGTGGCGATATATACGCGGCGGCGCTGCGGGACGACATCGACCCCGACGCAACGCTTAGCAGCGCGACGGAGGTTCTGGCCGATATCGGTGAGCAATTTGAGGATGGAGTTTACAAGGAGGATCCCGAAATGGCACTCCCTGCCATGCAATTCGTTGCTTTGCAGTGGGCGCGAATCGGATGGGCGGATGCTTTAAAGCAGCAGATCGAGGGTGTGCGCTATCTGGACGCCGCCTGGAAGCTGAGCCAGTCAGGAACAGTGGCTAATCGGTTGGCCAGAATTTACCAGCGAGGTGATGATTCCGCGAACGCGCGTCGCATGCTTTCATTAGCGATTGCCGCGGGAGGCGCCGACGTCGAGGACTCGCGAGCACGCCTCGCCAAACTTGTGCCGGCTGCGTCAAGGCTCGAGTCCTCCAAACACAATGAAGAGCTAACGCAAGCACGCTCGGTGAAGATAAATGGCGTTCCGGCGAAGTCAGGCCAGGCAGAGTTCCTACTGGTGTTTGACGGCAGCGGCACGCCGGATCGGGTTGAGTTTCGTGAAGGAAATGCCGAATTGCGTAAGGCCGAAGGTTCGCTCCTCCGGGCCGAATGTCCCGTCAGTTTTCCCGACGCATCGTCATTGAAGATCGTGAGACGAGGTACGTTATCGTGTCGCGAGTCCGGCTGCGTAATGACACTGAAGCCGGTCGATCCCATTAAGATTCCAACAGTCGATCCCGGTACACAGAACCCACTCAAGAACGTCACGGCCCACCAGTAGGTGGCCGACGCTAATTCCCAGCTCTCCGGAGTGACACTCTCGAGGCGCCTGACAAGTCAGAGGAGACTCACCGGCCTCGCTCTCTACTCTTCCTCGCCCTAGCAATTTGCATTGCCAATGCTGCAGGCATAGCTACGATATATATGCCCGAAAATTGGCTAATTGCCATCAATGCTCCGTTACAGAAGAGCCGACTCGGCAGGCTAAGCACCAGAACAGCCCACCCGAGATACCTTTCAGAATTGATACGCTTTCTGGATGCGACTCGGATCTTCAAAGGGCGTGTTGAAAATCCGTTTCTCTTCGCGAGTAAGACGGACATGTTAAAGGGGCTGCCAAAGCAGCTCTCGACTCCACTTCTGCGATCGGGGTCGTGTGCTCGCCCCAGCCGATATAAAGATCGGGGCGTTACACCATGCCCACCGCGAGGCTTCTGGCCGCAGTTTCGATGAACTCGCGATCCAAAGCCTTTTGAGCGACCGCTTCGGCCGCATCGGCCAGGGAGGTCGAGAGTCCGTTCAGTGTGCGCACCTGGGCGATGTCTGGGCAGTGGCGGCGCAAGCTCGTGAAGAATTGAGTCGCGAGCGAACTGGGGAAGACGCCGTTGGCTTGGGGAACAATCTGTAGTTGACGGGAATCCGGCATGACACCGGAGTGTGGCACGACTGGATACTCTCAAAATAGTGGGTTCTCGATACTCTCAAAAACCCTTCTGCAGAGGCTCCCGTAAACCCCATATGTTGCAATCCCGATTTCTGTGGATTCGGGACTCTCAGAAACAAGTGTTTGTGGAATCATCGCGCCGATCCACCTCAGGCTTCATTCAGTGATGACGTGGTCAGCCCATTCCACGAGGGATACATAGATCGGAACTGTGCCCCATTGCGCGTTCCAACTGCTCAAGTCCCCCTCCGTGACCCCACGGGCCCGGGAGCAGGCTCCTCAAGAAAATACCGGGATGCGCTTGGCTACAACTTTTCGCCATGGTCTCGCTCAGGGCAGGCCATCCGATGGGCTTGACCGCATCAACCGTCGCCTTGCGCATGAGGTATGTCGCGTCGTGAGTGAGGAATATTTGCACGTCGTGGCCGGCGTCGGCCAGTGCGAGCCCATGGGAAAAGACGAAGGATGCTCGGGTCGGCTCATCGGTTCCCCAGGAACTCCTCATCAAAATGTGCAGTTTCTTCTTGCCTGTCTGAAGTTGCTGACTGTGGGCCTCGCTGGTGGAAACAGTAATGGCCCCAGCGAGCGCTCCTGCAGCCACTTGCGTCCATCTTTTAAGAAAGTTTCGGCGGCTTGCCATATCCCACCTCCCGCAATGGGCGGAAGCCTAGCACAAACCGGGGGGCTGATTACAAATTGAAATAGCGGGAGTTCGACAGCGACAGAGAGCCGACTCTCAGTCATGGTGTGGTTTTGCAGGATTGATGGTGGCCTGTTGCGGCCGCTTATAACATCGTCGTCAAGTTCCTCTCGAACCACCTGGCCATATCGTCTCATCAGTGCGCTGAATCGTTGGGGAAGTCGGAATTGAGTTCCTTCACACGAGCTTTCCCAATCGCGTACATACAGGCTTCGTACGCGGTGCCTGCGCCGGAGCCGATTGTCCAGCTATGCATAACTGCATTGCAATGCTGATCGCGATAGCCTCTCCAATTGTTTTGTGACCGAGCCACTGATTTCGCAGCTTTCCGTAACAGATCGGCGACGATCTTATCTTCTTGCGGTGTATCCTTCGCATCTTTGCGCAGTCGGACCTCAATTTCACGCGCTAATGACTCGGCTCGACGGTTGATGCGAATTTGTTCCGTCCAGTAGCAGTTGCGCAGGTCGGCATTTGACTGTTTTTCTTTGCATGGATTGTCTTCTTGTTGGGCAGCGGCGCCAATTGCGAGCAAAATCACGGGTATCAGAGCAGAACCGACGGTACATTTCATGTGGTGGAGTTTGCATGGCGTGGAAGCCAGTCCGTTCCCTCGGATCATCAGACTGAGACCACGAACTGTGGCCATCATATGATCTTCGCCCGTCACTTTAGGTATCCGGCAGTTCCTCGGAAAAGTGATGGCTCGGTATCTTGCTGGATTTTTCGATTTGCTCGATCCTGTGTCTCAGACTCGGATGCGTGGAGAACACGTCCGCAATTGCGCCCCGGCTGGGAAGTCCTGCGTGTGCATACATGGTAACGAGTGTGCGGACGGCATTGTCTGCACCTGAAATCTCCACTCCATCGCGATCCGCCAGATACTCGTACTGCCGCGACACGTAATTGAACACAATCAGAGGCAGCAGGATGGCTGTGAAGTTCATAACAACTCGGACACCGAGTGCTCTGCGAGGCAGCAATGGAGCAACAATCGCCGCCAGAGAGATTGCGCTGGCAAGGGCCAGCAACTTCTTCAGACCATGCCTGCCTTTAACGTGCGCAAGTTCGTGTGCTATGACGAAATCAAGTTGGTTGCCTCGGAGCCAGTGTCCGTAGTCATCGGTGATCGCGATGCCGTTCCAAACGCCGAAAGCATTCGTCAGGTGTCCACGCCCGAAGGGAACCACGCATACGCGTTTTAGTCGGACGCCGTATCTCTTCGACATCGCTGAAGCGCGTTTGTACAGCTCACCAGACTTGACGTCACGAAATCTCACGCCTTCGGCTGTTCTGAAGCAAATGCTTCCGACGAGTGCGGCAAAAGCGGCCCATAAAAACCAAACAACGGAGATCAGCCTCCGGTCGTAGGCGGCATCTATCCCGATTGCCAGCAGCAGCAAACTTCCGGTTGGCGCGACACTGCCCCACCAAGATAGTCTCAGCATGTCCACCGTTGACCAGCGCCGCGCTAAGTAACAACGATCCCCTGAAAATGCCACCCACTGAGCAATCAGCACAGAGACAAATGCCGGAAGCAGAAGCGGCAGTGAGACCCTATGGCCGCGCAGGACAAGCACAGACCACCATGTCGGAATGAGAACCAATATGAAGATTCTGAACACACGGCGGTACAGAATCCACTGTTCTGGCTGGCGAGACTCATCAAGCCGAGATGTCAGGCAATGAACAATGGCAACGAACAGCAAAGGCAGGAGCAGTGCCCAAAGCTCGACGGAATCATTTCTGCGGAAAAGAAGTCCCAAAGCCTCGTTCATCTCTGCTTACTTACTGCTTAAGATGGCAGCCCAGCCCTCTGTTCGCATAGCTTCATGCTACCGCCGATCCGCCTACCGCGAATCGAGCAAACTGAATCACCACCAAATGTCCAGGTTATCGAATGAACGTTCGAAGGGGTGCGCGATTCAAATTCTGAAAGCAAGGGCTTTCTGCTTGGGTCATCTCACCTGCTTTACGGCGCTAATGATGCGGTAGTCACCGGCTTAGCTTGTTCATGGGGCCTGGCTGTCGAAAGTCGGAGAACGGCTGCGGCGGCTGCGAATCGTACTGCTTCTTTGTCGTCGCCTAAGCCGGAGAGGACAGCGGAGACTAGCCTGGGATCTCCGCGTTCGGCTATGGCTTTGATCGCCGCCACGCGCACGTGCCAACTGGGATCGGCAGTGGCATCAGAGAGAGCTGTGGCTGCGCGTCCGTCGGAATCGTGGGCGAGCATCGCTGCGGCTGCCGCACGCACCCCCATTTCGGTACCGCCTCTCAGTGCACGGAAGGCCTCCAGGCTCATGCCGCCGAAGGGAACGAACCCAATCCCCTCCTCAACTCCCATTTCGGCAAGTTTCTTCGGGTTTTTCAGCACGTCGAGCTCGTGCTCCACAGCGTTCTTTCCGCCTTTACGTTCGCCGGTCAGCACCTCGTAATAGACCTCGTATCCTCGCTGACTATTGAGGCTGACTAGAGCTTGAGCTGCGGCCAGCACCACTTCGGGCTCTTTGTCGTTCAGGGCGACTATCAGTTTGGGAATCGACGCACGCGCTTTCAGGCTCCCGAGCGCGGTAGCGGCGGCGGCGCGAACCTGGGGGTTCTCGTCGCGTAAGGATTTCTCGGCGATGCGGATGACGTGAACGTTGTTGATTACGACGCCCAGGGCTGCGACAGCGAGGCGCCGTGTCTCCACGCTGTTGCTCGTGACACCTCTATCCAGCAACTCCCATGCTCGATGCGTCGGGGACTGCGGCCGCGCGGCGTCGGATCTGTTCTGTGCCGGCGCGCGCAGAACGCAAAACAATGAGATCAGTAGGGTGGCCAAGGATAAGGAGCGCACAAGGTCCTCCGGATACGACCGGCATAGACCTCGGAAGATCCGGCTACCGGCTTTCCGCTGCCAGCTTCGGCAACTCCGCCTCACAAACCGGCAGTCGACTGGCCCATGCAATGGGTTGGGGAACAAACGTCTAAGTGTTTGTATGCGGCGGAGTGTTGACGCGTTGTCTGGAAGCCTCCACGTCGGTTTCTTTTTCCATCCTGATCCATTGACACGCAATGTTGGCAGCACGGATAGCCAATGAGGTAACGCTCAGCACTGAAAGATCGCGGATGCGCGCCCTGCGAAACTGGGGTAGGCGTCTTTCCCGACCTCTACCCGTGTCAGCATCTGCTGAGCGGCGCGCGGAGACAATAATTGGCGCTGATCGATTGACCTTTCTCCGCATGTTCGCCTATGCTGTTGCCCGTGCCTGATGACGAGCGCAAGACCAACGCACTGCTCATTGCGGCCTCGCTGATCGCTGCCGTGCGTACGGCACGCGAGGACGAGATCAAACCCATTCCCCGGGTCTTAAGCAAAGTCGATGACGCCGTCCGATTGGCGAAGATGGTCTGGAAGCGGATCGACCGAGGCGATTAGCTAAAGCGAAGGTGGCCGCTGCGTGCTTAGGGAACAGGTATTTCTAGGCGGCAGCTGGCTTCAGCTGCTCCATGGTTGCGTACGCTCATTAGTGAGCAGATCGGATCCTCCGTTCTAGCGAGCGCCCTGCGCTACGACCTTCTGACGAAGAATCCGATGCTGGCCGTGCAGATCCCGCGGACGAAGGTCGTGAATCGGAAGAAGCAGAAGCCACACCTCACACCAGAAGAGTTCGACAACCTCATCCAATGCGTCTCCGAGCCGTACGCCACGATGATCTACGTCGCCGTGTGCACCGGACTGCGGGTGAGCGAACTCGTCGGGCTCAAATGGGAAGATGTGCATACCGACTCACTGACGATCGACGAGCGTTACTGCCGTGGTGATTGGAGCGTGACGAAGACGGAGGGAAGCGCCGCAACGATCGGCGTCGATCAGTCCGTTATCACACGCATCAATCGCCTCAAAAGCCTCTCTGTCGAGTTGAACTGGGGCGGCAAGGATGCAAAGAAGAAGATCAAGCTGGTGCGTTCTGAAAGACCGCAGGACCTCGTGTTCCAGTCTGTGCGGAAAGGTAGACCAATGCGGGATGGAAACATCCTGCGGCGCCACCTGAGGCCCGCGGCCTTCAAGCTGGGCATTGATCCCAAGAAAGCGACATGGCGCTCTTTACGAACGTCCTGCGCTACCTGGATGATCGAAGCAGGGGCTAATCCGAAAGACGTGCAAGGGCAGATGCGGCACTCTCGAATCTCAACGACGATGGACATCTACGCGCAGCATGTTCCTGAATCGCAGCGCAAAGCAGTCGGAAAGATGATGGACATGGTCGCAGAGAAGCGTGCGGTGGTCGAAAAAGCTCGCAGCGCGAGCATCAATTGAAAGTTTTCTAAGACGTATTAAGACGTGATTTGGAAATGCTGGCTTGTAAGTTGTTTGTTTTGGTGGAGCTAGTCGGGATCGAACCGACGACCTCATCGTTGCGAACGATGCGCTCTCCCAGCTGAGCTATAGCCCCACTTTGGCAGGATCAACTGATTTTACCAGTGCTCCGCGATGCTGCGAAAGCGGTTAACGCCGGACTTAAATTTCCGAATGTGTTTAAGTCGCTAGATCTTCTGCGGGAGTGCCCGGGAAATTCGCGGGTTCCTCTGCCTCGAACTCATATGAGATTCGAAGTCGGTTGCGCCCATGGGGAGACTCGTCCGATCAGGACACCGATCAGCACTTGGCCCGTGCTGCTAACGCCGTAGTCTCAACTGCGTTCCGCAGACACAGGTGAGGATCGGACTCTTTCTGCTGCCTGCCGGAGAACGCCAGCAAGATTGCTGGCATCCGGCATTCCGCCTTGCGCGAAGTCCTTGGACCCGCCTCCGCGTCCACCGTGAGGAGTGACGAGTTCGCGCAGCAACCCACCAATGTCTATCGCTAGGTCAGGCGAGCGGGCAAACACCAGCGCCGGCGCAGCCTGTGAAGATGCCAAGAAAGCGATGGCGCCGGAAGAACATCGCGTTAACTTCTGCGCAAGCAACTTGATGAACGCAGCATCTCGATCCTCGAATGTCTGACTGATGATCTTTCGGCCAGCCTCGTCTGGCGCCGCCGCGCGCAACATCTGCTCTGCCTTAAGTTCCGCCAGCTCTTCGAGAATCTTCCACTCGCGCTTTGCCGCTGCCCGCAGTTCGTCGCGCTGCTTTGAGATGTTGGAGGGCAGATCGGTTGCGGCGCATGGATATAGCGATGCTGCGTCGGTGAGCAGTTCGTAGTCGGAACGCGCGGCGGCAACCGCCCGCAGTCCGCAGACAAACTCGACTCGCATACCCTGCTTTACCTTCTCGGTGCGGCGCAACAACAGCCCACCAATCTGTCCGGTGCTTCGCGCGTGCGTGCCGCCGCAGGCATTGAGGTCGAAATCCTGAATCTCGATCAATCGGATTTCGCCGGCACGCTCCGGCAGTTTTCGGACGCCCATCTCTGCGGCCTGTTCGCGTGTCGCATACCGAATGGCGATGGGGCGGTCTTCGGCAATGATTTCATTCGCCCGTTGCTCGACGCGGACGAGGTCTTCTCGCGAGAGGCTGGTAACATCGATATCGACAGTCGAGATCTGTTCTCCCAAGTGGAACGAAAGAGTCTTTGCATTCAGCAACTCAATGAATGCCGCAGACAGCAGATGCTGACCGGTGTGCTGCTGCATGTGGTCGCGCCTGCGCTGTGCGTCGATGCTGCCGTGAATCTCAGCCCCGAGCGGCAGGACTTTGCTGACGCGATGCCAAACGTCTCCATCAGCATCTTCGAAGACATCTTCAACGTCGGCTTTGAGCGCGACGCCCGACCTTGACTCAGTGCTGACAATCCCAAGATCATGTGGCTGTCCACCGCTTGTTGGATAGAACGCGGTGCGATCGAGCTTCACCGCCCACATGGAGTGATTTCCCTCGCGCTTGAGTTCCTTCGTATCCAGCACACTTGCGTGGAACTCATAGAGAAATGGATCGTTGTAGTAGAGCCGCTCTGTGGACATGGTTATGGACTAATATGGCCCGATGATTCCGCCAATCTGACGCTCGGCGGGTTTGCTCTTCCTCCCGCCGGCGTCGCGAGAGAGATGCATCGCTTCTGAGATCACGTCGGTGTACTTCAGTCCTGTGCCGGTATTGAAGATCACGATTTCATCTCTAGACTTGAGAAAGCCGTTGGCGAGCAGCTTGTCATAGGCAGCGGTGGCAGCAGCGCCCTCCGGACAAAGAAAGATGCCTTCATCCCTGGCCCAGCTCAGCAACGATGCAAGCATCTCTTCGTCAGTGATCGCGATCGCTGTCCCGCCGCTTCGACGCACGATGTCCAGAATGATGTAGTCGCCGTAAGCTTTTGGCACCCGCAGGCCTGACGCAAAGGTGTGCGCGTCCTTCCAAGCTTCGGAGACCTGCTTGCCTTCTTCGAGGGCCTTGGGAATGGGCGCGCAGCCGGCGGCCTGGATCGCGATCATCTTCGGCCGCTTCGATCCGATCCATCCGAGCTGTTCGAGTTCATCGAACGCCTTCCACATTCCGATCAGGCCGACGCCCCCGCCAGTGGGATAAAAGATCGCGTCGGGCAACCGCCATCCCAGTTGCTCCGCGACTTCAAGACCCATCGTTTTTTTGCCTTCTACGCGAAACGGCTCTTTCAGCGTTGAGACGTCGAACCATCTTTCTTTCTGCTTGCGCTCGCCCAGCAGCCGCGCGCAGTCACTTATGAGGCCATCTACCAGGGTTACGTCTGCTCCATAGGCAGTGCACTCCACAAGATTTGCCTCGGGGACGTCCTTCGGCATGAATATGTGCGCGTCAAGTCCCGCGGCGGCGGCATATGCGGCCAACGCTCCGGCGGCATTGCCAGCAGAAGGAATACCGAGCTGCTTCAGTCCGTAGTGGCGGGCCATTGTGACCGCCATGCAGAGTCCGCGCGCCTTGAAGGAACCCGTGGGATTCACTCCCTCATCTTTGACCCAGACATTCGGGCGCTTACGGCTCGCGAGCATCGGCGTAAATCCTTCGCCTAGAGTCACGGGTTCTGCATCGGGCAGCAGCTCGCGGTAGCGCCACATGGTTGCGGGACGCGCCGCTATGTCGTCGCGCTTCACCCGCGAGCGAACCTGGTTCAGGTCATAGCGCACCCACAATGATCCGCCGTCCGTGGGACAAAGCGTTTGCGGGACGTCTGCATTCAGGCGTTGTCCACACTTGGAACATTCAAAGTACGTTATCGGCGTGCCAGCCGGAACGGATTGGAGTATCTTCTTGGCGTTCGATTCGAGTGCGTTAGGCATGGAGTTACGAGTCTATCAACCCGCAGACGCTTACGCCTTACCAGCTTCAAAACCGAACAGGGAAATGCGCGACCTTAACGATGTTTGGCATCCCAGGTGCTAGGTGCGCAATCCAATTACTGAGCCGGTACTTTGCCCGGCAGCAGCACTCGTCTGCCACTAGAGCCGACGGTGCGGCCCAGGGGGCCAATATGATTCAACGCTTTTTGTTCTGCTCGCTTTTAGTGCTGTCGCTAAGCTGCTTCGGACAAGTTGTCATCAACGGTGGCTATGCTAGCAACGTGGCACCTAACGCAGCGCTGGCTCCGGTAACATCCACGCCGGACATTGCGCTGCCCGGCAGCGGTCCTGCCGTCGGAGCGCCGCTCAATAGCGCCAATGATCCACGTTTCTCGACGGGGCCATCGATCGTCAGCCGCAACGAGATCGTCGATGTCGTGCCTGCAACGAATGTGAATGCCGAAGGAATGGCGACTACGGCGCCAAACGGCGCTGCCATCCCGAGTGGGACCACGACTGGCTCTGCGAATCAGGCGTTTGATGTCGGCATTCAGCACTTCGTCTCCGGAGCTCCCGGAACCGCGAATAACGGGCTTAGTCTGGCTGAGATCGTGACGCAGGTCCGCGCGCAGGCTCACGCGCCCGCCCGCGTCTTTACCAACGACAGCATCCAGCAACTGAATGCGCGCGGCGTTCGCACCGGCAATCTCGAGCCGCCGTCGGGCGACGTGAACGCGGCCAACACCGCCGCGCCGAACACCAATGAGCAGCCAAACGGCACGCTCATGGCGCAGAATGAGGCTGGACCATTGCCGCAGAGCGATCAGCAAACGACGCCGAGCCGGACCGCCAATCAGCGACGTGAGACTCCGTCCACGCAAGCGCCCTCGAATAACCCGCCAGCTTCGAGTGCCAGCACTGATCAGAACGCGAATGCCGCGCCAGCGAACAACAACACCAGTGCGCTTCCTCAGACTGGATCGTCACTACCACTGCTGCTGTTATTAGGTTTCGTCGGACTGGTGGCCGGAAGCATCTACTTCTTCCGTCGCTAAAGCGCAGCCTGAGAACATTACAATCTGATAGGCTAAAAATCCCGGTGCCCAGCACCGGGATTTTATTTGCTCACGGCACCTGGAGCGACGACAGCTTGTCCCAACCACACCCAGAACTCGCCTCGAAGCTCCGGCGCGAAATGGAATTGTGGGACGTCCTGTTGTTCAACATCGCCGCCGTGCTTGGTCCGCGATGGATCGCCGCTGCCGCGCATAACGGCCCGTCCTCAATCAGCCTGTGGATACTCGCCGCCGTCCTCTTCTTTGTTCCAACAGCGTTGGTGATTACCGAACTATCGACGCGCTATCCCGCTGAAGGCGGCCTGTACATCTGGACGCGCGAGGCCTTTGGCGACTTTCACGGATTCGTGGCGGGCTGGTGCTACTGGGTGTACTCGTTCTTCTACTTCCCGGGATTGCTGGTGGCAAGCGCCGCGATGAGCGCGTACATCGGAGGCGGCGCGCGCAGCTATCTTGCCAACGACCGCGCCTTCCTCCTCATCGGCTCACTTGGATTGCTCACCGTCGCCGTGTGGTTGAACATCATTGGACTGAACGTCGGCAAATGGCTGCAGAACGCAGGCGGCGTGGGCACATATCTTCCTCTGGTCGCGTTGGTCGCAGTTGCGGTAGCTGTTTACGCGCATCATGGATCGCATGTCCACATCACCTGGAAAAACTCGCTGCCGGTGTGGAACTTCGACACATTGAATTTCTGGTCGCAGATTGCCTTCGCCTTCACTGGGATGGAGCTTGTATGCGCCATGTCGGAAGAGGTGCGTGATCCGCAGCGCACGTTTCCGCGCGCCATCCTCGGCTCTGGCGTGCTTATTGCGACCATCTACATCCTCGGTACCATCGCTGCGATGGTGCTGCTCGATCCTGCGGACATCGACCCCAAGAGCGGAGTCTTTCAGGCCATAACAGCGGGATCGCGGCTGATCGGCATAGGATTCGTCGGCGTGATCGCTGCGATGCTGGTCACGGTCGGCAATGCCGGAGGAGTGGGGACAACGGTCGCCGGCGTCGCGCGCGTCCCGTTCGCCGTTGGCATTGATAGCTATCTGCCCGTGTACTTCGGGAAGATCCATCCGCGCTGGCGCACGCCGTACATTTCTATCCTCATTCAGGCCGCAATTTCAGCCGTGGTGCTCGTGTTGTCGCAACTGAATGAAACTGTCAGCGCCGCCTATCAGGTGCTGGTAGACGCGGCCATCATTCTGTACTTTCTGCCGTTCCTTTATATGTACGCCGCCGCCATCAAGTTGGCGTAT
>CAZLIE010000087.1:0-18419 GCA_964559345.1 uncultured Terriglobales bacterium
AGCAGTCGAATCAATGTGCGATGAGAGATGGGCGACATTGTTGCGGTCGCGCCGCCATTCAGCATCGGGTTGGCATTTAGGAAGTTCAAACTTGTCCTCCTGCCACTATGGCTTTGGACTATAAACATTGCTAATAGAAGTGTCAAATGTATAAGAAAAGATGTCAGTGGCTGATGTGATGCAATTCAGTCACATGGATAAACAAAGGGCACAGAGGCTTTGGTTTAGGGATGGTGATACTGCGGAAGCGAGGCCATCGGACGTTCACCTATCTCTGGCGTTAAGGGAAATTCGCTGTTAATTCCCTCTTATTTCCTCGCAAATTGCTAAATTGGCGCAAAATTCGCAAGGAGTGACTCGCACGCGCAAAATTCCCTGTTGATTTCCCTGTTCTTGGAGTGCCCCCTCAAGTTGGTCCAACGCAGATATCGCCTCATCTACACTCCATTCACTGTAGATAGGGATATTCTCTCCTGTCTCAATTTTGGGGTCACTCCGTATCGGCAAATAACAGGGAATTTGGGCTCGTTTTAAAACAAACTGCCGCCGGTATAGAGCAGTTGCCCGTTGGTCAGTCTCGCCTCAGGCATGAGCTTGTGCGGACGGGCGGGTTTCTCGCCATCGATGTGTAGCACCTCATGACCGTGCGCAACCAGGTAATCGGAAACCAGCATGCGATGGCAGTGGAAATACACCCGCTCGGCGCACATGATCGCGACAGGACACCTTGCGGCGATCTCCAGCAGCCGGGCAATGCCTTTCTCGAACTCCGGAGTCAGCATGTAGTCCGCGTAGTTGCGGAATGAATCATTTCGAAGCGCGGTATTCGGGGACACATTTCTCTGCCTCTTGCGGCGGCCGCCAAGTTCCCGCATCCAGATGTGCTCAATCCCATTCTTCGGCAGTTCACTCTCAAGATTCTCGCGATTGAACCAAGGCAGGCGGCGCGACATTGGGAATGCGCGAATGTCTGCGAGCGTCTTTATCCCATGCGCCTGGAGGGCCGAGACAAGCTGAGGAAATTCTCGAGTGGAATGGCCGATGGTGTAAATGGTGGCCATGCAAGCTGTACCTACGAGAGCGCTTGCCGGATAGAAGCAATCAACGCATCGACTTCGTCGGTAAAGACGGTCCGGAGATCGAGCAGTACGGCACGATCCTCGACGCGGGTGATTACCGGCGGCTCATGCTGGCGCAATTTGCTCTGAAGTTCTTGCGCCGCACGCTTTTCAGACGTGATTGCGACTAGGCAAGTGGGCAACGTCGCCGTTGGAGCCGTGCCTCCACCGATGATGGACTCTCCTTCAAGCATATGAATTCGAGTTCCTGGAAAAGTTCCGAGAGCACCGATCAGCGATTCCGCCCGGCTGTGAACTTCGCTTGCCGACATGTAGATCATCCGCAACGCGGGAATGCGCGCATAGTCCTCGCGTGCATACGCGAGCAATGTGGCTTCCATGGCTGCATACGTCAGCTTGTCCACGCGAAGCGCGCGAAACAACGGATTAGAACGCATGCGGCGGACCAACTCTTTGCGACCGATAATCAATCCGGCTTGCGGGCCGCCGAGCAGTTTGTCTCCACTTGCACAGAGCACATCGACTCCCGCAGCCAGGCTCTCGTGTATGCCGTACTCGCCATTGATACCGGCGCTGGCAAGGTTCACCAGCAGTCCGTTGCCGAGGTCTTCCATCACAGGAACTTTGTGTTTTCGTCCGAGCTTCACCAGATCAGTAAGCGAGGGCTGCTCGGTAAATCCGACCATGGCAAAGTTGGAACGATGCACGCGCAAGAGTAGCCGTGTGTTACTCGTAATTGCGCTCTCATAATCGGCGATACGGGTGCGATTGGTAGTCCCAACTTCGCGCAGTAGGCCACCCGATTTGGCCATGATCTCCGGGATTCGAAACGATCCGCCAATTTCCACCAGCTCGCCGCGCGAGACGATTACTTCACCACCGTCCGCGAGGGTGTTGAGCGCGAGCAGGACAGCGGCAGCGCAATTGTTGATGACAATCGTCTCAGGCGCGCTTTCCTGATCGGTTTGCCCAGAGCTGCGAGCGTAACTATGGCTCGAGAAGAGTCGCTGGAACAAGCGCTGGACGTGGACATCGCGTCCTCCGCGCTCTCCAGTCGCCAAATCGAATTCCAGGTTCGAATAACCGGCAGAAACTTCGATGAGATGATCGAGCGCATCCTCGGCGAGTGGTGCGCGTCCGAGGTTCGTGTGAAGAATAACGCCCGTAGCGTTGATGACCTTCTTCAACGAATGGCCGAGGGCGCGCCGCAATTCACGCTGCACTGCCTCTGCGATGCCGTCGATGGCAAGCTGTACGCCGTGCTCGTCGAGAGATCCCGAGGTGATTTCTTTGCGCACGTCCTCTAGTACGACGCGCGCGGTGCTGGCCACTGCAGCGCGGCCGTCGCGCTCGATAGATGGCGCGAGCTCGGGCGAGCGGAGCAACTCGTCAACAGATGGAAGATGACGCAGCAACTCCGTCTTGTTCTTCACCGGCATGGACGACATTTCAGCAGATCGGCTACTTGGTGTCGATGTGAATGTTGAGAGTCACATTGGTGCGATTGTCGAAGGAGCTAATGGTCTTGGTGCCGCTTTTTTGCCCCTGATATTCGGCGTAGATCTCGTAATCGACGTTCGGGGAGAGCCGGGGAAAACGATATCCGCCATCCTTCTCGGTAATGAAGCTCTTGATCGCGAGCGTCTTCGTGTTCTTCAGATACACGATGGCTTCTGACAACGGAGCGTCAGATTTACTGAGTACCTGGCCAGTGATATTGCGGCCCTGATCGGCATTCTTGTCGCTCATGGGTTGAGGTCCCAAGCCGACCTCCTGCGCGACCGCAGCTCCAAGCAAGACCGAGATGGCAATCATGAGAGACAGGACTCTATAACGCACAGCGACCTCCAGAAGATTGAGTTCTCACAATTGTAAGCTCCACGGCCAAAGAGAAGTTGCGGGAATTGCTCCAGGTCATTGAAAACAGGCCGCGGAAGATCGACTATTTCAGGTGCAGCGAGAAGTCTTTCCGCTCTTCTTTCTCGATACGGACGGTAGTCTCCGGCTTCGGTGCTCCCTTCGGGCCCTTCACATCCGCGGTGATGACGTAGTCCGCTTCGCCTGCGGGAACGCGCTGCGCAACCTCGCCCTGATGATCGGAATACAGTTCCCATTTCGCCTTCTTCTGGTCGGCGCGACGGATTGTGATCTTTACGCCATAAACCGGATGTCCGGTGGCGTCGTAAACGGTTCCGAAAAGTAGAGCATAGGGTTTGCGGGCATCCGACTTGGAGTCCGCAGCCGCTGTGTATGACGACGCTGCAACGAAAACCAGTAAGATCAGAAAGCCTGGCACAAATCCGTTGCGGAATTGATTTCGTGTTTCTGCAGCCAGCTTGGTTAGTTTGTTGGGCATAGTCCTCCTCTGCCGCTCAAGTATCCGACATGCATTCGGTGTCGCGACACTTTACATTTCAAAAGCTCGCCCTTGAGACCGGTGGGGGGCTCGGTCAAACCCCGCGACTGAGGGCGAACCCCATCGATGCTAGCCTGCCTGCGACCAAACTGCACTTGCTACAATCTAATGTTTGTCTTTCCGATTACATTCCCAACAAGCAAGACGGAGCCACATTTGCCAGACACTATTTACGACGTAGCCATCATCGGCTCGGGGCCGGGGGGCTATACCGCCGCAATCCGCGGTGGCGAGTACGGATTGAAGGTCGCTCTCATCGAAAAAGATGCCAGACTCGGCGGTACATGCCTGCAGGTAGGCTGCATTCCCACCAAGAGCCTGCTTTTCGACGCGGAAATCTACGACCATTTTAAAGCCGCCAAGGAACACGGCATCGAGAACGTCGATGGGATAAAGGTGAATTGGGGGACGATCCAAGACCGCAAGAATAAGATCGTCACCAAGCACACGAAAGGCCTCGAGTTCCTGATGCGTAAGAACAAGGTGACCACCATTTCGGGCTATGGACGGCTGACTGGGCCAGTGAAGAGCGGGCTACTCAATGTCGAGGTCACCGGCGGGGACGGAAAGAAGAGCACAGTCCAGGCCAAGAACGTAATCATCGCAACCGGCTCGTCGGCACGGATGCTGCCCGGACTGAAGCCCGATCAGGACATCCTCAGCAACATAGAAATTCTTTCCTTGAACACGCTCCCCAAATCATTGATCGTGATCGGATCAGGCGCCGTCGGGGTGGAGTTTGCGTCGATCTACAAGTCGTACAACACCGATGTAACTCTGATTGAAGCATTGCCGCGAATTGTTCCTGCGGAAGATGAAGAGGTCAGCAAAGAGCTGTTGCGGGTTTATAAGAAGCGCGGCATCAACGTCCATCTAGGCGCGAAGGTAGAGAAGGTCGAGAAGGGAAAAAACGGTGTCTCCGTAACTTTCACGGGGCAGGATGGGAAGCAGCAGAAACTCGATGCTGAGAAGGTATTGATCGCCATCGGCCGCGCGCCCCAAACAGAAGATGTCGGCTTGGACGAGACGAAGATCAAGGCCGACCGTGGATTTATTCCGACCGACGAGTGGATGCAGACAGTCGAGCCGTGCATCTACGCAATCGGCGACATCGTGGTCGGCATGCCGCAACTGGCGCACGCAGCTGCGATGCAGGGGATGGTCGCCGTCGCCAAGATTGCCGGCAAATATGCCCGTCCGGTGAAGCGCAATCTGATCCCAGGGGCGACCTACTGCGAACCGCAAATCGGCAGCGTTGGGCTCACGGAGGCGCAAGCGCGCGAGAAGGGTTACAAAGTAAAAATTGGCAAGTTCCCCTTCACGGCGAATTCGAAGGCGAGCATCATCAGCAGCCACGATGGCTTCGTCAAGATAGTTGCCGACGAGAAGTATGGAGAGATACTCGGCGTCCACATTATCGGCCCTTCGGCGACGGAATTGATTTCGGAGGCGGTCACGGCAATGCAGCTCGAAGCAACCGTCGAGGAGATGATGTTCACCATCCATGCCCATCCGACGCTCTACGAGGCATTGCTGGACGGCTTCAGCAGCGTGGAAGGCAAGGCGATAAACTTCTAACAGAGGTGGTAATGCACAACGAGTTCACGCCATTATTGAAAAGAACGAGAGTGGTTCATCGGATACTGTCCAGAAATTTCCGGCGCAAACGGTCAGGGTAGGACGGTGGAAGAGTGTCGGCAGAGTCTTGGGCAGGCCATAGCTTTGATTCTGGAAGACACGAAGAGAAGACGCGCTGAAAGGCACGCCACCGGATGCAAGCATTCCATTTGGATGAATCCTTCTACGGGCCAAATCCAAGCAGTTCCTCGCCACCGGGAGATCCCTGGCAAGCTCGCTCGGATTATCTGCCGAGGACTCTCCATCCCCGAGTTGGGCAGGCAGCAATGATCTCCGTCCTCTATTTCGGCGAGCTCGACTACTCCACCGCCCTCCAACTGCAGACAACTCTGGTCGAGCTGCGCAAGCTGAATCGCATCGCTGATGTCCTTTTGCTGTTGCAGCATCCTCCGATAATCACGTTGGGACGCAACTCCAGTGAAAAGAATCTGCTCGCATCGCGAGAGGTGCTGCAACAGAAGGGCGTCGAGCTCTTCGAGAGTAATCGAGGTGGGGACGTCACCTTTCATGGTCCAGGACAACTGGTCGGTTACCCGATATTCAATTTGCGTGGATTCTCACCACGGATTGGCCCAGTCGAGTTTGTCCGCCGCATCGAAGAGGCCCTCATCCGCACGTGCGGTGATCTCGGAATTCCTACTGAACGAATCTGCGGGCTCACCGGCGTTTGGACGCAAGGCGACAACGCCCAGAGTTGTTCGTCTCCGACGCAATCGTCGGTCGACGACCAATCTCAGAGGAAAATTGCTGCGATCGGAATCCACATCTCGCAAGGCATCACGAGCCACGGATTCGCATTAAATGTCACCAACGATCTCGATTACTTCAAGCTCATTGTGCCATGCGGCATCACCGATCGCTCCGTAACCTCGATCGCACAGGAGCTCGGACGCGAACGTCCGATCCGCAGCATGGAGCAGATGACCCACGCAGTGTCGCTGAATTTCGGCAGAGTATTTCAGACGCAGATGCTCTGGCTGGAATCCCTCGATCAGCTTCTGCAGACCGGAGCGCCCGACATCGAAGATGAGCGCGAGCAATCCTCTACAATAGGAGTTCCCGTGAAGGTACCTGCGGACCTTCAGAAGGTGCGTCGCGAGCAGCAGCCCGGCGGACTTTCCGCGGAAGGCGAGATCTCTCTGGCCTGATTGCCTGGCAAGCTGAGTCGCCGACAATAAAGCGTTCGACACGAGAGTCCTCTCGATGAAGAAGACCGAGCTCAAGTCCCGATCAAAGTCGGTAAGCAAGAAGGCAATCAAGACCCCTGGCCGCAATGGCGCCAGTCCTAATGAAACCGCTGCGCAGCGGCCCCTTCGAACCAACCCGCACGGAATCCCCGATTACCGGCTCGAAGTGCCGAACTTCCGCACTGTCGAAGAATGGGTGAATGGCGAATTCCGCTACGCCGTCGAAGGAGACTTCTCGAAAGCTCCTCCTCCGCTGCGCGAATCGAAATATTTAAATAAAGACAAGAGTCTCGAGCTCTATCGCTACATGTGGCTCAACCGCAAGATGGAGCAGGCGCTCGAGAATCTCTTCAAGCAGCAAAAAGTTGTCGGCGGCGTATATCTCGGTCTTGGGCAGGAAGGCTGCTCGTGTGCCGCGGCGCTTGCGCTCGGCAATGATGATTGGATTGGGCCGATGATCCGCAATCAGGGCGCGCTGCTGGTGCGCGGATACAACTCCCGTGACGTGATGATGCAGTACATGGCGAAGGCGGACGGTCCGACCGGCGGTCGCGATGCAGGTTCACATTTTGGCAGTAAGACCAAGCGCGTCGCCGCGCCCATTTCAATGTTGGGCGACACCATTCCCGTGCTCGCCGGGGTGGCGCTCGGCGCGCGGCTTCAGGGCAAAAACGTAGCGTGTCTCACCTGGGTCGGGGATGGCGGAAATTCCACTGGGCCCACTTATGAAGGCTTCAATTTCGCCGCTGTGCAGAAGCTCGGCGTGATCCTGATTGTCGAACACAATCTCTGGGCGTACTCCACTCCGGTGGAGAAGCAGTTTGCGTGCACCGACCTGGCTGATCGTTCGATCGGATACGGCGTGCCTGGCTTCATCGTTGACGGCACCGATCCCAACCAGGTGTATGACGTCACTTATGAGGCGGCGCAGCGCGCCCATGCAGGCGAGGGCGCCACCTTGATCGAAGCCAAGATGATGCGCATGCGCGGACATGCCATGCACGATGCCGCCGCCTACGTTCCGAAACCTTACTTTGAATATTGGAGGAACCGCGATCCGATTCTCCGCATGGAACAGTATCTGCTTCAAAAAGGCTGGCTCACACCCAAACAAAATGACGAACTGCAGCGCTCAGTGCAGCAGCAGATCGATGAGGATCGCGAAGCGGCCGATGCATCGCGCTATCCCGAAGGACACACCGCAGCTGAGCGTGTCTTCTGTGACAACGCGATCGAAATCCCATTTCTCTACGCTTCGCCAAAAGTCAGGAGAGTAGAGAAGCAAAAAGCCGCGAAGGGCAGTGACGGAGCGCATTTCCGCTAACCTGGAAGACCACACGAGAATTCTCATGGCAGCAGTCACATATCTTGAAGCGATTCGTGAAGGCATCTGGGAAGAGATGGAGCGCGATCCCGCCGTCTTCTGCATCGGCGAGGACATCGGTGTGTACGGTGGCGCCTTCAAAGTCACCGAGGGATTCATTCATCACTTCGGTTCCGAACGTGTGATTGACACTCCGATTGCGGAGGCCGCCATCGTTAGTGCGGCGTTCGGAGCATCTCTTACGGGAATGCGTCCGGTTGCCGAATTCCAGTTTATGGACTTCATCAGCTGCGCCCATAGCCAGATCATCAATATGGTTGCGAAGGCGAACTATCGCTGGGGCGCGCCTGCGCCGCTGGTTTTGCGGGGACCGTCGGGCGGAGGCGTGAGCGGCGGCCCGTTTCACTCACAGAATCCTGAGACGTATTACGCACATACGCCCGGACTGAAAGTCATCTGTCCAGCGACGGCCCGCGACGCCAAGGGGCTCATCAAGTCCGCGATCCGCGACAATAATCCCTGCCTCTTCTTTGAACACAAATATTTGTACCGCCGAATCAAAGAGGAGTTGCCGAGCGACGACTACACTGTCGAAATCGGCAAGGCGCGCAAACACCGCGACGGCAGCGATGTAAGCGTGATCACCTACGCAGCCATGGTGTACGTCGCGCAAGAAGCCGCCGACATTCTCAGCAAAGATGGTATCGAGTTGGAGATCATTGATCTCCGGACCGTCGCTCCATTGGACAAACAGGCGATCGCGGAGACGGTGAAAAAAACGAATCGCGCAATCGTCCTGCACGAAGACGCTAAGACAGGTGGACTAGCCGGCGAGATCGCGGCCATCATTAATGAGCTTGCCTTTGACGATCTTGACGCGCCCATCGCTCGCATCGCCGCGCTCGACACTCCAGTCCCATTCTCTCCGCCTTTGGAAAAGTTCTACCTTCCAAAGGTTGAGGACGTGGTGCGAGAGGCAAGGCGACTGAGAGCGTATTAGCCGACATTAGGATGAACTGGCTGCATGGTCGGGCTGTGTCGGCTTTCGGCGCCCGGCCCCACATCATTGCTTGTTGCTCCAAGCAAACGTGTGCGGCTCAGAGCGTATTAAATCTTTCCAGCGTTCAGGCTGAAGGACAATCGTTCTCCCGCCGTCGGGCGAGATTTTTTTCGATCCACCGAAAACGATGAGGGGCCGAACGCCGACAGCCCTAAGGGCGCCTGCATCAAGCACCCTATTTGGCGCCCTCCAGCGTTTTCCTGTCAAACACCAACTGTCCCAAATGATATGCGTTGTGATCTGCTACCAGCAGAGCTTCGCGCAGGAGCGTCTGTCCGTCTCCGTGCGGAATGGGAGCATAGAGTTGTTCGTCCCTGGCGTGAAGCACTAGCTTTTTCATGGCTTCGAGATCGCGGCGAAACGCGGCGACGCTTTTGTCCCACGCAGCCTCGTTTGGAGGAGCTTCTGACTTCGGCCAATAGCCCTCTGGCCATTGGGGCGATTTGTGCTTCGCATCGCGGCTGAATTCCAGGATGTCCGATTGCGCGATCCGCAAGTGTTCAAGAAGTTGCCAAGGAGTGTGAGGCGCGCCGGAGGGCTTCTTGCCGCGGAGATCCTTTGGGAAATTCTCGATAGCTTCATCGAAGGAGACGTGAGCACCTTCCATACTCAGAACATTGACCAAGTGTTGTTGCAGAGGCGATCTGTTCATGGCATTCCTCGACTCATTTCAACACGTACAGCCACTTCGCGCATTGCCTTCACCTAGGCACTGGCGGATAATCTAGAGGTCCGCGACCAAACAACAGCAATTCCGTGAACCTGCCCAACTACATCACGCTGAGCCGCATCTTCAGTGTGCCGGTGCTCATTTGGCTGCTGTCGAGCAATTTCTTCACCTCACAGCACGGACAAAAAGAGCTGGCGGCTTCGGCCCTCTTTCTCCTTGCTTCTATTACTGATGGCGTGGACGGGTATCTCGCCCGCCGCCGTGGTCAAGTAACGACCATGGGCATGCTGCTTGACCCGCTTGCGGACAAGTTGCTGATTGCTGCCGCGTTCATTTCTCTCGTGCAATTCAATCCCCGGATTGTGCCGGCATGGGTAGCCGTCCTCATCATCGGGCGTGAGTTCCTGGTCAACGGATTGCGAAGTATTGCGGCATCTGAGGGGTTCACGATTGAGGCGAGCGATCTTGGCAAACTAAAAATGGTAGTCCAGATTATTAGTGTCGCCGCTGCGATACTAGATCATCGCTGGCCGGTTTGGACTCTGGGCAACTTCGTTCTCTCTCTCGACCTGGTAGCGCACATGGCGATATGGTTCATGGTCGTGGTCTCGATCGTGTCGGCAGTCGATTACTTCGTGGCCTTCTGGGCCAAGATCGACCGGCATGTCGTTGAGGGCCAGCGGCGCCGCAGGTCTTTCGTGCTTAGCCGACGCAAGAAGGGTGATGTTGCCCCGGCGCCTGACCCGAGTCTGCGAACTCAATAGGCGACGATTAGAATGTCTTTCATGCACCCGATTGAGATGAAGGAGATTCGGATTCCGACCCACCTGCTTCCGGAACGCCGCCCTTCGGTCTTCTTTATCATGCTCAAAGCCACATTCTTCGCGGTCCTGCTCAGCATCATTTCCTTCTTCGCGTTGAACGCCCTTGGGATCGCCGCCCTGGGCATTGCCGGAGCCATTCAGCATCAAACATTCGATTTCTCGCTCGCCTACCGCAAGTTTGCCGCGCCGAGCGCGGCTGTGCTGTTCGTGCTCTTTTGGACGGGAACATTGGTCTTCTTTCTCCGGGAGCGACGGCGTTCGTAGCGTCTGATCGCATGCAGCTTGTCACCATCTCTCGCGCTGATCTCTCGAACGCACTGCAATCACCTGACCGTCTCCGTGACCATTGCTCGCAGCTCGAATCGGGAGACATCTTGTTTTTTCACGAGACTCCGATCGATATTCCTGCCGAGGACCTCTCGTTCTTACTTGGACACGATCGAGTGCGCGGCGCTTATCACAAGAACATCGCCTACCGGCCATTAGCAGACAAGATCACAGGTTTTACTGCGCAGGACGACAGCGCCGCCGAGCGCCTGCGCGGGATCATGCAGAGATATTCCCGGGGCGTTGTTGCCTTCCTCGGCAGCTTTCTGGCTCCCTATCAGTCACGATGGAAGGTGGATTACGCCAGCTATCGTCCAGAGGAAGAGCAGAGCCGCGATCTGTCATTGCGCAAACGAAATGATCTCCTTCATACGGATGCATTCCCTACTCGACCGACAGGGGGGAATCGTATTCTGCGCTTCTTCAACAACATCAATCCTGAGAAGACTCGAAACTGGATTACTACTCAGGTCTTCGAGGTTTTGGTGAAGCAGATGCGCGCCGGAAAACTCGACGGCGACAGTCCGCAAGTACCTTTCCCTGAGTCATTGCAGGTGCCGGCAGGAAGGCGTGCTCTTGCGGCTCTCGGACTCGGTGCACTCGCGCCAGCGCTAAAGCGCGCGCCTTATGACGAATTCATGATGCGCTTTCATAATTACCTGAAGGAAAACTCTGAGTTCCAGAAGAACTGCCCCAAACAACACTGGGAGTTTCCTCCGGGCTCAAGCTGGATGGTCTATACCGATATGGTCAGCCACGCCGTCCTGTCAGGCCAATTTGCCCTTGAGCAAACGCTGATTGTTTCGCGTGACGCGATGGTCGTTCCCGAAAAATCGCCATTTGCCGTGCTATCGAGCTTAGCGTCGACGCGATCCTAGTTCCGCTCTTAATAGCCGACGACTCTTCCCGATCGCTTGTCTGCACTCTGCAGTCCTTTGCACACGAGGAATCAAAACAGCAACTAAGTTTTCTGCACTAAGTATGTGGCTGCACTGTAGCCGATGCTATGTTGTAGATGCTCTGCGAAAATCCGTCACTTCGTCTGTGTCGGACCAAAATTCAAAACTCGTCCGGCTGTTTGCCGTTCTGAGGACGATCGCTGACCTCGGGCCCGTGGCTACAGCGGACCACGATTTCTCCGAAGCATCTCGGCAAATACTGGAGCGCATCCTGCGCGCCTTTGACGCCGAGCAAGCCGCCTTATTGCTGCTCGACGGAACAGGCTCGAAACTCACCTGCGTTGCAACGCTGGGATTCCCCGCTCTTAGTCCAGACTCGGTTTTGCAGATAACGACCGCGCAATCGCAGCATTGGAGTCAGGTGCGTGCCACGTTATCGCCGGTGCGACCGCAGGAAATTCAAGAGCTGTTCGGAGCCGCGCCGTCACCTTTCCTCACCGCCATTCGTTCGTTTACTCCCCTACGCGTAAGCTCCGGCCCAGTGGGCGCATTGTGCCTCGGTGGTCGCATAGGCCAGGAGCAATATGGGGACGCCGAAATCGAAGGACTGGAGCTGCTCTCGTCGCATCTCGCGCTGGTTCTCCATAACCATTCATTGGGCGAATCGCTGCGGCACCAGATAGCCGACAACGTCCGGCTGATCAGCTCTCTACATCACTCCTACGACGATGCGCTCGAAGCCTTCGCCACGACTATCGATTCGAAGGACGCCTACCTCCGCGGCCACTCGGTGCACGTGGCCCGCTTTGCCGCCGGCATTGCGACCACCCTCGGAATGAGTGAGACGGAGGTGGCTGGAATCCGTGCAGCAGGGCACCTGCACGATATTGGCAAGGTCACCGTTGACAAGCAGTTTTTTGCCAAAGCATCGACGCTTCGTCCTGAAGAATTCCGCGCCATCGCAGATCACACCATCATGGGACATCAAATCGTCTCGTCCGTGCGCTTTCCCTGGCCGCAAGTACCGGAAGTGGTGCGGTGGCATCACGAGCGCGCTGACGGCTCCGGATATCCCGATCGCCTGCGGAAAGATGAGTTGCCGATATCTGCGCGAATCGTGGCAGTCGCCGACAGCTTCGACGCTATGACCAGCGATCGCCCCTATCGCCAATCGAATTCGGTGCTGAGCGCGTGTGATGAGCTCGTGAGGCTCTCGCCCACTAAGTTCGACCCCAGCGTAGTTCAAGCGCTACTGGTGCATCTGCGGCGAGATCTTGACGGCAAGAGTTCGGCACGCTTGTTGCCTCAGCAGAAGACGGCGCAGATTTCCAGCGAGCAGTTGGAGAAGATGTCATTTGAACTGGTCGGAAAGTTGACCGGCAATCGTGTGTATTCAGCCTGAAGAACTTTGGGATTTTGCGAGTATCGGGTGAGATCGGCGAATTCTGCAGAGCGGACCTCCACTCAGCATGACCATTCATTGAACCGCAAACTGGTGGACCTTGTACTCGATTGAAGCGATCTGCGACGCGATGATCACCACCGCTTCGGCGGCGGCGTATTGCCGCACGCAGGAGGATTTCCTGCGCTGCGCACTGCAGGCTGGGGGCGATCTCCTCGACGTAAGCTGCTCGGTGTTTTACGGCGCGGCTTCCCCGTTTTCGCAGGCGGGCGCCATCCGCATCAACCAGCGCGCTGGCATGGAACTGGTGGTGCCGGATACGCTACCGTCAGCATTCACTGACTATCTACTGCGGCAGCCCAATCAGACCATTGTCTCTGCCGACTGGGACTCACTCGATACGCTCATCTCATCCTTTGACTTCAATTGTTGCTCCTCGCTGTGGCTGGTCGTGGGAAACGATTCCCAGCATTTTGGTGCAATAGTTTTCTTCGACCACGCGACACGCCGCTTTGATCGCACGCAGCAGAAGATTGCAGCACTCATATCAGGAGTAATCAGCCTGGGATTGCAGTCAAAGGCGCCGCGCAGCCTGGCTCAGAGTGGCGACGCAGCGAGCTATCAGCAGTATTCGAAGCTGGTCGGCGGCGTGGCGCGCGATCTGATTAATCCCCTCGCTGCCGTATTCGGTTACCTAGAACTTCTGAAATGTGAACCCGGTGGTCCGCGCACCACGCAATTACTGACGCGCATGGAAGAGCAGGTAGAAAAGGCGCGGAAAGTTGTGAGCAGCTTCTCGGCCACTTCCGAGGTGGTCCGACAGAACGAGTCTGAACTCGCGGCGCCCATCTCCATGGCAGATCTTGAGCGCCCGGCGAGAACTACTGGCAGCAGGCGGCCAGAGACATCTTCGGATTTAGCCCCGGCGTGGAAAGAGGCAGGTATCGGTTCGACGATCGGCGCGCGAATTCTTCTCGTACAGCGCAGTGAAGCTGTATTCGAATTCCAGCGCTCGGTCCTGAGCGCATTGGGAGCAGAGGTAATTCCAGCATTTTCCGGGACCGAAGCCCTCGATCTGCTGAGAACCAAAGAAGTGGACGCGATCGTTCTGGATGACGAGCTGGATGACAGCTTCTCCAGCAAGCGGCTGGTGTGGTGGGTGCGTGAAAATCGGCCGGAATTGGCGGATCGAATGCTGCTGACCGTGTCGAAGAAGCCGAGCCCAGAGACGCGGGAAATCCTGGAGATCGCAATGCTGCCGCACGTCGCCAAGCCGCTCGAAGTGCTAGAACTCTATTCCAGAGCACAACAGATGCTTCAAGCAGGGCGATCGCCGCATACCTTGCAGTAGAACATTAGCCATCCAAAGTAGCTGCCCTCCGGCAGCTCTCATTCTGAACAGGCCATGAGCCAGAGAAGTGCAACCGAATTGCTACTTTCTTACTTCCAAGTGATTAGGCCCTGATAGTTTAAAGTCTTGTGGTGCGTGCGGCTGACTGAATTCCCGCCACTTATTCCCCGTTGCAACGCTGTATCGAGCCGCACGACCGAAAGAGAGTTGGTTATGCGCAAACTTGCCATTGTGGTGATCGCCCTGATGGTGGTGATCGCAATTCTGATCTTCGCCCTTCCGTCTTTAATCAATGTCAACCAGTATCACGACAAAATCCAGGCAGAGCTTCAACAAAAGCTGCACCGGGACGTGAAGCTCGGCGACATGAAGCTGAAAATAGTCCCATTCTCAATTCAGGTCGCAGACGTGACCATTGGAGAAGATCCAAAGTTCAACACCGGACACCCATTCGCCTCGGCTCAGGATCTGGCGGTTAGCGTGAAGCTGCTGCCGTTGCTCGGTCACGACATCCAAATCAACTCGGTGGAGTTGGTCAGACCACAGATTGAACTGGTGCGGAACGCACAAGGAGTATGGAACTTCTCCAGCCTGCAGGGCGAGCAGACCGCGAGCACTACTTCTCCGGCACCGGCTCCCAGCAACAAGAAGCCGTCACCGGCTCCGAGCAATAACCCGGCACCTGGTACGAACAATCAGAGCAGCTCGTCTCAGCAAGCCTTCTCGCTTGCCCAGCTGAAGATCACCGACGG
This sequence comes from uncultured Terriglobales bacterium, assembly GCA_964559345.1. Classification (GTDB taxonomy): domain Bacteria; phylum Acidobacteriota; class Terriglobia; order Terriglobales; family Acidobacteriaceae; genus Gp1-AA112. Next base: position 14,930 of record CAZLIE010000087.1, read on the forward strand.
TCAAGTGGCGATCACGGATCTGCAGAAACACCAGAGCCGTGCGGTCTATGACCACATCGATCTTGGACTCTCGAACTACGCTCCCAACCAGGCATTTAATTTGTCTCTAGCCGCGCATCTCCCCGGACAGGGCAATCAGACGGTGAGTTTCGAGGGCAAAGCCGGTCCAATGAACTCGCAAAATTCAATGGCGACGCCGCTCGATGGCCGCATCAAGCTGAACCAGGTGTCACTCACAGGTGTACAGAAATTTCTAAACTCGCCTCAACTCGCCGAGTATCAGGCGGTCGCAAGCGGCGATGCGACGGTTCGCAACAACAATGGCGAGATGAGCTCCGCCGGTAATCTAGAGCTCAACGACGTGAGTATTCGCGGCGTCAACGTTGGTTATCCCATAAAGGCGAACTATGACGTCGCCGACAATCTGAATACCGATGTCATAAAGATTTCCAAGGCCGATATCAATCTTGGACCCACGCCGATCAGCATTACCGGCGAGATGAATTCGCACTCCACGCCGGCGCAACTCGATGTGCATCTGAAGGCCAACAACGCTTCGATCACGGAATTAGCGAAACTAGCGGGAGCTTTTGGTGTCGCGTTTAACCCCGGCACTCAAGTCGCGGGGACTATCAATGCGGACCTCACCGCCAAAGGACCAACCAGTCAGCCGGCGATGAATGGAACCTTGAATGCCAAGAATCTGAGTATCAGCGGCAAAGATATTCCTCAGCCGGTGAAGGTTCCGTCGATTGATCTGGCGCTTACGCCGGACCAGGTCCGCTCCAACAGCTTTACCGCCCAGAGTGGCAGTACCGCGCTTAACGCCCAGTTCGCGTTGGCGCATTACACCTCTCCAAACAGCGTAGTGGATGCCGCGATTAAGACGACCAATGCCAATCTCGGTGAATTGATCAACATTGCAAAGGCATATGGCGTCTCGGCAGCCGAAGGCATGAGTGGATCAGGATCGCTCTCTCTCGATGCTCACGTGCAAGGGCCGGTGAAGCAGCCGGATCGCATGGTCTATAGCGGCACGGGCTCGCTACAGAACGCGACCATCAATACTCCGAGTTTAACCAAACCCTTGCTGGTGCACACAGCGAATCTGCGCTTCGCGCAGAACTCTGCTGTGCTCGAGAATATGCAAGCGTCTCTGGGCAGCACCAACGCCAGCGGGACAGCGACGGTCCACAACTTCGCCGCACCCCAAGTACAGTTCGCCTTGAATGCGGACAAGCTGAACATCACCGAGTTGCAACAGATCACGAGTCCCCCCAAAAGAGCTGCAAATGAGGGCGGGTTCTGGTCGATGGTGTCTGAGGCCAATGCCCAGCAGCATGCTGCGCCGTCGGCCATCTCCAGTCTTACCGGGAATGGAACCCTCAACGTCGGCACGATCATCTTCGATCAGCTGGTGCTGAACAGTTTCAAATCCAATTTGAAATTTTCGGGCAATCCGGCGGGAAATCTGCTGCGCTCGCTCAATGGGGACGTCAACTTCAACACCGGCAATGGCAAGTTCCAAGGCATCGATCTTCTGCACGAACTCGGATCAATAGCAAAATTCAGCCAGCCGGCACAGGGCTCGCAAGGATTTACCAACATCGTAAGGCTCGGCGGATTGATCAATATCAAGAACGGGGTTGCGAATACCAACAATCTGCAGGCGGTAATTGATGGTGGGACTCTGGGCGCAGCGGGCATCATCGACTTGGTCACTGAAGCGCTGAATATGCATCTCAACGCGGTGCTCGGTAAGGATCTGAGCCAGAAAGTTGGCGGCACCGGCATTGGCGGATTCATGAATACTGCGCTCGCGAACCGCCAGGGCGAACTGGTGATCCCGGTCATCGTCACCGGAACTCTGAACAAGCCCATCATCGCTCCGGATGTTCAGCAACTTGCCCAAATGAAGTTGAAGGGACTATTGCCGACCAGCGGCAATCCAGGCCAGTTAGTCGGAGGATTGCTCGGCGGTAACGGACAACAGGGCGGCGCTGCAGGCGGAGTTAGTGGAATCCTTGGCGCTCTTGGCGGCAAGAAGCAGCAACAGCAACCTAACGGAGATCAGCAGCAGCAACAACAACAGCCTACTAACGCCGTCGATCAGTTACTGGGGGCCTTCGGCAAAAAGAAGAAATAGTCGCGACAAGTCCACTCTTGTTGTGGAAGTTAACCCTCGATGCGGGCATCCCTGCCCGCGCTCCAAGGTAGGCCGTGAAGGCCTGTGTCGGCATGGATCCTTTTCCTCACAGCGCGATTAGCCGCAGTGGGGCTATCTCCAGATAAGCCAGCCGAGTCCCGCAACCAAAAGGGAAATCGTTAGGGATACCGCGACAGTCAGCAGCAAGGTTAATCCGAATTCAAATCGGTCGCCACCAGACCGGTCTGGTCGAACGTCTGTCATAGTGCAATCAATGTATGTCCTGAACGCGGCAGGATGCAAGCGTCCCGGCTCATCATTTACACTCGCTTGCCTACAAACTATGGTTACCCGTCTGCTTACCACAGTTGTCGTTTTAAGCTCCCTCGTCTTCGGCCAACAAGCACCAGCTGCCCAGAAAACCAACGTCCAGCAGAAGTTGGGATATCCAGCGAATGCACGGCTGCTGGTTATTCATGCAGACGATTTCGGCATGGACCATTCGGTGAATCGCGCCATCTCGCAAGCACTCGAGAACGGCTGGGTCACCTCAGCAAGCATCCTTGTCCCCTGCCCCTGGCTGCCGGAAGTCGCGCACTGGGCTCAGGTGCACCAGAACGCGGACCTCGGCATTCATCTGGCACTCAATAGCGAGTGGACGGAATTTCGTTGGGGCCCAGTGACTCCTCAGGACAAGGTACCCAGCCTTGTCGATAATCAAGGCTATTTACCATTGCTTGAGCAAGATGTCGTGGCCCACGCCAAGCCTGCGGAGGTCGAGACGGAACTGCGATCGCAGATTGTTCGCGCGAAGTCCATGGGAATTCCGCTCAGCCATCTCGACACGCATATGGGGACTCTGCTCGGGAGTCAACCGCTGGTGGACGTCTATCGAAAGGTTGCGCAGGACTACCATTTCCCCATTCCTCTCAATCGTGCGCCGGAAAATCTTCGGCTGGATGCGCCTCGGCTTTCGGAGGTGCTCATCGATGCCGTGCTGCAGATCAGGCCGGGAGTTCCCGCGGATCACTGGTTGCAAACGTACGAAGACATCCTGCGGCCGCTTGCCCCGGGCGTGTATGAATTGATCGTCCATCTCGGATTCGATGATGAGGAGATGCGCGGCGCCACCGCAAAGCATCCTGATTGGGGAGCCGCATGGCGGCAGCACGACTTTGACATGGTGAAGAGTCCGGAGTTCCGTCAGTTCCTTCACGATCAGGGATTCATATTGGTCGGATGGAAAGACTTATCGCGCGCCGCTCAGTGACATTGCTAAATTATGTTTTGAGCAGACTTTCAAAATCATTTCCTTAAGGGAGCAAACTCTTGTCCTTTCTTAGA
>CAZLIE010000088.1:0-18288 GCA_964559345.1 uncultured Terriglobales bacterium
TTTGCATCTATCAGGAACTTGACTTCGATGCGCGGAATGCCCGCAGGCATTGGCGGAATGCCCTTTAAATCGAAGCGGGCGAGGGAGCGGCAGTCACTCGCAAGCTCGCGTTCCCCTTGCAAGACATGGATGGCGACATTAGTTTGCCCTTCCACGGCCGTGGTGAAGTGCTCGGTCGCGGACGCCGGGATGGTCGAATTGCGATGAATGATCTTGGCGACTACACCGCCCATCGCTTCAATTCCGAGCGAAAGCGGCGTCACGTCGAGCAACAGCATGTCCTCGGTGGCTTTCGAGCCACCAGCGAGGATATGCGCTTGTACAGCAGCGCCTAGTGCTACGACCTCATCCGGATTCAACTCCGAATGCGGCTCCCGCTGGAACAATTCTTTGACCAGAGCACGAACCCGCGGTATGCGAGTGGACCCGCCTACGAGGACCACTTCGTCGATCTCCGCCGGCTTGAGCTTGGCGTCGGCGAGTGCCTGCTTAACCGGAGCGATGGTCCTCTGGATGATCGGCTGTATTAACTGCTCGAACTGCTCGCGCGTAATCTCGCGCTGATAGCGCTTGCCGTCCGGCAGAGTAACATTAAGCTTGGCGGTAGATTGCGAAGACAGCGCAATCTTGGCATCGATTACGGCTTTGCGCAGCGCTTGCACTGCTTCCCCGTTTCGCCGCAGATCCACGCCGAGATCGCCGGCGATATCGTCGAGAGCGAGGGCGATGAGCAGATTGTCGATATCGTCACCGCCGAGGTGGGTGTCCCCGTTGGTGGCAATCACCTCGAAGATTCCCTCGTGGAGCTTGAGTATGGAAACATCGAAGGTCCCGCCGCCCAGATCGTAAACGGCCACGATGCCTTCTTTGCGCTTGTCGAGTCCATAAGCAAGCGCAGCCGCAGTGGGTTCGTTCACGAGACGGAGAACGTCAAGTCCGGCGATTCGACCAGCGTCTTTTGTGGCCTGCCGCTGCGCATCATTGAAATATGCGGGAACTGTGACGACTGCTTTCTCGACTGGCGCACCGAAGTAGCGCTCCGCATTTCGCTTGAGCTGGAGCAGGATGTAAGCGGAAATTTCGGGTGGCGTGAACGTCCGCTCGCCCAGCTTGATGCGAATCACTTCTCCGCTGTCCGTGTCGGCAAGACGGAACGGAAACAGTTTGAGTTCGCTCTGGACGTCCTGGACTCCGCGGCCCATGAGGCGTTTCACCGAATAGACGGCGCGCTCCGGCGTTTCAATCAGATAATTGCGCGCACGATTACCGACGATGATGTTCTCGCCATTCTGAGTCTCGGCAAGCGCAACTACTGACGGGACGAGATTCGATCCGTCCTCGCCGGGGATAACAACCGGGGTATCGCCTTCCATGTAGGCGACGAGAGAATTGGTCGTCCCTAAATCAATACCGATTATGCGTTCTACTGGCATTCAAATCCTGAGCTGGTGTGTGTGCTTCACTGCTCCAAAACCTGATTCACGTCACGTACCAGGTTCCGGACATAAGAGCGTCGATTCAGCAACGCGACCATTTTGTTTCTCGCCGCTACGCGGTTCGGATCTTCGGAGTCGTGGCCGGCGGCGATTACCTGGTCCCACTCTGTCCAAAGCTTCTGAAGATTGGAGTCTGATTCAGCCAGCATCTGCTCGAATCGCGCTTTCGCCGCCTCCAGGTCTCTCGCGACCTGCTCGTCAAATTCGCCCATCTTCTTGCCCATGCGCATTTCTTCGAGCTGCATGTTGAGCTCAAAGACTTCTTCGAGCAGATCGGGCGGAACCACTTGCTGCTTCTCTTTCTCTTGCTCACGCGCCTGATCGGTCGCAGCCCGGGATTGCTCTTCCAGCTTTACGCCTTCGAGTTCCAACAGGTACTCGGTCCGGGCGATAGGATCGCGCAACGTGCGGTAAGCGTCGTTCAACAACGAGCTCTTGTCCGTGCTCCAACGCTGCTCCTCCGCGCTAGCTCGAGCATACAGGTCAGGATGGAGCTTGCGACTGAGCTTGTAGAACTGCTTTTCGAGCGCCCCAAGATCGATGTCCAGCCGGCGCTGCAGTCCGAAAAAGCTGAAGTAATCGGCGTCAGCCGGCGGCTGTAGCCTGGCGCAGTGCGGACAAAAATGCGCGGCTTTCTCGATCTCCTGCTCGCACACCCAGCAAGTTTGAGAAGTCAGCGTTTCCGGATTGGGAACAACTGGATGCATCATTGTTTCGATAATCTGCGCCAGAGCAGCTGTGGCGATGAGCGCGAGAGGAAACCCACCGCGCTCACCTCATCGATAGAAAATTCCTGATCGTGTTGCGCCGGAATCTCAGCGCTTCAAGCGGAGAACGATGAGCCACAACCGCATGACTTCGACGAGTTCGGATTGATGAAGTTGAACCCGCGCTTCATGAGCGTCTCTTCCCAATCGAGCACCATCCCGGCAAGGTAGATGAACGACTTGGGATCTACGAAGAGACGTACACCGTCGAAGTCATAGACGCGGTCACGTTCTCGCGAATGGCTGTCAAAGCGAATCTGATAGCTCAGCCCTGAGCAGCCACCTCCGGACACACCCAGCCGCAGCCCGCCTTGTTCCGCGGACACGTTTTCTTTCGCCATCGCGGCGCGGATTCTTTCGAGCGCGCGCTGCGTGACCTGAACGCCCTTTGCGCCTGCTGCGGCATTGCTGGGGCTGCGTACCGGACTGTCGAGTGCCACGGCCATGTGAAAGCTTGCTCTCTTCTTATGCCTTCGCCTGAGCTGTTTCCACCGCGCGCGAAGATTCGTGCTTCTTCTTCCAGTCGCCAATCGCCGCGCGGATCGCATCTTCTGCGAGTACAGAGCAGTGGATCTTGACTGGAGGCAGCGCGAGCTCCTTCACAATGTCAGTGTTCTTGATCGTGAGCGCCTCACTGACGGTCTTGCCCTTCACCCACTCAGTCGCGAGCGAAGAAGACGCAATCGCGGAACCGCAGCCGAACGTCTTGAACTTGGCTTCTTCAATGACCTGCGTTTCAGGATTCACCCTGATCTGCAGGCGCATCACGTCGCCGCATTCCGGCGCTCCAACCAGTCCGGTGCCAACTTCACCGCTGCTCTTATCAAGCGTTCCGACGTTTCGGGGATTGTTGTAGTGATCGATTACTTTGTCGCTGTATGCCATTTTGTATTTCTCCCTAAAAACTTATCTAAACTCGTGTGCTACTCGGAACTTCAATGTCCCTCAGTCGCCCACTGGATCTTCTTGAGGTCGATGCCCTCTTTCACCATTTCATATAGCGGGGAAAGCTCACGCAACTTCTTGACTGTATCGATCAGCTTGTCGGCAACGTAATCGATTTCAGCTTCGGTGTTGAAGCGTCCTATTCCGAACCGGATTGAGCTGTGCGCGACGTCGTCGCCGAGTCCCAGTGCCTTCAATACGTATGACGGTTCGAGGGTCGCTGAAGTACACGCCGAACCGCTAGACACTGCAATGTCATTGATGCCCATCAGCAGCGATTCACCTTCGACGTACACGAAGCTCATGTTCAGGTTGCCGGGAAGACGATGCTCCATGGTTCCATTGATATGGATTTCATCTAGGTTGTCTTCGAACTTCTTTTTCAGCTTGTCGCGGAGATATCCAAGGCGCTTCGACTCCTCAGGCATGCTTTCCATCGCGATCTCACAGGCTTTGCCAAGGCCGACGATTCCCGGAACGTTCAGCGTACCGGAGCGCATTCCGCGCTCGTGCCCCCCTCCGTCAATCTGTGCCGTAAGTTGCACGCGCGGGGCTTTGCGGCGGACGTAAAGCGCTCCGACGCCTTTGGGGCCGTAGATTTTGTGCGCGGTGATCGACATGAGGTCGATGTTGTCCTTGATCACATTTACCGCGACCTTGCCGATTGCCTGCACCGCATCCGAGTGAAAGAGAACACCCTTCTCGTGACAGAGGCGGCCGATTTCGGCGATCGGCTGGATCACTCCAATCTCATTGTTGGCGTACATGATGCTGACGAGAATCGTCTTCTCGTCCATCGCGCGCTTCAGGTCATCGAGATTGATCAACCCGTCGGCGCCGACCGGTAGATAGGTCACGCGATATCCATACTTCTCCAGCCGCTTGCATGTATCGAGTACGGCCTTATGCTCGGTGGCGGCGGTGATGATGTGGTTGCCCTTTTCCTTGTACATCTCCGCGACGCCTTTGATTGCGAGGTTGTCACTCTCAGTCGCACCGGATGTGAAGATGATCTCTTTCGACGTGGCACCGACCAGCTTGGCGATCTGGTCGCGGGCGCTCTCAACCGCTTGCTCCGCCTCCCAACCGAATGCGTGATTGCGGCTGGCGGCATTGCCGAACCGGTCGGTGTAATAGGACAGCATCGCCTCAAGCACCCGCGGATCGACCGGGGTGGTGGCGTGGTTGTCCATGTAAATCGGCAGCTTCACCGAAGCGTGGGTGTTGCCGTTGGGGGTAGTCGCTACTGCCGTCGTACTCATCTGCTCATTCTCCTCTTATGCCTTCAACTTTTGCGTTCAACCTGCCCATCATCCTCTTGGGCGAACAACTCAAAATCGCCACCGTGGCGGACGAGCAACGCGGGGCTGAACTCAGCCCAAAGTCACTAAATCTTCTGCCACTACAGTCGCCTGCTGGGACACGTTCGCTCTCTGCCGCGAGTCACGCATGTCTGCAATCTTGATGTCTTCCAAAAGCGCCTTGATACTTTCATTTACCTGGCGCAACGGCTCACGGACAGTGCAGGTACGACTCTGGTCACAACCACCCGTATCGTGGGGCAGGCACGATGTAATGAATAGTGGTCCATCGATCGCGCGAATCACTTCCAACGCGGAAATATGACGCGCATCTCTCGCCAACGCGTACCCGCCATTCGTTCCATGCTGAGAGATCAACAGCTTCGCTTTTGCCAGCTTCTGAAGGATCTTCGCCAATGCTTCGGCAGGCATGTGATACGCCTCCGAAATATCATTCGCACTGGCGGAGCTACCCGGAGCCATCTCGGCCAAGTGCTTGACCGCGATGAGTCCATAGTCCGCTTTTTTGGTCAGTTTCAGCATTCGCCGGCCCGCGGCAAAACCGCAGCTTCCTACGTTTCTATTATATCCGACACTTTTGGTCGCATATCGATTCTAGGGCTTCGACCCTACTAAAATCAACCCAATGCAGCGAAATGGCAAAAGTCCCCGCCGAGCTGCAAAGGCTAACAGCCGAGTGGTTTGCACCCGTCTAGCTCGGCGGAAGACCTGAACCGTCGTGTGGGGTTACCTAGCTCCACAACGTAGCCATAGGTGCAAGAGTTAAGGGTTAGGCTCGATTGAGTTCCAAGACTCGCGGCGTAATCTCGGAATTGTGAAGCGCCCAGCCACAGCGTCTTTGTTAGCCATCGCTCTGCTCCTGCCCTGCTTCTCGTTTGCGGGCGGTGATTATGACCGGCCCGATCCGGCACGCGCTCTGCGTCCCACACGCAGCATGGAGCCCACATTCGAGATGTCGGCTGGAATTAACGGGGATGTCTATCCGGCATTCGCGAATTATGCCTCGTTGCAACGGCCTGATCAGCGCAACTGGGGAGTGGTTACGGTCCGGGTTTCAAACCCCTCGGACACCGATCAGCGTTACCGGATCAGTGTTCGCGTTCCCGGCTGGAGCGATCAGGAAATTCAGATCGTCAAAGTGGCTTCCGGTGTGACACGCAACTTGATCTTCGCGCCGACGTTTCTGCCTCGCCTGTATGCAAACCGGGAAATTGTCGCCGCTACTGCTTCGGTAAAGATTACCGATCTTGCCGGCAACGCGGTTTACGACACCACCACGCCCATTCGCGTACGTGCGGTGCAGGATATGTATTGGGGCGACCATTTCAAATACGCCGAATTCATTGCTTCATGGGTGACGCCGCACGATGCGCGCGTGGAGGCGATCCTCAGCAAGGCAAAAGAACTGATGCCAGGACGCAGACTGCCCGGCTACGAAGACTGGAAGGATGCGGCCGGCCAGGAGGCAGAGACGCGATTGCAGGCCCGCGCGATCTACACCGCGCTTCGACGCCACCGGCTGTCATACGTAAAGAGCTCGTTAACGTTTGGCTCCAACAGTGACGTCAGCGAGCGGATCCGCACCCCGCGCGAGAGCATTCAGGCAAACTCGGCAAACTGTATCGATGGCTCGGTGCTATTCGCGTCGGTGTTTGAGAACCTCGGCATGGATCCCGTCATCATGCTGGTTCCAGGACACGCGTATGTCGGCGTGCGAGTGGCCGAGGGTTCGGACAAATACCTTTACATCGACAGCGCAGTCACGGGCCGCGTGTCGTTTGACGCCGCGGTGAACATCGCTGAGCGCGGACTCGATCGCTATCAGCCTTCGCAGATGAATCGCATCGCCATCTCACAGGCACGCCAGGCTGGCATCTATCCCATCCCGCAGTTGCCGTAATTCCCGCCTCGCTTCCGCAATCTTGACAACTTTTTACTGTTCTCGGGTCAGAATGCTGGATGGGAGATTCAACGTCTCATATAATTGACGATTCCTCCAAGAATTCATAGGTGGTAGAGGGGTTCTTATTTTTAATTGCGATCACACAGCGCCCGGCCCCTTTAGCCTGCGCTGTTCGAGTCATCTGAAAAGAACTGTTTGGACCGCTCTCCTCCCGCTTTTCATGCTGATTAGCTCGGGGATCGTGCACGCCCAGCAGCAGCCGCTGGTTGCCAACATCGAAGTCCACGGCAATCGGCGCATCCCCGCGGAGACAATCAAGCAGCGCATCTTCACGCGTCCGGGCGATGTTTACGACCCGCAGGCACTGCAGCGTGATTTCAACTCCCTATGGAACACCGGCTACTTCGATGACCTCCGCTTCGAGCGCCAGGACACCGACAAGGGAGTCGTGATTGAGGTTTACGTCACCGAGAAGCCCACAATCCGCGAGATCAAATACACAGGACTGAACGCTGTGTCGCAGAGCGACGTCCTTGACCGCTTCAAGAAGGATAAGGTCGGGCTCACGGTCGAGAGCCAGTACGATCCAACGAAAGTGAAGAGAGCGGAAGTCGTGCTCAGGAACCTGCTTTCTGAACATGGCCGTCAGTTCGCGACGATCCGCACCGAGATTCACCGCATTCCGCCGGCAGCCGTCTCCGTGGACTTCGTCATAAAAGAAGGACCGAAGGTAAAGGTAGGCAGGATCCGTTTCGACGGCAACAAGAAGGTCCCCAGCCGGGAGTTGAGAGCGGCGATGAAGAACACCAAGCCGATCGGAATCCCGCACTCTCTGGTCCTCGAGAATCTCTTCGCGCGCACCTACGACGCCAGCAAGCTTGACGAAGATGCCGAGCGAGTGCGTTTCTTCTATCAGACCAAAGGCTACTTCAAAGTCCTGGTCGATGATCCCAAAACGAAGATTCGCGACACCTCGCCGGGCTTTCCTTACCTTGGGCGGCATGGCGGCAAAGTTGTGGATATCCTCGTTCCCGTTCAGGAAGGAGACCGCTACCGCTTAGGCACAATTACATTCAGCGGCGGCAAAGCGATCACCGACTCAAAGTTATTGCGCGCGCAGTTTCCCATCAAAGATGGCGATGTGTTCAATCGTGAGCTGATTGGCAAGGGACTTGAAAATCTGCGAAAGGCCTATGGCGGGTTGGGATACATCAACTTCAGCGCTGTCCCGCAGACTGATGTCGATGAACAGAAGAAGATGGTTTCCCTCAAAGTGGACCTCGATGAAGGCAAGCAGTTCTTCGTCCGTCGTATCGAGTTCCAGGGGAACACGACGACCCGCGACAAAGTCATCCGCCGCGAACTCGCGCTCGAAGAAGGCAATGTCTATAACAGCCGCCTTTGGGAGCTCAGCCTTCTCCGCCTGAATCAGCTCAATTATTTCGATCCTCTAAAAGTTGAGCAGGATTCAGAGACGAAGCAAAACCCTCAGGATGCCACGATCGATTTGACCCTCAAAGTCCACGAAAAGGGCAAGAACAGTATCGGACTGCAGGGCGGCGTCAGCGGCTTATCCGGCTCATTTATCGGGATCAATTACCAGACCAACAATTTTCTCGGACTAGGCGAAACACTCAGTGTAGGCGCGAACGTCGGCAATCTGGAACGCAGCATCAGCTTCGGCTTCACCGAGCCGTATGCGTTCGATCGTCCACTGCAACTCGGCTTCAACGTGTTCAGCAGCCGATACGACTACAACGCAGCGAAAAATTACTCGATCCTGAGTGGCACGAATCTGAATCTCCCGCAAGATGTTCTCAACACATTGCAGAATTTCAGCCAGTCGCAAACCGGTTTTAGCGTTTCGGCCAGTTATCCGATCCGTAGATCCTTTAAGCGCGTGGGTCTCTCCTACACCTACAACGTCTCGAGCCTGCAGACGTTCAGCACTGCATCGCAACAATATTTCGAGGCCGTGAACTTTGACGGCGTTAGCGGACCAAACTCGCTGAAGGGCATCAAGAGCAGTTCCGTCACGCCAAGCTTTACGTACAACACCATCGATAGCCCTTACAAGCCGCATCGTGGAACCAGTATTTTCCTGGGCGGCGAATTCGCCGGGCTAGGGGGAAACGTCAGTACCATCAGGCCCATTACGGAATTTAAGCATTGGATCCCCATGAATAAGGGCAGAAATTCGCTTGGATTCCGTGTGCAGGGCTCGTTCATCACCGGATATGCAGGAAAAGTAGCGCCACCCTATGAGCGTTTCTACATGGGCGGCGAAAACGATCTGCGTGGCTTCGACATCCGAACCGTGACGCCATACCTCTTCATCTCCAACCGTGTGAATGTCCCGCTCCTCAATCCTGACGGCTCGGCTGTTCCGGTGGATCCGACAAATCCGCGACGTGGCAATGTCGCGGTGCCGGTACCTGCGTCCACGATCATTTACGCGGGTGGCGACACCAGCATCACATCCAACATCGAATATCGTATCCCGATTGCGGGGCCGGTAACGCTGGCAGTCTTCAACGATTTCGGCATGAACTTCATTGCCAGACCGTCGCAGTTGAAGCTGACCCAGACGAATGTCAACTCGCTGAACAGTACTCCGTTCGGCTGCCCGGCGTTGGACGCCGGTTTCAATTGCACGGGCGGTCAGTCGATCACCTTTACTCCCGATCTACAGCCGATTTCAGGAACGAACTATGTGCCGCGCATGTCCACCGGACTTGAGTTCCAGGTGATCCTGCCGATCGTAAACGCGCCATTCCGCATTTACTACGCCTACAACCCACTGCGGCTCGATACGATCGTCAAGAACTCGTCATCAATCACACGAAGCATGTTCCCCGCAGGAGCAGCCGGAGACTTCAGCTTCCAGAACGCTGTCACAAACTTCGCAACCGATTATGTGCTCAGAGAACCGAAAAAGACTTTCCGTTTTACAGTGAGCACGACGTTCTAAATTCTTATCCAGTTGTTTCCCGGGTTCGCAGATGACTTTAGTTACTGGTCAGCCATCGTGATTTGACATAGGCTGATGACGTGGTCAGAGAGCAGTCATGAGAGTGACTGCCTGGGTCTGAGCGAGATGCTCCCCGGCGACCAGCGAGCTTACCAAAAAGCAGAACGAACAGCAGACAAGCGACTGGGCGGACCAATGGTCCGCCCGATTTTTTTTGCCTACGACATTGCCGGAGCACGCTGGGCACGTGCTCTGCGCATCACAGCATCGGCCATAGCACGGCCCATGCGGACACAGTCCGGAATGCCGATGCCGTGATAAGCGCTTCCGGAAAGTTGCAGTCCGGGATAGCGCTGCATGTGCATCTCGATGCGCGCCACCCGCAGCAGGTGTCCAATTTCATACTGGGGCATGGCATTCTTCCATCGAAACACGCGCGTAAAGCGCGGTTCTGAAGAGACACCGAGTATCTCGCGCAGTTCGTCTTTCACGATCGCCCCCACCTGATCGTCGCTTAATTCCAGAATCTGAGGATTCCTCATCGCGCTTAAGAAGACTCGCAACAGTGCCGTGCCTTGCGGAGCACGATGCTCGAACTTGCGATCGACAAAGGTGCAGGCCATCATTCGCTTGCCCTCAGTTCGCGGAACCAGAAATCCGAAACCTTCGGGTAAGCGGACGTCGCTGGCCGGGTATGCCAATGCCACAGTGATGGTCGATGTGTAAGAGGTTTCGTTCAACAGCTCGACAAGCTTCGAAGTCTCCGGCAACGAAGTCAGGAGCTTTGCCGTCATATGTGCGGGTGTCGCAAGGATCACGTGATCGTAGTCTTCAGACGCGCCGCTTGACTTGATCCGATATCCCTCCTCCTTTTGCTCGATTCTCTCCACCGGACGCGAACTGCGGAGCGTCTCTCGCGGGAGATGGCGGATGATCGCTTCTGTAATACGCTGCATGCCGTCTTTCACCGTCGTAAACAGCGGCTGGGCAGAACCTCCCTGCTCTCTTCTGGCTGCCAGGGCGCCGCGCACCAGGCTCCGCCAGCGAAACTCGCGCTCGACCATCTGAGGCAGAGTTGCGCGAGCGCTCAGCCGTGCGGCGTCTCCGCCATAAATGCCCGAAAGCAGAGGATCGGCCAAACGATCGACCACTTCGGCATTGAAGTGCCTCGTGATGAGGCTGGCCACACTCTCGTCTTCGTCAGTGCCGAGCGGTGGCGGCGGCGTGAAGTACTCGCGCAGCATGGTCAACTTCGTAGTGGTTGAGAACAGTCTTGATCGCAAGACTGGAACGATCTTGGTGGGGACCATCATCTGCATGCCGGGCGGGACCAGCTCTAGCTGGCCTTCGAGGAGGATGTAAGTCTGGCGTTCCGCGTCGCGCGATCCAATCAGTTGCGACGACATCCGCAGGTCTTCGCAGAGTTCGCGCGCCCAGGGCTTTGCCGTGAGAAACGAATCCGGACCGGCTTCAACGATGCATCCATCCACGCGTTCTGTGCGGATGACGCCACCAAAACGCGCATCCGCCTCGAAGACAACGAACTCTAGAGGAGTTCCGCGGCGCCGTTCTTGTTCCAGGTAGAACGCAGCCGTCAGGCCAGAGATGCCACCACCGACAATGGCTACGCGAAGCACGTCTAAATGTTTACGCGCCCGCTGCGGACAAAGCTAGTGCGCGTGAACCGTCTCCTTGAGGGAAATTCGAGAATGCACGAGACTCGCCAAAGCTGAAGTTAGCATTTGTGAAGAATTCAGCGACTCAGGACGAACTACGTCCATGTTCAATCGCGAAGCATGCTCGCGAAACGCGATGTCGATATCGTAGAGGATCTCCACGTGATCACACAGAAAGCCTATGGGCTGGATGATCACCCGTCTGTGACCCTCGTCACTCATATGTTGCAGCGTGTCTTCTACCGTGGGACCGATCCACGGTCCACCCGACATTCCCTGGCTTTGAAACGCAAACAACCACTCCGAGTCACGCATGCCGACCTTCTCGGCAACCAGCCTCGCGGTTTCTCTTGCCTCCTGCCCATAAGAATCTCCGGCCGCGATCGTGCGACAGGGAACGCTATGCGCGGTGAAAAGCACCTGAGCTTGCCTCTGCGAGAGCGTTGCAGACAGTCGCTCGGCAAATGCCGCGATCAGGAGGGGCTCATCGTGCCAAGACTCGACAAACTCCACCTGTATTCCCTCAGCCCACGAGTTGACTGCGTTCCGGTACAGGCCGACGCTAGTTCGCGAATTCTGCGGAGCCAGACAGATGGCGATCACCCGCTGAACGCCCTCGCTGCGCATTCGCTTCATCACACTTGCGATGAACGGGTGCCAATTGCGCATGCCTACATACACCGGCATCTGCAAACACTCAGATAGCAACTTGCCCTGCCGCAGCGTGATCTCGGTCAACGGGGAGTGCCCGATCAACGCGTACCGGTGCTGCACCTCCTGCACCACGGCCTCGGGCAGTTCTCTCCCGCCGGTGATGTTGCGCAGATATTCGGGCACCTGGTCCACCGTCTCGGGCGTGCCATGCGCGAGCAACAAGACGGCGGTCGTCATCTCAGTAGGCCACCGTCTCTGACGATGAGTGCTGCTTGCTGACGCTGTACGTATGCACTTCATCTACTAGCGCGAGCACGTTCCCGACTGGAGTTTCCGGCAGGATTCCGTGTCCAAGATTAAAGATATGGCCGGGGCGCCCTGCGGCGCGATCGATCACCTCTCGCACTTGCTGGCGGACCTCGTCCTCTGACGCGAACAGCACCACCGGATCTAGATTCCCCTGCACCGCATGTTTTTGCCCCAGCAGCGCGAAGGCTTCATTGATTGGCAGCCGCCAGTCGACTCCGATCACTTCGGCGCGGGTCTGCTTCATCGAGGTCAGCAGCGTGGCCGTGTTGGTTCCAAAATAGATGATAGGGACACTCGTCGCCTTCAGCTCCGCGATCAACGCTTTGGCATGGGGCAGCACGAAACGGTGATAGTCCTGCGGAGACAAGCACCCGACCCAACTGTCGAACACCTGTAATGCATCGGCCCCGGCGTTGGCTTGATCAACGGAGTATTGCGCGAGCACCTTCACGATTCGCCGCATGAGCTCGTCCCATGCTTCCGGATCGCGGTACATGAGGCGCTTGGTCTGGATGTAGCTGCCTGAGCCTCCCCCTTCGATCATGTAGCTCGCCAGCGTAAAGGGTCCGCCGCAGAACCCAATGACGGGAAGCCGGGTCCCAAAGTGCCGGGCGACGATCCGCACCGATTCGGAGACGTATCCAAGCTCAGCGGCACGATCCGTCTTGAGCTGGGCAATAGCGTTGGCCTCCCGCAGCGGAGCATGGATTACCGGCCCTTCGCCGGCGACGAACTCAAAATCCAGTCCCATTACCTCGAGAGGTAACAAAAGATCGGCAAAGATGATGGCGGCGTCAACCTTCAGCCGCTCCGCGGCGGTGATGGTTACCTCGGCAGCCAGCTCCGAGTTCTTGCAGATTTCAAGGATGGAATGGTGCTTCCGGACGTTCTGGTACTCCGGCATATACCGGCCTGCCTGGCGCATGAGCCACACCGGAGTAACGTCCACAGGCTCTCTGCGACAGGCACGAACAAACCGCGAATCTGGGGCCGACATGAGTGGAAGGGTAACATTTTCATTAACCCTCCATTCAAACCAGCAGCGAGCCCGATTCCTCTAAGCACCGCCGCCTACCCCCAAAATACCCATAAAAACCGCTGCACCCGGTCAATTTTTCCAATTACACAATTTAGAAATCACAAAATCACGAAATCAAAACTCAAAACTCCTCTCTTCCTGCGGATGACCAAAGTACATGTCCTCTCCGAGGCCCAAATCTTTAGTCATCTACCCGCTCCATCGTCGAAATGTCACATTAGTCGCGCCTTCTCCCCAAAACAGTCAGAGCTACCGGAGGACGATGTTCATGTTCAGCAAACGATGGTTATACCTGTTCGCAATGGCGACAGTGATGGCATTCTGGGCCGGGTACGCCTACGGCGCGCAGCCCCATATGATTGGGCCCGACGGCGGCGACGTTCGCTCGCTCGCGTTTGACCCGCACAACCCAGACCGCGTTCTGCTCGGCACGAGTTCAGGGCAGATTTTCGAATCCGTTGACCGGGGCACGTCGTGGTCGCGCTTCGCCCACCTTGGGGACGGGCCAGACTACGTCCTCGACCACATGATTTTCGATCCTTCCGATCCGCGGAAGCTCTACATCGCGGCCTGGAGCATCGAGCACGAGAACGGCGAACTGTTCCGCTCGCACAATGGCGGAAAGTCGTTCGAATCGCTCAACGGCATGAAGGGCAAGTCGATTCGGTCTTTCGCCATGTCCCTCTCGAACCCGAGAATCCTGATTGCCGGCGCGCTCGATGGCGTGTACCGCTCACAGGATGGCGGCGATCACTGGACACGCATTTCGCCCGAAGGTCACAAGGACATCAAGAACATCCAGTCACTGGCAATCGATCCCAAGAATCCTGAGATCGTGTATGCCGGCACCTGGCACCTGGCGTGGAAGACCGAAGATGGCGGCCAGACTTGGCGCCAGATCAAGAATGGCGTCATCGACGACTCTGACGTTTTCTCGATCATCGTCGATCCGCAGCAGCCCAACAACGTTTACCTCAGCGCCTGCTCCGGTATCTACAAGAGCACCAACGCCGGCGAACTGTTCCACAAAGTTCAAGGCATCCCGTTCTCCGCACGTCGTACCCGTGTGTTGAAGCAGGATGCTCTGCATCCCGAGGTTGTCTTCGCCGGAACCACCGAAGGCCTATGGAAGACCTCTGACTCCGGTGCAACCTGGCATCGGGTTACCGCTCCGAACATCATCGTCAACGACGTGATGGTCGATCCGCGCGACTCAACTCGTGTAATGCTCGCCACAGATCGTAGCGGCGTGCTGCTCAGCACCAACAACTCCGGTTCCTTCAGCGCGTCCAACGAGGGCTTCGCTCATCGCCAGGTTCGGGCGTTGCTGGCGGACAATCGCGATGCGAGGGTCCTCTATGCCGGCATGGTCAATGACAAGGAGTTCGGCGGCGTGTTCGTCTCTCGTGATGGAGGAATGCGCTGGTCGCAGCTCAGCAACGGCCTCAATGGCCGCGACGTCTTTGCCATGGCGGAAGACGAGAAAAACAACGTCTATGCTGGAACCAATGCTGGCCTCTTCCGCCTCACCGCGGGCGCCAAGCAATGGATGCGCGTAACTGTGCCTGGCGTGATGCCCAATGTTCCGGACCTCGCCATTGCAGGCAACAGCATGTACGTTCCGACCTCGGCCGGCACACTGCTGGTGTCGCATGACATGGGACGCAAATGGACCATGCAGCGCGCAGTCAAGCACGAGCCCTTCCAGCGCGTTCGTGTAAACGGACCGGTGGTCGTCGCAACGACTTACACCTCAATGTTGATTTCCTATGACGGCGGCAAGCACTTCAACTCCGTGGCGAGTCTGCCGGTTTCCTTAATCACTGGCGTTGCCATCGATCACACCGGCGACGTTTGGTTATCGTCCGCACAGGGCCTCTTCCACCAGCACAACGGCGGAAGATGGGAACCCATGATGTCGGATCTGCCCAAGGCCAAGATCACCTCACTCGACTATGACGAGCGCAGCAAGCACCTGCTGGCGATCGTAGATGGATCGAGCCAAGTCTTCGGCAGCCAGGACGGACAGAAATGGCACCGTATGGAAGACGCCGGCCTGCCGTTGCACCGCGCCATTCCGCTGCACGACCATATGCTCGCGCTGAGCATGTATGAAGGCATCGTCAGCTTCGACAATGATCGCCGCATGAGCGCCCTCGCGGAACAGCCCGAAGGCAACCAGTAAACCCTTCACCCCTGACTGGAGAACGGCGGGACCGGAACATCGGTCTCGCCGATTTTTTTTTGTTTCCGTCGAATCGGGCCCGCAAACCCGATGTTGTAATCTGGAGATATATGGACATGACCTGGGTCACCGACCAGATTGCGGTCGGGGGCGGCATCTGGATCGACGCCAAGATGATTGAGCTCGTGGATGCAGGCGTGACTCACATCATCAATATGCAACTCGAGTTCGACGACCGCCACCTGGGTGCGCCCTATGACGTCCGAATCCTCTGGAACCCCACCGATGACGACTTCCAGTTCAAGCCGGCAAGACTCTTCGAGCGCGGCGTGGAATTCGCCCTGGAAGCCCTGGAGCAGCCCAATGCCAAGCTCTTCATCCATTGTGCTGCCGGAGTCCACCGCGCGCCAATGATGACCTTGGCAGTAATGTGCGCCTCGGGCTGGCAAATGGAAGAAGCCAAGCGGCGAATTCAGAAGCTCAGGCCAGTGGTCGATTTCGCCGACGTGTACGTGCGCAGCGTAGAAGAGTTCATGAAGGGCTACGCGCAGGAAATGTTGAAGACGAAGTAGCCCGCCCGCGATATCATTCCCGCCCGGCTCCTGTGCCCATTCAGGCTACCCAACCCGTGCGTGCCATGCGCGGTGGTGCGCAGAGCCACCTCATGCGCGCCAGCGACGGACACTTCTACGTAGTCAAGTTCCAGAACAACCACACCACGTTCGCGTGCTCGCCAACGAGCTGCTGGCAACGCGTCTGGCCGAACGCATTGGATTGCCGGTTCCAGCCACGGAAGTTGTCGAGGTCAGCGGCTGGCTGATTGTGATTTCGTGAGTTCTGAATTTTGATTTTGTAATTGCGAAATTTCGAAATTGCGAAATTACAAAATCCGACTGATCTGCTAAATGGGCGATATGAAGCAATGCGACTTCTTCCTCCTCCGTTACGTGCCTGACGCGGTGAAGGAAGAGTTCGTCAACTTTGGCGTCGTATTGCTGGAGCGCGACCCTCAATTTGCTGAAGTGCGTCTTTACCCGCGACTGGTCGCGCGTGCGCTGTTTCGATCTGCAGGCCGACACTGACACGCTGCAAGCGCTCGAAGCCGAACTTCGCGAACGCCTGCAGACCGGCGGAGGAGGCCGCGAACAGCTTCTGGCCAAGCTGCAGGATTCCCTCTCGAACTCTCTCCAGATCACACCTGCGAAGTCGAGCAACTCGCCGAGCAATATCTCGACCGCGCGGTGCCACGCCGCGAAAGCCGAGTTAGTGTGCGCCAGCGCAGCCTCAGCGGGATGCAATCGGCGTTCGAGGCCGCTGGGGTTTGGCATGTACTCAACAAAGAGATAGCCGCGGAGCGCTACACGAACCGCGGCGATCCTTTGAAGATCGATTGCGGATATCGTCCTAACGGAGTGATTCGCCTGTTCCACGCAGTCTCGCTCTCGACCGAGCCCAACAACGCCAAGGTTCTGGCATTCACCTTTCCACTGCTCAGCGCCGGCATTGCGCGGATAGAAAATGCGAAGGCCGAGCTGACTGCCATCATTGAAGACGATCTCGACCGGCGTGAAGAGTCCACACAGTTCGCGCTAGACAAACTCGAGCGCAGCTCAATCCAGCTTGCAGCAGTAAGCCAGATGCCCGAGATCGCCGATCGCGCCCGCTTGGAGTTGAAACTGTAATTCGTTAGCTCACGCTGTAAGCGCTCTCAGAACGAGCCGGCAGAAAAGCTCACTCACTTGGCTTTTATCTCGATAACAAACACCCATAACACACAGTGCGCATCGGAAGAATAGTATTGGCCATAGACAGTTGGAGGTACCAATGAGTCGGATATTGAAGGCGGGAACAGCCGCTCCGGAATTCAGGTTGCACGTCACGCCAGACCAGGAACTGTCACTCAGCGAGCTGCGGGGCAATCCGGTGATCATCGCGTTCTATCCCGCGGACTGGAGTCCGGTGTGTGGCGATCAAATGGCGCTGTATAACGAGGTTCTGTCCGAATTTCAAAAGCACCATGCTGAACTGCTGGGAATTTCTGTGGACAGTGCGTGGTGCCATGCGGCTTTCGCCCGACACAGCCATCTGCATTTTCCTCTGCTCGCCGATTTCGAGCCCAAGGGAGCAGTCGCGAAAAAATATGGCGCCTATCGCGACGAGGACGGTTTCTGCGAGCGGGCTCTGTTCGTGCTCGACCAGCAAGGGACTATTACATGGAGCTACTGTTCGCCAGTTGCGGTAAATCCTGGCGCCGATGGTATTCTTCAGGCCCTTGAAGATCTGCCAAAACCAGTTGAGACGAGCAGGAGATAAGCAAAAATGACCACTCTCTTGAAAGTTCCGGTCGCGCCTTCCGATCACATCCTGGGCAACATCAATGCGCCCGTCGTCATAATCGAATATGGAGACTTTGAGTGTCCGCATTGCGGTCGCGCACACCAGATCGTTCCGCGCGTACAGCGCCACTTCAAAGATAGACTCGCCTTGGTGTATCGCCACTTTCCTTTGACCAATGTCCATCCGCATGCCGAATTGGCTGCGGAAGCCGCCGAGACTGCCGGCGCGCATGGGAAGTTCTGGGAGATGCATGACTGGCTGTTCGAAAACCAGGAAGATCTCTCGGCGCAATCCATCGTCGCGGCTGCTGCGGAACTCGAACTCGATACCGAACGCTTCGTCGAAGACCTCGAAAACCACGCCCATCTCGAGAAGGTGCGCTCAGACTTCATGGGAGGCGTGCGCAGCGGAGTCAATGGAACACCAACGTTCTTCATCAACGGCGTGCGTCACGATGCCGGTTACGAGTACGAGATGTTGGTCGAAGCGGTTGAATTGGCGATGCAACAAGCCGCCTGAGCAAAAGCTGAAAATTTAGAACCACTTCCTATTGAATAAAAACCGCTCCGTCTGAGGAGAATGTAAAGACGGAGCGGTTCGAATTTAATGTGCGTTCGAATTACTGTACGGTCAGAGTGAAGGTCACGGTTGCGGTCTGCGCGCCGGTGACTGCGCCTGCGCCGT
>CAZLIE010000089.1:0-17503 GCA_964559345.1 uncultured Terriglobales bacterium
ATCTCTTCGGCATGCAACTCACCTGGCTTGATTGGTCGGCGATTGTCGGCTACCTGGTAATCACCATCGTGATGGGCCTCTACTTCCGGCGTCGCTCCGGAAGCAGTATGGAGGAATACTTCGTATCCGGACGCTCGGTTTCCTGGTGGCTGGCCGGCACTTCCATGGTCGCCACCACATTCTCGGCCGACACACCGCTGCTGGTGACAGGACTCGTTTACCGTCAAGGAATCGCCGGCAACTGGTTATGGTGGTCGTTCCTGCTCTCAGGAATGATGACGGTCTTCTTGTTCGCGCGTTTGTGGCGACGCTCGGGACTATTGACCGATGTCCAGTTCGCCGAAATGCGCTACGCAGGCAAACCCGCCGCATTCCTGCGTGGATTTCGCGCTGTGTACATAGGATTGCTGATGAATTGCCTGATCCTCGGCTGGGTCACAAAGGCAATGGTCAGTATTGTCAGTGTCGTAATGGGAGTCAACGAGCATAAGGCTCTCGCCATCTGCATCTTCGTCATCATTCCATTTACTGGACTTTATGTGGCCATTGGCGGCCTTTGGGGCGTCCTCTGGACCGATCTTTTCCAATTTGTTCTCAAGATGGGCGTGGTCACTGCGGTTGCGTACTACGCGATCAGCTACGTCGGGGGCATGCACGCCCTGTTGGAGAAACTCGCCGCGGCACAACCACCCGATCCCTCTGTCGCCCACGGAAATCCGCTCGCGTTCTTTCCGGACTTCTCTCGCGGGCTCACTTCCGAAGCCTGGTGGACCCTTCCCGTGATCACGCTGCTGGTGTTCCTAGGACTGCAATGGTGGGCATTCTGGTATCCGGGAGCGGAACCGGGCGGCGGCGGATACATTGCGCAGCGTATCTTCAGCGCGAAGGACGAGCGCCAGGGAATGCTCTCCGTTCTATGGTTCAACATTGCGCATTACGCGCTCCGTCCTTGGCCCTGGATCTTGACCGCACTCTGCGCGATCGTGCTTTATCCGCATCTCGATCATCCCGAGAGCGGATACATGCTGGTACTGACGCAGCACCTTCCAGCATCTCTTCGCGGACTCGCGGTGGCCGGATTTCTCGCAGCTTTCATGTCCACGATCGCAACGCAACTCAACTGGGGCGCGTCATATCTGGTTGCAGACTTCTACAAACGCTTCATCAAATCGGACGGATCGCAGCAGCACTACGTTCGCGCATCGCGAATCGTTACGGTTTTCCTGGTGATCGCTTCCGCGATTGTTGCCGCCCAGCTCACCTCCATCGAAGCCGGATGGCAATGGGTGCTCGAATTGAGCGCGGGCACTGGCGCTGTCTATCTGCTGAGGTGGTATTGGTGGCGTATCAATGCCTGGAGCGAAATTGCGGCGATGGCTGTCGCTCTCGTCGTTTCACTCGCGTTGCGAGTGGTCCAACCGTTCCAAGGCAACGGCGCTGTGCTGTTTGCAAAAACGGCGGGAACGACTACCGCAATCACCACCCTGGCCTGGATCATCGTTACCTACACCACTCGGCCTGAGAGCGAACGCGTGCTGCTCAGCTTTTACCGCCACGTGCGTCCGGACGTGCGTGGCTGGAAGCACATCGCTGCACTTGCGAATGATGTGAGGCCGACAAGCGATCTGGGCCGGAACTTAGGGCTCTGGCTGCTTGGCTGCGCGATGGTGTATTCGTTCCTGTTCGGCTCCGGATACGCAATTCTGGGCCACCCGCTGCGCGGAACCGTGCTCCTCGTTTTGGGAGTTGCATGCTTGCTGCTCTTGGTCCAGCAACTACGATCGTTCGTCGAGAGCGAGGCACCAGCGCAAAGAGCCGCAACTGCAGAGGCGGTGCGTGGACATTGAGCGCCAGGATGCGGCTGCTCGTGTCCACTGCTCCGTAGCACTCAGGTGTGTACAATGCTCAGACATATCCTGAGGTAGTCAGGAGAGCAGATCGAAAGAGGAGCAGTCTAATGGCTAAGAATCAAACCCGCACAAAAGCCCCCACAATCGTCAGTGCTCAGCCCCGGCTTCACCAACGGGCGAGTGCAATTCAGAAGTATGGAACTGTCAGCCACCTGCTACCTCTTGAACTCGAAGAGCCAGTGCGATTGGAAATGACCGCGCAATTGAACCAAATGCTTGCCGATACGATGAGCCTTCGCGATTTGTACAAGAAATCTCATTGGCAAGTCGCCGGCCCTACGTTTTATCAACTGCACTTGCT
The DNA here is from genome assembly GCA_964559345.1 of uncultured Terriglobales bacterium. Taxonomy (GTDB): domain Bacteria; phylum Acidobacteriota; class Terriglobia; order Terriglobales; family Acidobacteriaceae; genus Gp1-AA112. The sequence goes on from CAZLIE010000089.1 coordinate 2,212, forward strand.
GTTCGACAAACACCATGACGAGCAGTCCGAATTAGTGGATTCAATCGCAGAACGTATTCAATTACTCGGCGGCGTGAGCATAGCAATGGCTGCCGATGTCGCCGAGATCACTCAGATTGAACGGCCTCCACGTGACCGTGAAGAGGTGCCGGTTCAACTCTCGCGTCTGTTGGACGCGCACCAAATCATCATCGGCGACAGCCGTAAGCTAGCGCGCCGCGCGTCTCAGCTCGGTGACGACGGCACTAACGATCTGGTCGTGAGCGAGGTTCTGCGCACCAACGAGCTGCAGGTTTGGTTTTTGAGCGAGCACCTGGTCAACGTACCGCTAGTCGAAGCAAACCCTGCAGGCGCAGCATAATCAAAGCCAGCCAGCCAACTATGTTCAAATTCGGACGAAACGTTCCGGATTCGCGCAGCTCATCGCTATGCGCCGATGAACGTCTGGCGTAAGCGACTGAAAATACGACGAGCACGAAGCCAAGCCGTGGCGGGGTTCGTGCTCCTAATCGCCTTGACCCTTCATGCACTCCATGCTCCAGGATTTTCGCTACGGTCTGCGCGTTCTGCTTAATACTCGCGGCTTCACTGCGGTCGCTGTGTTGACGCTCGCGCTTGGGATCGGAGCCAACACCGCGATCTTCAGCGTCGTCGAGGCAGTCGTGTTGAAGCCTCTGGCCATCGCAGATCCCGGGCGCGTCGTGCTGCTGCAGGAGAATTGGCGCGGCGCGGGTGGAGGCGGCGTTTCTGCCGGTAATTTCAGCGACCTGCATGGGCAGAACGCTGTGTTCGAGAACCTGGCGGCATCGGAGTTAGCCAGCTTCAATCTGGCCGCGGCAGACGCGCCGGAGCGGATCAGCGGAGAACGCGTATCCGCCGACTACTTCGCGACGTTCCAGGTGCAGCCAGTGCGCGGACGAATCTTTACTGCAGACGAGAATCAACCTGGCCGGGCGCAGGTGGCTGTCGTCAGCGAACGACTGTGGAAGACACGCTTTCATCAGGATCCCGCAGTCGTTCAAAAGCTTCGCCTTATTCGCAAAAGCCAACTGACGAATCCTCTCAGGCCAGGTGAACGAAATGCGATTTGAAGAGATCCACGTTCACGTGAGATTTAAGCTGTTTGCCTTGTGGTCCTCTCTGATGTTTTTTTACATCTATGGAGACTATTTCGAGCTTTGGCAACCTGGTCAGTTACAGCAAATGATCGCCGGAAGAATGCCGTTCGGCTCCATCTCTCAGGGCAGCTTGCTGGGCATGTCCGCGGTGATGATAATTCCGAGTCTGATGCCGTTTCTTTCGCTCGTGCTCCCTCCAGGAGTGAATCGCTGGGTGAACATCGTGTTCGGCGCGCTGTATGCCGGAATCATGATCGTGGCGATTAGGGGTGGCTGGCACTTCTATGTCTTCTTCGGATTGATAGAAATCACTCTGAGTGTACTTATAGCCTGGTATGCATGGACCTGGCCAAAGCAGAACCTCTGATTCCGCTTACAAAACATCCTCGCAACCTGTTGTGGATCTTGTGCACTGAGATACTCTCACGGAGCTTCCATTTTCGGCAGCGTGCGCAAACACCCGGGCGAGGGCGCCCGCGTCCACATGAGTCTGGACAACTTGGGATTCAGTGACTCACGTGTGACGGCTCTAAAACGCTTCGAACGCCTGCCGTTCCGCTAAACAGTTGGAGCAGAGATGTGGTCGGCGAATCTTACTCGTTCGCCGTGATCAAGTGCGTAGTTCCCCATCGCAACTGTCACACCGGAATTCCATCCGATTTGTTCATCTGCAAGTGGCCGCTTGTTGCTGCGAAGGCTCTCTATGAATGAAGTGCAAGCAAGAAAATCCGGGTTTCCCTGTGTTCCTTCTGGCACTGGGAGTGGTTGACCTTTGCCGCGATACGGGAGTTCGGCGCGGTAGCTCGCGCCGGTGACTACTCCGTGCTCGACGACGGTATGCTCGCCCACGGCGGAGTTGGCGATGCTCGGCTCGTAGTAGTACATGCCGTCAGCTTCGGTCAGAACGACACTGCCATCCGTTCCAAATACTCGCACCTCAGACCCGTCCAGGCGGTTGGTGGTGATTGCGCTGAAGAACAGAGTCTTGCCGCCAGGATAGCGATAGGTCACCTGCACATTGTCGGCTGTCTCACGGCCGTCCCGCCAGAAATCGACTCCACCGCTGGCGATTACGGAGTCTGGAATTCCGCCGAATACTTCATTCGCGAAATTGATGTGGTGGGACCCGAGCTCAGCAATTAAGCCGCCGGAAAATTCGCGGTACAACCGCCAATTGATGAGGCGTTCGAGTTTGGGATCGTTGCCCGGTACCGCACGTCTCCAGTTATTGTTGCGATGCCAGTACGCATAGATCTGAGTTACCTTGCCGATCTTCCCCACGGCGATCAGGCGAGCGGCCTCCGCAAACCAAGGCGCGTAGTGGTACTGCAGTCCGATCTGGTAATGCTTACCACTCCTCTTTACAGCTTGAAGCGTTTTATTGCATTGCTCGACAGTGAGCGCCATACTCTTTTCGCCATACACGTGGCGTCCGCTCTCAAGCGCTGCCGTGATGTGTTCCTGGTGCAGCGACAGCGGCGTCGCGACGATCACCGCATCGATATCTTTTCTGGACAAGAGTTCGCGATAATCGTGGAACGCAGGAGTGTTTTCGCCCGTGATCTTGCGCGCCTGATCCCATCGGGGATCGTAAATGTCACTCAGTGCAACGAAACGAACTCCCGGTACTCGCAAGAAAGTACGCATGAGCTGCTGACCGCGGCTGCCCGGACCTATGATTCCCAGATTGATGCGGTCGGACGCCGGCACTGTAGGCCGCCCCCCGGTTGTTTGCGCGAGCGCCGAAGCAGCAACGCTAGCCGCCGCTCCAGCCAAAAACTTCCGTCGATTCACTCTCTCATTTCCCCTTTTCTGCCGGACACGGTAGGTGCAGACAAATCCGAGTGGGCCAGCGAAATTCGTCCACCTGATCGCGCTCAGCACTCCTGCCCGTGATCCAGATTGCGCTGGCGCCTGGTATCGATTGCAACATGCGGCGTCCGTCTCTTGATCCAAGCACAAACATCGCTGTTGACAGCGCGTCGGTTTCCGTGGCGGTAGGTGCAATCACAGTCGTCTGTAACATGCGTTGCACCGGATAGCCCGTCCGCGGATCCATGATATGGCAGTACGTCGTTCCGTTCAGTCGAAAGAATTTTTCGTAACTGCCTGACGTCGATAGCGACTGGTCCCGCAGAGTCACTTCCGTGATCGAACTTGACCGCCTGGCGGGCTCGGGCACCAGCACTTTCCATCCATTCTTGCGCGGAGGCGAACCCAACGCATACACGGTACTGGATCCGGCATCGATGAAGGCTGCCTGCACTCCCGCCTCGCGCAATAATGTTACGACACGATCCACCGCGTAGCCCTTTCCAATGCCTCCTAAATCGAGTTCCATGTTGGGGGCGCGGAAGCTGACGGTGCGGGATTGGGCGTCAAGCTCCACCTGCTTCCAGCCTGTCGCAGCCCGGGCGACAGCCAGCTCTTTTCCATCGGGAAAGTGTCCGCTTGCACGGAAAAATCCCCACGCGCGCATCAGTGGGCCTACAGTGATGTCGAATGCACCGTTGCTGCGCCGGCTGTAATCGAACGAGGTTTCCAGAAGACGGAACACTTCGGGATCGGTCGTGACCGCCTGGCGGCCGGCAAGGCGATTGATGCGAGACAGCTCGCTGCTCGGTCGGTAATTGCTGAGCGCTTCTTCAATCCTCTCGATCTCGTCAAACGCAGCATCCATCTGTCCCGAGGCAGTTTGTTGGTCAGGCGCAAATAAGTAGATGGAGAACCGCGTCCCCATTGCAGGACGGGAATCGGAGAAAAGCTGGAGAGCAGATGTTTGACAGGCAGCGGCCGCCGCGGCGAAGGTTAGAAATAAGGCGAGCGTTGCTCTGGCAAAAACCAATGGCCTCACAGAAATTAAGTGTAATGCCTTCGGATTGAATTTAATCGACGATAAACAGCTGGGCTCGGTTGGTCGTCAAGGATCCGATGCGGCTCTGAGTCTTCCGCAACGTGGAAGCTCATGCTGACGACTAGTAGAAAAGTATTATCGAAGCGAAGCGGAGAAGCCAGTAATTTGGCAGGGCAGCTTCCCTGGCTATGAGGACTTTTCCTTTACAAACGGCGGCGAAGGCCTTCTTGTGGTTTGCTGCACTGTCCGGCGCCTATCTTTACGCCTTTCCTGGTCCCAATCTTTTCTATATAGGGCTGTCCCTAGCGCATATTGCGCTGGGAGTTGTTGCGGTCGTTGCTGCTCCGTGGCTGTTGCGGCGATTGCACGAAATCTCTCCTTTAGCAAAGGCGGCGATCGCGTTCCTCGTCGTCGGCGCAATTGCAGGGAGTGTGGTGATGGTCGTCGGGGGCACGCGACCCCACCTCGTCTATGTTTACGTACACGCTGTGTCCTCGTTTGCCGGCGCTTTTCTGTTGCTGGTCCAGTGGCTGCGCAGCAAGAACTGGCTATCATCGGCAACGCCGAAGCTGGGGTTGCAATGCGCAGTGCTGCTGATATTTGCGATCTTGCTGGGCTGGGTTGCCCGTTACTCGCGCACTTCACGTTGGAATGCCTCGGCGCCGATTCGCAATCCTGAAATCGCTCCCGAGCAGATGACGCGCGAAGGAGACGGCGCAAACGGTCCATTCTTTCCCAGCTCTGCGCAGACCACCGACGGCAAACTGATTCCGGCAAAGTATTTTATGGAATCGCAGGCCTGCGAGCGCTGCCACAAAGACGTTTATCAACAGTGGAATAGTTCTGCGCACCACTTCTCCTCGTTCAACAATCAGTGGTACCGCAAGAGCATTGAGTACATGCAGGACGTGGTCGGCACGCGTCCTTCGAAGTGGTGCGGCGGCTGCCATGACCCGTCCGTTCTCTACAGCGGGATGATGGACACACCGATCAAGCAGATCGTGCATACGCCCGAAGCAAACGCGGGCCTTGGCTGCCTGATGTGCCACTCCATCGTGAGGGTCAAGAGCACGATGGGACAGGCTGATTTTGTTCTCGAATATCCAAAGCTGCACGAGCTCGCGGCTAGTAAGAATCCGGTAATGCGCTGGTTGCATGATTTCGCAATCTACGAAAATCCCGAGCCGCACCGGCGTGCCTTCTTCAAGCCGTTCATGCACAACCAGCAGTCGGCGGAATTCTGCTCGAGCTGCCATAAGGTCCATCTCGACATCCCGGTGAATCGTTACCGCTGGATTCGCGGCTTCAACGATTACGACAATTGGCAGGCGAGTGGAGTGTCGGGTTTGGGTGCGAGGTCGTTCTACTATCCCCCGAAGCCGCAACGCTGCCTGGATTGTCATATGCCGATCGTGAACTCGGCGGACTATGGCACTACGGACGGCAAGCTGCACTCGCATCGCTTCCCTGCTGCGAACACCGCCTTACCCTTTGCGAACCAGGACGATCAGCAGATGCAGTCCGTTCTCAATTTTCTAAAGAACGGCATCGTCAGTGTGGACATCTTCGCCGTCTCTCCTGAGACCGCGAAGAGCACAGCGACGAGTGAAATCCCCGGCGAGCTCTCGACAACGTTTGCTGTTGGAGAAGAGGCTGAGTCAAACAGGCGCGCGGCGGACGATAGTGGAGGTCCGGAAGCCTTCGACGTCACCGCGCCGTTGAACCGCGTGCTGCCCTCACTACGGCGTGGAGACACCGAACGCGTCGATGTCGTGGTTCGCACACGAAAAGTAGGACACTTCTTTCCTGCCGGAACTGTGGATGGCTTCGACGTGTGGCTCGAGTTGAAGGCCACTGACGACAAAGGTCACGTGCTCTTCTGGAGCGGCCGAGTTGAGGATGACGGAAGGGGGCCAGTAGAGAAGAGCGCGCATTTCTATCGCTCACAAAGCATCGACGAGCACGGGAATCCGATCAACAAGCGCAATGCCTGGTCAGCTCGTGCGCTGGTATATGTGAAGCTGATTCCGCCGGGCGCGGCGGAGACGGTCCACTACCGGGTGCGGATTCCGCAAGGTGCGGGCAACAAGATCAATCTTGAAGCGCGCCTGAACTACCGCAAATTTTCCTGGTACTACACGAACTTCTCTTATGCCGGCACGAGCACGGGTGAGACACCAGCGCCCGGATATGACGATCGCAAAGTGGAGTTCAACGGGGACATGTCCGGCGTTTCGGGGAAGTTGAAATTCATTCCCAACCTGCCAATTGTCACTATCGCGCAGGACGAAATCACGCTGCCACTGGTCGCCAGTACTGCACCGGCGGCTCCGGTAAAGCGGCAACTTGAGACCAAAGATTGGGAGCGCTGGAACGACTACGGCATCGGACTCTTCCTGCAGGGGGATCTCAAAGGTGCGCTGGCCGTGTTCCAGGCCGCGGCCCAGGCGGATCCGACGAAGCCCGATAGCTGGATCAACATGGGTCGTGTGCTTGTGCAGGAGGGCGATGAACAGCGTGCCAAAGAGGTGCTGGAGAAGGCGCTAGCCATGGACAACAGTCTCGCGCGAACTCATTATTTCTATGCGCGGGCACTGCGAGCAGAGGGCAAGTACGAGGAAGCCATACAGCATCTGCGAGTCGCCGAGAAGCAATATCCGCGGGACCGCGTTGTGATCAATGACATTGGTCGCATATTCTTCCTGCAACACAAGTATCAAGACGCCGTGAACGAGTTGAAGAAGGCGCTGCAGATCGATCCTGAGGACCTGCAGGCCAATTACAACCTCATGCTTTCATATCGTGGACTTGGGAACATACACATGGCCGGGGAGTATCAGAAACGCTACTTGCGTTTCAAAGCGGATGAGGCTGCGCAGGCGCTCACTGGTCCCTACCGCATGAGCCATCCGGAAGACAACAATGAGCGGCAGTCGATCCACGAGCACGAGAGTGCCCCGCTCAATGGACCGGCGCAAACTCCGCTGAAGAGGACGAGAGTGCAGCCAACGTCTAATCCGCTTTCCACACTGAACGTAAGCCACCAAGATCTTCCTATCCGTACCGGGCATTGATGAACAAGATCACTTCTTCCTGCATTCTTATTTTCGTCCTGACCAGCGTCTTTGGCTTCTCGCAGTCGAAAGTACACTTCACGAACATCACGCAGCAATCTGGCATCCGCTTCGTGCATAACAGCGGAGCGACGGGCAAGCGCTATCTTCCGGAGACGCTCGGAGCCGGCGTGGCATTCATCGATTACGACAATGACGGTTATCAGGACATCCTGTTCGCAAACGGAGAAGATTGGCCGGATGGTCCGAAGCGGCCGTCCACGCTGAAGCTCTACCACAATAACCACGACGGCACATTCACAGACATAACGCGCAAGGCGGGGCTGGCAGTGAGCTTCTACGGAATGGGGGTCGCGGTTGGGGATTATGACAACGATGGGCATGACGACATTTTTGTCACCGCAGTTGGACAAAGCCATCTCTTCCACAACAACGGCAATGGCACTTTCACTGATGTGACGCAAAAGGCGGGCATGTCGGGCATCCAGGAGTTCAGCACCAGCGCAGCGTGGGTCGATTACGATCGCGACGGCAAGCTTGATCTCATCGTCGCCAACTATGTTCGCTGGTCGCCCAAAGAGGACATCTTCTGCACTCTCGATGGAAAGCATAAGTCGTACTGCACGCCCGAGTCATACAAAGGAGCGTCTATTCGTGTGTGGCACAATCTCGGAAATGGAAGATTCGAGGATGTCACCCAAGCGTTGGGACTTCTTGATACCACGTCTAAGACGCTGGGAATCGCTGTGCTGGACTACAACAAGGACGGATGGCCGGACTTTGTCATTTCCAATGACACGCAACCTAACAAGCTTTACGTCAACGAAAAGGGCAAACACTTCACCGAGTCGGGCGTAACTGCTGGAATCGCGTACAGCGAGGACGGAATTGCGCGCGCGGGAATGGGAGTTGACGCCGCCGATTATGATCGTACCGGCAATCCCAGCATTCTGATCACGAACTTCTCAAACCAGATGCTCTCGCTATTTCACAATGAGGGCAATGGGCTCTTCGTTGACGCAGCTCCTACTTCGGAAATCGGCCACGCAAGCCTGCTGACCTTGGGATTCGGGTGCTTTTTCTTCGACTATGACCTTGACGGGTGGCTCGACGTTTTTGTCGCCAACGGACATATCGAGGATCAGATCGAGAACATCCAGAAGCGCGTTCGATATGCCGAACCCCCTCATCTGTTCCGCAATGTTGGGGGCGGAAAATTCAGTGAGACAACCGATGAGATGGGTAGCGACTTTGCCCGGCCGCGCGTCGCGCGCGGGGCCGCTTACGCCGACATCGATAATGACGGCGATCTCGATCTGGTCATGACCACAAACGGCGGGCCAGCCCAGCTATTCCGCAACGACGGGGGGAGCAACCACAGTCTGCGGGTCAAACTTTGGGGCATTCAGTCGAACCGTGACGGCATTGGAGCTATTGTGCGCGTCTCTTCCGCCGGCAATCCCCAATCGCTGATGTTGCGGAGTGGATCGAGCTATATGTCGCAAAGCGAGCTGGTGCTCACGTTTGGCCTGGGTACTCAGAACAAAGCCGATCGGGTGGAGATCGAGTGGCCCAGCGGACAACGTGATGTGCTGACAAACGTGACTGCAGATCAGACGATCACCGTGCAAGAAGGCGCTGGAATCAAGACTTCACAAAAATAAAATGTGCGACGCTAGCTGCAAATAATCGTTAATAAGTCGGAGCCGGCACCTCTTCTGACTCAAGCCGCAGGATGTACTTTGTTTCCTTTTGCGGGAATGCGGCAACATACTGCATGAACTCTCTTACAGTTCTTGCTCCATCTCGATATCCTTGTTCAATTGCAGGACGCGCAATTTTGCCATCGAAATCGAGCAACGTCGCAGCGAGCGGAGTGACAGGACGGATCGTGAATGCCTTGAGATACCTATAAGTGTGCCCGCCAACTTCGAGGATCAACTGCTCGGGCCTTCTGCCAATCTTTACAGCGTAGCTTTCGCATATCTGATTCACATTCTCAAGCAGCCGCAAATCGGCTTGTACATTGCGGGACATAAGAATGTCGAAAGCTCGCATTCCGACGTCCAGGAAGGTCTTGATCTTGGGAACGACCTCCTGCTCCGGATCAACTGTAATCAGAAAGACTACGTCAGCTCCGAGCCGGATCGCCGGCACAATCGGCTGCTTGGCTACGAGGCCGCCGTCTGACCACAAACCGCCCTGCATCTCCACCGGTTCATATGCAATCGGAAACGCCGAGGACGCAATCACCGCCTGGATGAGGTCTTGGGCGGTTTCGAAATTAGATTTGATAAACGCAACGTCGGCGCCTGGGTCGCGCAGAAGCTCCTCGACGTGTTTGTTGACGAAGTATTTCTCGCGTCCACTGTAGAGTTCGGCGGCTGTCATCACCACGCGGATCGGGGAACGCCGCAGACGGCGCTGGTGTATGCGGTCCTTAAGGAAACGGCTGCGTTCGTAATTCTGGAAAAGGCCAGAATCCAGAGGAGATTTCAGCAGTTTGTGGCTGAGAACGCTAATCCGGTTGCGCAAGCTCCACCACAGTGCCAGCAGCCCAAGTAGGGCAATTGCAAGCCACAAGTCGGTTTGCGGTGTGAACTCGAAGGCGGGCGCTTCCATGAAGTGAATATGCGTCGTAATCAGGAAGCAGGAGATGAAGCTCAGAACAATTCCATTGGCCAGAGCTGAAGCGATCGCCTTCTGCCGGTCTGGCTTCCAACGACGGCGCCGTAGAAGTTTCACGCCGACATAATAGGCATAGGACAGTTCAGTATAGGAAAACAGAACGGCCAAGCCTGCTGCTCCCAGCAATAACCATGTGAGCAGCGGATTGTCTTGATGCAAGTAAATCCCGCAACGGTGAAGCAGATCGACCGCGGCATTTCCGAATCCCGCCGTTGCAGCAATCAGCCCCGCGAGTACGACGATGTAGCGGGACCAATCGATCCCGACCGTAGCTGGCGTGAGCTCAAGCCATCCTTCGACTAGCGGCTCGGCGTTGCCGACGAATCCACGTCCGTGCCCGGCATAGGACGCCGCATTTATCGCTCCAATCGAGGTCGAAGTCAGTATGTGAGTGGCCAGACGTGCGTCCTGAAAGGCCAGGAGGACGCCAGCCTCGTAGGCGCCTCGAGCTCCGCCGCCTGACAACACCACGGCGATGCGTCCGGAGAAACGCGTCCAAAGCTCGGCCAGGTTATCCGGCAAGCTCGCGCGAAACTCAGTCCGCTGCTGGTCCAGCAAGTCCTTTGGCTGATGAATGTCGATATGCAAAGGATAGCGTGATTCCTACATTCCAACATTGGTTACTACGGTACGTGACCGTCCTCGCAAGTCCCATGTGAGGGTATTGGGGACCTATTCGTCCATCCCAAACGCGCTAAGCAATTGCGTTAGCGTCTGTGGCGTGTTCTGTGTGTTTTTGTCTGAGATGCTCCAAGAAAGCTTCCCGAAGCTTTCGCTCCTGATCGAGTGGCGCTCCAATCGTGTTGCCAAATGTAATCACGGCCAGGCAGGCCGAGCATTTAGCCCGAACGGGACCACCGCGGATGATCGCCGTCACAATTGCCCGGGGCTGATTGGGATCATTCGGCTCGACCGGCACGCCATAGGCCATTGGGTCGATATCTACTGGTACCGCGCTCACGATCGCATTCGTGACGGCTGGAATGGTCTTGGCCTGTTCTTCAGATTGGCAGGCCAGCCATTGATCCAAGTCTTCCCGGCTGTTCGCCGTGAAATTAGTGAACTGAATGCCGCTTCGCCGATCACGCTGCCAGGCGCGCACGCCAGTCGCCTTGATCGACTTAGTCTCGGAAAGTGAAAACGTTAGTTCTAATGGGCCATCGGGAATCTGATCGGAACCGCTCAAACACAGGCCGCCTTCACTGATATTCAGGATCAAGGCCTCGACAGAAGTATTGCCGCCGCGGATCTGAACAGATGTATTGAGCGGAAATCGGTTGTAGCGCCCGCGCTCCCGCAAAATGAGCCCGTAAGCCGAACGCAATGTCGCGGCGATCTCGGTCTCATAGCTGGAGCGTTGGATTACGAAATTTGCTCCCGCATCGAAGGCTAACTTCAGATCGTCTGCATTGCTTGCGATCGCGATTGCAATCGCCGAACGATTTGTGCGGCTGGCACGAGTTCCCTTCAGCAATTTTCCTGCTTGCAACGAATCGAGGAAATCGATGATCACTACGTCGAACTTTTTCCGTTCGAGATGTTTCGAAGCATCGGCTCCCCACAAGCCCACATCCGCATCGATCCCAAGCCGTTCGACCGCGATCCTCACCATGTGGCAAAGCTCGAAATCGGAGGTCAGGATGAGAGCTTCGGGGGTCATTGGCCTGCTGCGGTGGATCGAGAGATATCAGCGAACGGCCGCAGAACGACGTCGAAATTCACGTTCTTTTCTGCGGCGTATTGGAAGGTTAACAGTTGATCGTGGTTCTGAGGGATGACCGGACGGAAGATCTGCAATAGCAGCGTCCAATCATCACGCACGATTAATGTGGGTGGCGCGCCGCCATTTCGCGTGCAGCCAAATCAGAATACCAAGGGCACTCAGTTCCAGCGGCCCAGATTTCAAGTAAACAGCCGTGAATCCTTGGGTTATGTCATGTACCTGATAGGTACCATGATATGTAGCCCAGATCACGCCCCCAGCGCTGATCAGAGTCCCAATTCGTTCTTCCAACCAAGGTTTCATTTCAATTCACATTATGGCGCGAAAAGATAAGGCGGCCTTGGTTACGAGAGTAACTAACTGCATTCGGAGTCAAAATGAATGCCCCGGCCTTTCGGCCGGGGCTCCTGCGAGGGCCTCATGACGGCATTGATCAGTTGATCTTTGCAGCCCGAGGAACTTCTTGGGAAATATCGAGACCGGCGTGATGTTGTTGCTTGACCACGTACATTCTGCGATCGGCTTCGGCGAGCAACTGCTCGGCGTCATGTCCATCTTTCGGATAAAAAGCGGCGCCTACACTAAGCGAGATAAGGTCCTCTCCAGTGACCTGTTGCCCTGCTTCGATGGCCAATTGGTTGAAGTAGTAGATTTTCTCCAAGCTTGCCTCGGCACTCAGGCCAGGAGCGACGATCACAAACTCGTCGCCGCCCATTCGCGCGACATAGTCGTATTCACGGCAGGAATCCTTGAGCTTTTGAGCAAAAGCGCGCAACAGGCGATTTCCCTCAAGGTGACCAAAGCGATCATTCACCTGTTTGAAGCCATCAAGGTCGCACACCAGCACGGTTAGGGGCGCTTCATGACGACGGCAGCGCGACATCTCGCGGTCAAGATGCAAGAACAGTGAACGCGCGTTCGGCAGCCCAGTGAGGTAGTCGGTTGTAGCCGACGTCTCTGCCAATCTGTACTTCAGGGCATTCTCAATGGACAGGCCGAGCTTGGAGGCAATCGCCAGCAGGATGCGCAGATGGTCGTTCGTGAAGGCATCTTTCTCGGCGTGATAGAGCGCCAGCACACCGAGGACCCCCTGCAATCCTTCCAGAGGGACAGCCAAGGCAGAGCGCAACGTACTGAACTTCGATTCGTCCTGAAGATAGCCAGGTTCAACCGACGGGTTGCCATTGACGATGGCCTTGCGGTTCTGTGCTACCCATCCGGAGAGACCTTGCCCCATGGGGATCTGCAACGAGGAGAACAACCGGAAGTTGTCTCCGGTAACGAATTCGGGAATGAGGCGATCGTCTTTCTTGCAGTAGATCGCAATCGAGTCATACGGTATCGAACGCTTCAGGCGCACTGATAAGACTGAGAGAGTCTCGTCGAGCGACAAGGAGTTGCCGATCGTTTGGCTCAACTCGAATAGCATCTGAGCCTCTTGACGCGCACTCGCGATCGACGACAAGAACTCCACCTGATGGGTCTTGGCCTGCAACAGCTCTTTGTCCACCTTGCCTTCGTTCTGCTCGAACCCCGCAGCGGGCGCGGTTCCTCTTTCGACCCTGAAGTCGGTCGAGAGCTTCAGGACGGGATGGTCCTGCTCCATGGCTTTCCGCTCGAGCTCCTGGTAGCGCTGCTTAAGAACTGCCACGACTTGTGGATCAAAGCTGACACCAGCTTCCATCTCGACATGCCGCATGGCGTCATCGAGAGGCAGAGCCCGGCGATACTGCCGGTGTGATGCTAATGCGTCCAAGCAGTCCACTGCGGCAAGGATGCGGGCGCCGATCGGGATCTCTTCGCCTTTCAGTCCGAGCGGGTAGCCGCTTCCATTCCACTTCTCATGGTGGGCACGAACGATCGGAACCACGGGATACGGGAACTCAACTCGCTGCAGAATCTCCGCACCAACTACCGGGTGGATCTTCATCTTCTCGAATTCTTCCGGCGTCAGTTTGCCGGGCTTGGAGATGATGTGCTCTGGGACCGCCAGCTTGCCAATGTCATGCAACAGGGACGCAGCACGCAGAGCCTCAAGCTCTTCGGTGGAGACCTTCATCTCCTTCGCGATCTCGACTGCATAGACGCGAACGCGACGGAGGTGCTCATGCGTGGTATGGTCCTTGGCTTCAATGGCAAGCGCGAGCGCTTCAATAGTCCGCAAGTGCAACGACGCCATCTCTTCTACGTGGCTCTTTTCGTGCTCCAGCCGCTCGAGGTAGAGGCGATATGAGCGATAGATCCAGTAAACCGCCGGGAAGGCCAGCAGTGATGTCTCCCATCCGGCTCTCTGGTTGATTAGATGAGCCAGTCCGGTGAGGGCGGCGCCAAACAGGTAATAGGGAAAGCACCAGAAGTAGCAGTCTTTCCAAACCTTCTGGACTGCCTTGTGCTCGGTGAGCGAAATCACGATCGCAATCGGTATCGTGTTCGCCAGGAAGTAAGTGGACGCGGCGGCAACCAGTGACAGTGGCAGACTGTGTGTGAACCATGCGGTGTCCACGAGCTGATATACCCAGTACGAAGCACCAATCGCGGCTGCGTTCCCTGCCAGATTGAAAGTGAGGTGGACCGGCTTGACGTTCAGCGACTTCCACAACACCTGGGTCATGACCCCAGCGAGTCCAATCAGCAGGGCTTCGGGAAGGTTCAGTTCGACGATTCCCAGCAGGACGAACAGGAAGTTCACCGACATTGTCCCGTTGACGCCGGGCAGCGTAACTTTGAGGCCAGAGGCGACGGCGGCGATCACGATATACACCGACAGCCGAATCAGGTCCTGAGAATGCCAGTGGAGCATGCCATAGGCAAATACAGACAGGCCTAGAACGCCCACTAATGTGATGAATGCACCAGCCTTTAGACGGTCTGACTGCATTGTAGATACCCTCGCGGCCAGAACAGGTGCACGTTTGCTTCCACCTAGTTCTCCCAATGGTGCCTAGCAACATGCCATCGATTCTGTGACTTAGCCGCTATACGCGCGAGCTCTCGGTGACAAATTGGGACAACTTGGCGCAATGGGACAATGGTCGATGGACAGGTTGTCGTAACCACCTGCATGCCTCCAGACTGAACCTCAGCACTGGATCAGGCGCCAAGCTAAGGGTTTAACTGCCCCATTATCGGGCTAAGTACTAGTTCTTATTTGGATTGCTCGCGCCTACTCTGCTGGCCTACACTCCGCCCATAGGTCGTCCCCGTGAACAGCGAACCCGTGATTCTGCAGTTGCCAGGCCTGCAGGCAGTCTTCCGTAGCCAGGCCATGCAGCGGCTCTTTCAGATGGTCGAGCGGGTCGCCCATCATAACGCTGCGGTTCTGATCATCGGAGAGACCGGCACCGGCAAGGAGCTCATCGCGCGTGCCGTGCACCACCATTCCCTTCGTTGCGATCAGGCATGGGTGGACGTCAATTGCGGTGCCCTGCCCGAACACCTGATCGAGAGTGAGCTGTTTGGATTCGAAAAGGGAGCATTCAGCGGCGCCGACAGCCCCAAGCCGGGGTTTTTCGAGTTGGCCCACAGGGGCACGCTGTTCCTCGATGAGGTCGGCGAGCTCGAATCAAAGCTTCAAGTAAAGCTTCTGCGGGTATTGGATGGTGTTCCGTACTACCGCCTAGGTGGGACGAAGAAGATTGCAGTGGATGTGAGATTGGTCGCCGCGACCAATCAGGAATTACAAGAGTCGGTCCAGCAAGGCCGCTTCAGGGGCGATCTGTACCACCGCCTCTCCCAGTTCCAGCTCCGCGTACCTCCTTTACGGGAACGCAAGGAAGACATCATCCTGCTGGCCGAGCACTTCTTGAAACTTAATTCGCCTGACGCGAAGCTTGCT
>CAZLIE010000090.1:0-17418 GCA_964559345.1 uncultured Terriglobales bacterium
GGACAGTAAACCGCTTTTTGCTCGGCTGACTAGCGCGTTGGTTCTGTATGTTGCGTTTACCCTGGGTTCGCTCCCCTGACTGCGGATATTCCAGCACAGCATCCTCGTGGTAGATGCGGTGCTCCGTTTCAAAATCGTTCGCGTCGGAAGCCGCCCAGTGCTGATCCAGTGCCGCACGGATTTCTTGATCTTGCACGCCGGAAGACTGCTCCTTCTTTTGTTGGCCGTTCATCTTGAGCCTTCATTTACTCTCCAGACTATGCGCGGTCTGCCGCGGAATTGGCAATTTTCGGCATTGAGCGTTGTTGGTAGAATTCTGCCTGTTCAGTGTCTCCGTCATGCACTGTGCAGTAGGTCTTGTTTTTGTTCGTGCTCCGCGAGCCCCGAAAGATTTTCTCCGTGTGCTCCGTGCCTCCATGGTGCGCTCTGCCGGCGGCAAGGAAGTCGCTCGTTCAGGACAGACACGGCCCGGCAGAGAGGCAAACTCGAACTCTCTGGCCGCACTCTCGGCATCCGTAAGGACGCACCTTTGCTTCGAGTAGATGAAATGTAGTTGAGGTTGCGATCAACCAGATGGGATTCTAACCGCAACACTTCAACAAACCTGTCACTATTCCCACGATTGTCACAGTGCAGACTTGAGTGTCGTCCTTCATTTCCTCCACGTATGTGGACCATTCCAACTTTTCTGCACGGTCCTGCGTGTAATCAGCACAGGTGCTACCGAGAAATGAACATGCTTGACAACAAAGACTTGATATTACCGGTTTTGTTGACAGTCGGAGCTCGAAATCGGTGCAGTTGATCGCGCTCGCCGCGCTTGTTTCTTTGGCCCTGCCGCATGGGAAAAAGCTACTTGGTATTCGGTTCCTGTGGTATGGCCGCTCCATCGGAGCGCGGATCTCCTGCTGCGAAATTAACTTGACGACTGCTGTCCCGGACTACTGCTGCGCCTTGACCCACAGTGAAGGTGAACGCTTCCAGCAGTCGAATCTGATGGCCGCGCTGTGCGAGACCTGCGCGGATGTCGGCGGGAATGGTTTCCTCCATCTCGATGTCGCAGCCCTCGAAACTTTCTTTGGTGAACCGAGGCTGTTCGAGAGCGGCCTGAACGTTCATACCGTAATCGACGATGTTCGCAACGAACTGCGCGTGCGCCTGTGCCTGGTTCCAGCCGCCCATGATGCCAAAGCCAATGTGGATGTCCCCCTTCTCCATGAAGGCCGGGATGATAGTGTGGAGCGGGCGTTTGTGTCCCGCGAGCGAATTGGGGAGCCCGGGCGTCAGCTGAAAACCGGCGCCGCGGTTCTGGAATGAGAAACCTAGTCCTGGCCCGACAAGCCCAGTTCCGTATCCTGCATAGTTGCTCTGAATCAGGGAGACGATGTTGCCGTCCTTATCAATCGTAGAAAGGTAGATGGTGGAGTTGCCGTGTTTGTTAAGCTCCGCCGCGATATCCGAAGGAATTACCTGGCATTGGGCTTTGCTCATATCAATGAGCTTCGCGCGCTTGTCGGCAAGATCTTTGGAGATGAGTTCCTGCACAGGCATAGGAGTGAAGCGCGGATCGCCGACGTACTTGTACATGTCGGCGTAGGCGAGCTTTTTGGCCTCAATCATCACGTGCAGAGCATCGACCGAGTTATGGCCATACTGGGCCAGGGGAAAGTGCTCCATGATATTGAGCATGGAAAGCGCTGCGATTCCTTGTCCGTTGGGAGGAAGCTCGTAAACAGTCCAGCCGCGGTAAGTCGTGGAAACCGGCTCGACCCACTCGGGTTGAAAATCGCGGAAGTCTTCCACAGTGTGAACGCCGCCCTGGGCATTGAGGAACTTGACCATCGTTTCCGTCATGGAGCCGTTGTAGAAACCGTCGCGACCATGAGCTGCGATTTCTCATAAGGAGTTCGCCAGCGCCGGATTCTTGAAGAGATCGCCGGGCTTCGGAGCTGTGGGCCAGATGTCATAGGTCTCTTTGTAGCCGGGCTGAGTGAGGAGTCTTTTTGCGATCCAATAGCGTGCATTGCGTTCGGCTAGCGGGAATCCATTTTGGGCATAGTAGATCGCCGGCGTCAGTATTTCGCTGAAAGGCAAGGAGCCGAATCGACTGCGCATCGCGTCCCATCCAGCGACTGTTCCAGGAACATCGATGGTCTCAACCCCGAGCGGATTGATTTTCGTCACTCCCTTGGTTTTCAGGTAATCAATCGTCAGTGCTTTCGGACTCCACCCGCTGGAGTTTAGACCGTAGAGTTTTCCCGTCTTTGCGTCGTAGTAGAGCGCAAACAGGTCTCCGCCGATGCCGTTCACGTAGGGTTGGACCACTCCCATAACCGCATTGGCCGCGATAGCCGCATCAACTGCGTTACCACCTTGTTCGAGGATGTGAGCCCCGGCCTGCGAGGCCAGAAACTGCGGAGTGGAAACGATTCCGAACTTCGAGACCACCATCGAGCGGGCCTGTCCGCGTACAGACGAGAACTGCTGCCCCAGAACCACGGCTGAGGTAAGTACCAATACGGCGAGACACGCGAAACGCTTCATACATTCCATCTTGGAACCAGGTCAGGAAAATGAGATTGAATAGATCGACCAGACATGCAGGCCCACATTATTCCACAGCGATTCCTGCGGCGACTTTTCCAAGTCTCGCCGATGGGCGGAAGCTCTGGAAATTTCCCCAAAAAGATATTGAGACGTTAGGACACGAACGGCGCCACCCGCTACCGCAGGTGGTTCTGCGCGGTTCTTTGCTTTGATTTATCATCGCGGGTTGGCCCATGGGGGCTGCGATCGTCCTTACGAAGGAGAATGAAAGCCGTGGCGTTTCAAGTTCCGCCTCTCCCTTACGACTACTCCGCACTCGAACCTTACATTGACTCACAAACGATGACGTTGCATCACGACAAGCATCATGGCGCCTACGTAACCAACCTCAACGCTGCCATCGAGAAGCATCCTGAGCTGGCGAACAAGAGCGTTGAAGATTTGCTGCGCAGCATCAACAGCGTTCCTGAGGACATTCGGGCGGCGGTGCGCAACAACGGTGGCGGCCACATGAATCATTCGATGTTCTGGGAAATCATGAAGCCGAAAGGCGGCGGTCCGCCGACCGGTCGCATTGCCGACGAGATCAAGAGCGCGTTCGGCAGCTTCGAAGATTTTCAGAAGCAATTCAACGACGCCGGCGCGAAGCGTTTCGGCAGCGGATGGGTGTGGCTGGTCCGCGGCAAAGATGGAAAGCTGCAACTGACGTCCACGGCCAACCAGGACAATCCGATTATGGACGGGCAGAAGGCCATCATGGGCAACGATGTCTGGGAGCACGCTTACTACTTGAAATACCAGAATCGGCGCCCGGAATATCTTGCGGCGTGGTGGAATGTGGTGAATTGGGACGCGATCAATAAGCGTCTGTAGGTTGGATTCGACGTCGCTGCGATTTTCTTTTGTTGCTCCGACCTTCGGTCTGCGCTCCGGCCTGTGGCAGCGCTGGAATTTCACTGTGTTTACTTCTACCCGGCAGTTCCTGCCGGGTAGAAATCCTAGCGTATCGCGAGACGCGGCATGCATTATGAAGTGGTGAACCAAGTAGCTGCTGTACGCAGCGGCTGAAGCCGGAAGTGGTCTAAGCGGCATGGCTCGAAGCCATGCCCTGACACAAAGCTTTCGTTCTGCGCTTTTGACTTAGTTCATACAAGATCTCAGGCTGCGTTAAATCGAACTGCAAAAACAAAAGGCCATCCAATTTGTGCGGATGGCCTTTTGTGCCTCTGTCTGTATTCTATCTTCTGGAGTCGGTGATGGGTTTGGTAATCGCGATCAGCTCACCCAGTGCCACTTGCCTCCAAGTTCCCAGCCATAAATTGTCGAGATACTCCCGAATCCGGCTTAGGATTTTCATCGTCGTTTCTCCCAAGGAGTGAATCTGCAGTTGTTTTTTTGTATGTTCGTTTTCTTGAGATGGCGCTCCTACCGCTAGCGTTAGTGAAAATCGAAAGCTGCACCGGGAATTCGAGAGCTGCGCCTGAAGAGAGTTGTACGTCGGAGTTCGTCAACCTCGGCAGGAATGTGCCTGAAGCTGTCCGGAATTGCAGGTGCAGCAAAAGCAACACGCAAACTTAAACAGCAACCACAAGGTGCTTCGGCCAACATCAGGCCTCAGCATGACAGTTTTATGAATGAATTGAATGCAGTAGCTACTCCATTGCGTCGCTCATCAGAAAGTCGTGTCCCCAGGGTTGTTTGTAGCCGTTTTGGCGGAGCATGGTCGCCAGTTGCGCCCAGCGTCGGGCGCCGTGCAGGAGTGCGTGGACGAAGATTTTTCTTTTACTGGCAGAGAATGTTCCGGCTGAGCGTGTCGGGAAGGAAATGACCGTCTTCCACTCTGCCTCGCTGGCGCTTTGCATGAAATGTCTGTATTTTTTCTGCGCCTTCTCTGTTATGGAAAACAATTCCGGGATCGTTGCTGTCGGAAGTTCGCTGTATTCTGTCACCGGCTCGCCCAGCACTCGCTCGGCGTAGCGCAGTTCGACGGCGAAAATGTGCAGCACGATTTCGCGGACGGACTTGGTTTGCGCGATGTCGATAGGCAAATCGAGCGTCTGCGGATTCTCCTCGAACCATTCGCGCCAGCGATTGCTCTCTCCGGCGGCGAAATTCAACAGCTCTTCTGTACTTAGCCCTTCCATAATTTCATTTCTTTTTCTTCGAAGCGGCCGCCAGAAGACGCTCCAAGTGATCTGCGGCGCCGCTTGAAGTTTTAATAATTGCTCTTGTGTGGACGTCCAATGTCACGGCGATATTGCATTCCGTCGAAAACAATTTTGCTTACGGCCTCATAAGCGCGATCGGCGGCGCTGGCGAGATCCGCTGCGCGCGCGGTTACGCCCAGCACGCGTCCTCCGGCGGTGACAATCTGGTCGCCGGAATGGGCAGTTCCGGCATGGAAAACCTTCGCGCCGGACACCCTTTCGGCCTCTTCAAGTCCGGAAATGACCTTGCCGCTGGTGAAGCTGCCGGGATATCCGCCCGATGCGAGCGCGACGCAAACGCTTGGTTGCGGGCTCCAGCGCAACAAATCTGCCGTTAAAGTGCCATTTACGACCGCTTCGCAGGCGTCAATGAGGTCGCTTTCCATGCGAAAAAGGACGGCTTGGGCCTCGGGATCGCCGAATCGGCAGTTGAATTCAAGTACCATGGGGCCGCGTGCGGTCATCATTAAGCCTATGTAAAGGACGCCTTTGTACGCCGTTCCCTCGCGTTTCAGGCCGCTAATTACCGGCTCGGCGATGTGGTGGACCAGCCATTCGCGCATGGTGGCGTCCAATAAAGCGTCGCTGGAGTACGCTCCCATGCCGCCGGTGTTCGGTCCAGTGTCGCCGTCGCCGAGTCGTTTGTGATCGCGCGATGGAACCAGCGGCACGACAGTGTGTCCGTCGCTAAACACAAGAAACGACAACTCTTCTCCTTTGAGAAATTCCTCGAGGACGACTTGCGAGCCGGCTTCTCCGACCAAGCGGCGGGAAAGCATTTCAGCCGCGACCTGGCTGGTTTCTTCCTTGGTTTTGGCGATAACAACGCCTTTTCCGGCCGCTAATCCGTCGGCTTTGACCACAATCGGAGTGCTAAAAAGCGATAATGCGTCGTCAACTTCGGCGTTTTTTCGACAAATCGCGTAGTGCGCGGTCGGAATATGGAAGCGCTGCATGAACTCTTTCGCATACGCTTTGCTCGATTCCAACAACGCTGCCTTCTGAGTTGGTCCGAAAATCGGCAGCCCGCGGCGCTGAAATTCGTCCACGACGCCCATCGATAGCGGCAATTCCGGACCAACAATCGTCAAATCTGGCTCGATTCGGTGCGCTAGTTGGACCAATTCGTCCACGCTTTTGAGATCCGCGGCCATGCAGGTGGCCTCGCGCGCGATTCCCGCATTGCCTGGAACGCAGAAAATTTCAGGTTTGCGCGCCGATTGCCGCAGCTTCCAGACGACAGCGTGTTCGCGGCCACCGCCGCCAAGAACAAGGATTCGCATCGATTGATTGTCTTGCCGAAGAACTTGAAAGGTTAGGGCGGGATTAAGCGTGTGTCAAACGCGAAGTCGGGAGAAGATTTCCGATTTGAAAATTTTGAGTGGCGAAATCTATCTATTCGCGCTTTTTTAGCGCGATGTCAGCGAGATGCAGAAGTTTTGCGCTGGGCGTGGTGTGCTCGCCGCGATTTCCGCCGGGACCGGCAACCGTACGATTCAGTTCAGGATCGATCCAGAGCTCGCCTGCTTCAGGTTTGGGAGCTGGAGAATGAAGCTGTTTCTTCTCGGTCATCGATTTCGGGATGCGCTTTTTTCGCTGCACGAGAATCTCCTCCGCTCACTAGTACCTTTACATGAGCGAATGTGGCTCGCGGTCGCAAAGGCCAGACGCTATACGCCGAAGTGCGTCAGAAAGGCAGGAAAATCAATGAGGAAGGTCTCTGGGTGAGACCTTCCTCGGAATGATCAAACTACAGACGCGGTGCGGTCTGAGTGTTGTTATTCACGTTGCCTGCAGGCTGCGTGTTGCCGACGGCCGGCTGCTGATTAGATGGAACCGTCTTGCGGTTGTTCACCGCGCCGGTGACTCCACCCTGCTGCGCGCCGGTCGAATTCGACTGATACGCGGCGCCGTTTCCTTGTGGAGCCTGCGCGCTGGCCTGTTGCGCGAGATCAGCGACGCCGTTTTTCAGCACGCTGACTTCGACGCGTCCACCGCGAATGCGCTTGGCTGTTGTGCCGTCCGTCGCCTTCACTGGTGCGTTGCCCATTCCGACCGTGTAGATGCGGAATAGCGGTACGTCATGATTGATGACCAAATAACGAACAACGCTGTCGGCCATGTTCTGCGAGTTCGAAATCGCGGTCTGTCCCTTGCCGGACGAAAAGCCCTGGACTTGAACGATCATGCCGCGCTGCGTCTTCATCTGCTCGGCGATCTGATCGAGCGCCTCTTTTGCCTTCTCGCTCAACACTTGCTGTCCTGGACGGAAGCGAATTTCGGTATCCGACACAGGCTGATACTGATCCAGCGTGCCGACCGTTTGCTCTACGGTGCCGAGGCGAGTATTGGCCTGCTGAATCTGTTGCGCTGCAGCCTGAGCGCGATTACCGGCGTCAACTGCATGCTGGTCAGCAGTGTCGGCCTTCAATGACGCCTGACGGATGCCTTCCTGCGAACGCGCATCGACGTCCTTAATCTTCTTCGCGTTCACTGACGTGAGCTCATCGAGCTCGTTCATGCGATCGCGGATCGGACCCATCTGGCGCTGGACATATTTTTTGCGGGCGAACGGGTTGATCTTGCCCCAGAAGCCCTCGTGCGTGTCCTGCTTCAGCGGCTGATGCGCCGAGAGGTTCGGATCATTGTTGGTGTTGGGACCGTTCGAGTCGGAGGTCGGCGTCTGCGAGGCAGGCGCAACCTGAGCCTGGCTTGCAGGCACTGACTGATTGGAATTGGAATTGTTGTCGCTCTGTTGAGCGAAAGCCGCGGGCACGACAAGCGAAGCAGCCAAGGACAAAGTGAGCAGGTACTGGGGTTTCATCTGGAACTTCCTCCAATCCGGAGATTGATGCTCCGGTATGCCTCTTCGAGTAGGCAAAAGTCTCGGGGTGAACTCGGCTCCCGCGATCGCTACATTCAGAGCAGCGCGTAGGCCGGATTCCCACCTCGCGTACTGCTATATCAATTCAGGTGCCATACCCGTTGGTACACCGAGATAGATAGCCCTTTAGGTTCATTGAGTTGGAAGATGTACTTGTGCATTCGCTAAATCAGGGTAGCGGGATTGAGTATTTTGTACCGCCAGAGAAAGCAAAAATGGCAGCAGCGCTCAAAGGATGCCTGAGTTGCTGGTGAAGTCCACAGTGCTTCATGTTTAAAGTATGTCAACCCAGAGCTACAGGGTTGACTTTCGCCATCTATTCGCATTGGCTGTTTTCGTCTTAGCAATCGGGCTGAATCCGATACATCCGTATTCCGGGCCCGCATGGGTCTCTTGGTCCCTGTCTAGGGATCTTGCTAGGCTTCTTGGTTTTGTTCGTTTTCTCGGAGATTTCTCGAAAGCGCAGCTCGTAAGTCCTTTGCCTTGGCACAGCGCAGAATTTTGCAACCGCCTTTCACCCGTTGAACCAAGAGAGTTAACAGAGTCGAGTCCCCGGCAACTCAGGCCCTCTTCATAATGGCTTTTGAAAATGTTCCACGTGGAACATTTTTGAGCTTGCGGCCGGGACTGTCGGGTCTTCGAAGGTTCGGATTCCAAGATTATCGGCTTCAAAATGTTCCACGTGGAACATTTTCGAACCTGATTGTCACAACGATATCCACCGGGTGGACCAGCCAATCTACGGCTATAGATATTGGCCGCGGTGAAATATTCCACGTGGAACATTCCCGTTTTTCCACCCGGATGCCCCAAACAAGGGCATTGCCGGATGGCCGCTGCGGGCCTTAGCTTCACCTCGGGAGCAATTCTTGGCACGAATCATCGCTATAGCGAATCAGAAAGGCGGGGTGGGTAAAACCACTACGGCCATCAATTTAGCGGCTTCGCTGGCTGCAGCCGAAGTCAGGGTGTTGCTGGTCGATTGCGATCCGCAGTCGAACTCTACCAGCGGTCTCGGGTTCGGCCGCGATCCAGACCGATCCAGCACGTATCACCTGCTTATGCGGGAGGCACCTGCCAAGCAGGCGGCGCAAATTACCGAGCTTGAGGGATTGAGTGTTGTCCCAGCGCATAAGAATCTCATCGGCGCGAATATCGAACTCGTCCAGGCTGACTGCCGCGAATTTCGTTTGCGGCAGGCCCTCGATCAGGTTCGCTCCTCCTACGACTACATCGTCCTGGACTGCCCTCCGGCGCTCGACCTGCTTACTCTCAACGCTCTCGTCGCTGCCGACTCCGTCCTGATCCCGATGCAAGCTGAATACTTCGCTCTGGAGGGGATCAGCGAGTTGCTCGACACCATGGAGCGAATCCGGCAGAGCTTCAACCCGAAGCTCGAACTCGAAGGTGTCGTGTTGACGATGTGGGACGAGCGCACCAACCTGGCGCAGCAGGTCGCAGGCAATCTGCGCGAGTTCTTTGGCGAGAAGATGCTGTCAACAACCATTCCGCGAAACATCCGACTGGCCGAGGCCCCCAGCTATGGCAAGCCAGCCCTGCTTTATGACGTTCGGTCGAAGGGGGCTGAGAGCTACATCAAGCTGGCCAAGGAGATGATGGGGCGTCACATAACCCAGCGGGCCGAGGCAGAGCTGATCGCGGCAGGAGAGAAGGGCGCATAACTGAAAATGTTCCACGTGGAACATTTTTGCTTTTTGCTGCTGTTTTCGACGCAGACTCGAACTGTCAAAGAGCAACAAGGCTGCGCTCGTTGATTCTGGTGCATTTAGCGATTGGATCCCATCCTCAAGCTTGAAAATGTTCCACGTGGAACATTTCTGAAGGTGAAGTCTTGGCTTGTATGCCTCGGAAGGCGGGTTCAACCGTGGATCATCAGCCGCTTTGGGCTAGCGTAAATTTCAGAATGTTCCGCGTGGAACATTTTTGAAGGCGAATTTTTGGGTCCTAGAGCGATCAGTAGGGCAGATTGAGCGGTGGTCATAACTCCGGCTCGCCTGGCGCAATTTTTTCAAAATGTTCCACGTGGAACATTTTGGATTTGGATTTTGATTTTGGACTTCAGCGACTGGACATAACCCGTCGCTTCAAGAAACGAGGAAAGTATACCTATGAGCACTACGGCCACCGTCGATCCCAAGCGCAAGGCGCTTGGGCGCGGACTTGAATCGCTGCTGCCTTCCACCCGTCCCTCAGAGCCGATCAACGCCAGCCTTCAGCACGGGGTTCGCGATCTGCCGGTCATCGAGATCGATCCCAACCCCTACCAGACCCGACAGACAATCGATGAGACGGCGCTGGCCGAACTGGCCGCCTCCATTACGACGAATGGGCTTGTGCAGCCCATCGTCGTCCGTCCGCTCAATGGCCGATATCAGCTGATTGCCGGTCAGCGTCGCTGGCTGGCGTCGCAACGGCTGGGAAAGGAATTCATACCGGCCATCATCAAGCAGCTTTCCAATCTGCAGGCAATGGAGATGACCATTGTCGAGAACCTGCAGCGCGAGGACCTGAATGCAATGGAGCAGGCTCGCGCCTTCGAGCGACTTTCCACCGAGTTCAATCTGACCCAGGAGCAGATTTCCCAACGAACCGGCAAGGATCGATCAACGGTAACGAACTTCATGCGCTTGCTGCGTCTGCCCCAGGGAGTGCAGAATGCAGTGGAGTCGGGCGAGATCAGCTTCGGCCACGCGAAAGTGTTGCTGATGCTCGAGACGCCGGAACTGATCTGGAAGGCGGTGGAGAAGATCCGCGCACAGGCGCTCTCTGTTCGCCAGGCAGAACAACTCGTCCACAGCATGCTTCACCCGGAAGACAAGGAGCAGGAGCATGCACCCGCCAAAGAGACAGCCGATCCTAACGTGCGGGCAGCGCAGGAAGGACTGCAACGCTCGCTAGGAGTTCGTGTCACAATTCGTGACAAGAACGGAAAAGGAAAGATTGTACTCGAGTACGCTTCGCTGGAAGATTTTGATCGGATCGTCGAAGCACTTGGCACCAGATAGAAGCGAGGGTTTCGGCGCTCGGCCCATTTTGCAGCTTGTATGCTTCGCTGCAGAGGAGCCGTGGTCGCTGCGTGATTTCGTTTCCGCTGCAATGTTGCGTACGGGCCGAACGTTGAAAGCCTAGCGCCGAAAGCCCTACTTAGCTCTTCTTCCTTCGAATTACTCTCCCCTAGCCCTCTCGTCGTACACTATTCCGTTTCGAGTGTCACGATCTGGAGAGCGCTGAATGAGAGTTCGCATCGCCGTACTGCTCGGCTGTCTGATGGCGGGTTTCGCCGTCGCACAGAATTCGCCCGCTACGTCTTCCGCCAATCCACCGAAGCAAAGTGCATCTGCGATTCCCGTAATACACAGCTTCGATTTGTCAGCCATGGATCGCAGCATAAATCCATGTGATGACTTCTACGAATATGTCTGCGGAAGCTGGCGCAAGAACAATCCAATCCCTTCCGATCAGTCGCGCTGGGGCCGCTTCAATCAGTTGGCGGAACGTAATCGCGAAGTCGCGCGCAACATTCTCGAGAAAGCTTCGGTGAATGATCCGAACCGAGACGCGGTCCGCCAGAAAATTGGCGATTTTTACCAAGCTTGCATGGACGAGAGCGCAGTCAATACTCGCGGACTCAAGCCGCTGCAGCCGGAGCTCGATCGCATTGCGGCGATCAAAGACAAGCAGTCGCTGATCGACGAAATCGGTCACCTGCACGAACTCGGAGTGACTGCGGTCTTCAATTTTTCGTCCGCACCTGACATGCACAATGCCGATCAGGTAATCGCGTTAGTGGACCAGGGCGGAATGGGCATGCCCGATCGCGACTATTACCTGGCGAAGGATCCGAAATCGGAGCAACTGCGTAATCAGTACGTCATGCACGTCACCAACATCCTTAAACTTGCTGGTGATGCGCAGCCCGATGCAGAAGCCAGGCAGGTAATGGATCTCGAAAGCAAGCTAGCAGAAGGCGCAATGGAGCGTGTTGCGCGTCGTGATCCCAAAAATCGCGATCACAAGATGACGCTCGTCGAGTTCAATTCCACTGCGCCGGATCTCGAATTCTCCAGAGTAGTAAAGCAGACGACTTCGCCTTCGTTCGAATCACTGAACGTTGGCAATCCGCAATTCTTCAAGCAGGTGAACACTCTGCTTGATTCGGCGCCGCTCGATCAATGGAAGACGTATCTGCGCTGGCACCTGATCCATGAGTTTGCAACGGTGTTGCCGGAACCATTTCTCGATGAGAATTTCAACTTCTATGGCCGCACGCTTACCGGGCAGAAGGAACTCGAGCCGCGCTGGAAACGCTGCGTGCGATTGACCGATGAACAACTTGGCGAAGCGCTGGGTCAGCCGTACGTCGAAGAAGAATTCACGCCTGCGGACAAAGCCCGCATGCTGCGCATGGTGAACGCGATTGAGGAGTCGCTCAAGCAGGACATCCAGAGTCTGGATTGGATGACGCCGGAAACAAAGCAGCAGGCGCTGCTCAAGCTCGCGGCGATTCGCAACAAGATCGGATATCCGAGCCACTGGCGCGATTACTCAAAGTTCAATGTGGTGCGCGGGGACTTGCTCGGCAATGTGGAGCGCGGAAACACATTCGAAGTGAATCGCCAGCTCGCGAAGATCAACAAGCCACTCGATCGCACCGAGTTTGGAATGACGCCGCCGACCGTGAACGCCTACTACAGCCCGCCGTTCAACGACATCAATTTCCCCGCAGGAATTCTGCAGCCGCCATTCTTTGACAAAACAGTCGATGACGCGGTGAACTTTGGCGGCATCGGCGCCGTTATTGGGCACGAACTCACGCACGGCTTCGATGATCAAGGACGAAAGTACGACGCGGCCGGCAATCTGCGCGATTGGTGGACGCCCGCAGACGCCAAGGCATTCGAGCAGCGCGTCTCCTGCGTCGCCGATGAATACTCCAGCTTCGAGCCTTTGCCGGGAGCGCACATCAATGGACGTCTCACGCTAGGCGAAAACACGGCCGACAACGGTGGCGTCCGCGTCGCTATGCGCGCGCTGCACAACACGCAAGCTGCGGAGGCGAAGTCCGGAAAAGGCGGAGCGCAGGAAAACACCAGCAAAACCGTCGATGGCTTCACGCCGGAACAACGTCTGTTCATCGGATACGGTCAAGTCTGGTGCGAGAACGACCGCGAGGAAGCGCTACGTCTGCAGCTCCGCACGAATCCGCATTCGCCTGGGCAATATCGTGTTGTCGGAGTCGTGCAGAACAGCGAAGACTTCGCCAAAGCGTTTAGCTGCAAACCCGGTCAGAAGATGGTCAGCGCGAACGCTTGCAGGGTGTGGTAGGAAGGGCGCTGTCGGCACTCGGCTTCAACAATTCTAGAAAATAGAACGGTTGATCGACTGAGTGCCACATTCTTGGCAACCGCTGATTAAACGAGAATCGTAGCCATTCCGGCAAAGGGGATAGGAGTTGGATTGTGGCATCGTCGAATCACTTTGATGGCCGAACGCTGACAGCCGTTCACTGTCGTATTCCTACCAATCCCGTCGATTCCGCCTGTTCGTGTGCATGGTAAGAGGAGCGCACGAGCGGGCCGGACTCGACATGTCGGAAGCCCATCTTCATCGCTTCCTCTTTCATGAAGCGGAATTCGTCGGGATGGTAGTAGCGCGTCATCGGTAAGTGATCTTTCGAGGGTCGCAGATATTGTCCGATGGTGAGGATGTCCACTTTCACCGCTGCCAGATCCTGGAAAACTTCGAGAAGCTCCTCGGTCTCTTCGCCGATGCCGACCATTACGCCGGTTTTTGAAATCATGCCCGGCGCGAACTTCTTCACATTCTCGAGCAGCTTCAGCGTGCGCTCGTAGCGCGCCCCTGAGCGCACTGCACGATAAAGTCTTGGCACCGTTTCGGTGTTATGGTTCAGAACTTCAGGGCGCGCCTCGATCACCATCTTGAGCGCATCTTCTCTTCCCTGGAAATCTGGGATGAGCACCTCTACCTGACATCCGGGCGCTTGCCGGCGCACTTCTCGAATGGTGTCGGCGAACACGGTAGCTGCCCCGATGTTGTCGTCGTCACGATTCACACTTGTGATCACCGCATGTTTGAGACCCAGAGTGGCGATAGCCTCAGCCACGCGACGCGCCTCGTCCATATCAATGGCCCGCGGTTTGCCTTTGGGCACAGCGCAAAATCCGCAGCGGCGCGTACACAAGTCGCCCAGGAGCATGAATGTCGCGGTGCGATGATTCCAGCATTCGCCGATGTTCGGGCACTGCGCAGATTCACAAACCGTGTGGAGATTCAGCGTGCGCGCCAGCTTTTTTAGCTGGTGATAGTTGTCTCCCATTGGCGCACGGGCCTTGAGCCACTCCGGCTTGGACTTCGGCCGCGGCGGCGCCAGATCGATCTGGATAAGCCCGGGACTTAGGGACATGCCTTTATTCTACAAGCCGTTTCACCACTGAGACACGGAGCACACGGAGAAAATCAAATTAGAGCGAAAACGCGTTGCGAGACCTTTTCTCGGTGATCTCCGTGTCTCGGTGGTGAGACTTGTTGTTACAGCGTGTGCAGGTAGGCGAGCAGGTCATCGATTTGGCGGTCGGTCAGCAGGGCATTGAATGGTGGCATGTTGCGGCGACCCATCACGATCGTGTCACGTACGTGCTGATCGGTTGCCGGCATCCCGCTGGGAAGTTCCTTTTTCCGGAAAACTCCTACGAGTGCAGGCCCCTGAAGCGGCTCGTTCTTATAAGGATTGTGGCAGATCGCGCAGTTTGCCTGGAATAGCAGACGTCCGCTCTGCTCCTGAGGGTTTAACGGCCGAGAGGAGCTTGTGGAATTCGATTGACACCCGGCGCAAAGGATAACGCTGACGAAAAGCGTGAGCAGAGCCAGCAACGACGGTTGGAAGTACCTTTTCAACTATCTATTATGGACTACGGAGCGCAGGTTGAGAAGACTTGCGCGAATCCTTCTCAGTCGATGGTCATTTTTCCGATCAGTAACGCGCCCGAGCAGCATGGCGATCCCATACCAGCCTGGCAGGCTGTGGAGGAGCGACAGCGTGAAAAGTCACCTGCCTGTTGGGTCATTACGCAACCTTCGCATGCCGCGCTCGCCGGAGATCTCGCTGCGGCGCTCCGCGAAGATCTCTTCGGCGCAATCGATGCGGCTGTTTCGCGCTCCATTGCGCTGCACGATGCCGGCTGGAGTTTGGATGATGCCGCACAGATCCAAGCCTTGCGCGCTAACCCGAAAGCAACTCCATACAGCTTTGTTGACGCCGATTCCGACTGCGTGCTGCGAGCATGGTCGGCTTCCATCGACACCGCCGAGAAGTTTGCGGCGATTGGCGGATACATCGTCAGCCGGCACTTCGAGCGGCTATCGCAGTATCAGACGGAGAAGCACGGCCCAAAGGTAGCGGCATTTCGTGACAGGGAAAAGCAGCGTCAACAGCGGCTCCGCGCGAACCTCGAAGCGGACGACGCCCGTCTCGAGCGACTAGCGGACGCGCTGCAGTTTTGCGACCTGTTGTCTCTCTACCTGTGCTGCGGATCGAAACGAAACGTGATCTTTGACCAACCGAAGGTGCGCATTACGCGCTCCGGCGAGGAATACCGCCTGGACCCATCGCCATTCCGGGAGCCGCGCCAATTCAGCTTTTCCGCGTTGCGGCACTCCGCGCCAGTCGGCAAGAAACAGAAATCCGGCGCTACTTTCTACATCAATCTCTAGGCACTCAGTGGTTGAACACGAAAGTAACCATCAGCTCGGACCTTGACCCAAAGTCACCATTCGCCTTCGCTTTCCGGTGGATTTGCGTACGCGGCAATGCTGCAATGTCGATAACACTAAAGAGAGACATATCCGGATTATGTCTTCGCATCGCCTACCACCGTGGTTCATCGAGCTGTACTTCGCATTTCTAACTGACAGTAAACAACTGCCTCCCGAAGACCGCGAGCGCCAAGCTATCGAAAACCATGCGGAGCTGATGTTTCGCGTGGAAGGCGGCTCCAGATGCTGTTTGTGCAACAGCCATGTGCGGCACGTAGTGCCGGTAACGATCCACAAGCACGGCGTTGTCGAGACTCATCGCTGCTTGTGCACGCGCTGCATCGAAGGAGAGCGCGCCTCGGCGGATGAGATCGTATTTACGCTAGGAAAAGCGTCTGTTTCGCTCGGTCCCAAACAGGCCGGTTCCAACATGCGCCGCTGGAATGAAGAGCGCAGTCATTCAGAGACACCGAGAGCTCTGGCCGCAGATTGACGGAACTCGATCCAGGCAGTTAAGCCGGACGCAGCAAAGTCAGGCAAAACTTTCCCAACCCTACTGCAGCAAGCCACCGCCGTTTTCTGACTTCTCCTCTGGCGGGATCACTACTGCCGCGGCTACGCGATCACCTGGATCGAGTTGCAGCAGGCGGACGCCTTGCGCTGCACGCAGCGTCTCCCGAATCTCGCTGTTGGGGATGCGGATGATCTTGCCGTACTGGCTGATGATCATGCACTCGGAGTCGTCTTCCACCTGCATAATCGCCGTGACTTTGCCGTTCTTTTCCGTGGTCTTGACGTTGACAACCCCTTTGCCGCCGCGCGCGATCAATCGATATTCCTCAGCGTGGGTGCGCTTGCCGTAGCCATTTTCGGTCACTGACAAGATGAGTGACGGAGCAGCCTTGTCCGCGGTATCTCCCTCAGCCTTTTTGCCGTTCGATTTTTTTCCATCGCCAGGTTCCGTAACGGCCATACCGACGATGTAATCCTTCTCGTGCAGATCCATGCCGCGGACGCCATATGCGGGACGTCCCATCGAGCGCACGTCGGCCTCTTTGAAGCGAATTGCCATTCCGTCATGCGAGGCCAGGAAGACGATCTTATTCCCGTCCGTCATTCGCGCAGTCACCAATTCGTCGTCGGGCTCGATTCCGATGGCGATGATTCCGCGCGACATCACGTTGGAGAAATCTTTTAGCGGTGTCTTCTTCACCGTCGCCTTGCGCGTCGCGAAGAAGACGTACTTGCCCTCTTCTTCCAAGTTGCGAACCGAGAGAATGGACCGAACCGTCTCACCCGGTTGCAGCGAGATGAGGTTAGCGATGGCCTTGCCTTTGCCTGCCGGCCCAACATCGGGGATTTCGTAAACCTTCAGCCAGTAAACGCGGCCTGCGCTTGTGAAGATGAGCAGATATGAGTGCGTGGAGGCAATGATCAACTGCTCAACAAAATCCTCTTCACGCGTGCTCATGCCCTTGCGCCCCATACCGCCGCGACGTTGCTGCCTGTACGTCGAGATTGCCGTGCGCTTCAGATAGCCGGAGTGCGAGACGGTGACCGCCACCTGTTCGTCTGATACCAGGTCTTCCAGCGTGAGTTCGACGCCTTCATCGGTGATGACCGTGCGGCGCTGGTCGCCGTACTCCTTCTTGATCTCTTCCAACTCTTTGATGATCACATTGCGCAGCTTCTTTTCCGAAGCCAGAATGCTCTCGTACTCGGCGATACGATCGCGAATTTCGCTGAGCTCTTTAAAGATTTCATCAGTCGAGAGGCGAGTGAGGCGGTATAGCTGCAGATCGAGAATTGCGTCTGCCTGTTTGCCGCTCAGTCTGCCTGTAGAGTGAATCAGCGTATCGGTAATCTTGAAGGTCGCCGAAAGCAAAGACTCGCGTGCTTCCGCGCGCGATCCCGACGCACGGATGAGCTTAATCACCTGATCGAGATTGTCGAGCGCGATCTTGTAGCCTTCGAGGATGTGCTCGC
>CAZLIE010000091.1:0-17338 GCA_964559345.1 uncultured Terriglobales bacterium
ACTGGATGGCAGCATCGTGCTATCGGCTGTTTGGAATTTCCGCAGCCTCTACCCGGCTGCCGACTGCCATAGCGATTCTGCTTCTCATAATCCTTGCGGCAGACTGGGCGCTGCGTGCTTTTGGAGAGAAGGCCAGCGTTCTAGCCGCCCTAATGGTGACGACCACCATTGGCGTCTATCTGTTCTCGCGCATTCTTATCCCCGAGCCGCTGCTCGCGCTGACCATTTCGGGGGCATTATATTTTGCGCTGCTTGCATTGGAGCGACGGGCGGGCTCGCGCTGGCTCTGGTATGCGGCATATGTTTCGCTCGCCCTTGCCGTGCTCGCAAAAGGGCTGGTGGCCATCATCTTCGTTGGCGGAACGCTGCTTACGTACTTGTTGGTCACCGGGGAGTGGCGGCGTTGGGGAGAATTTCATCTCTTTTCTGGAACACTGCTGTTTCTCGCAATAGCGGCTCCGTGGCACATCATTGCCGGCCTGCGCAATCCGGGATTCTTCTGGTTCTATTTCGTCAACGAGCACTTTCTTCGCTTTCTCGGGAAGCGTTATCCCAAGGACTACAACAAGCTTCCGGCAATCATTTACTGGAGTGCGCACTTCGTCTGGCTGTTTCCGTGGAGTTTTTTCCTGGCGAGGGTCGTCGAGAACCTGCGCGCGCGGGCTAAGGAACGAAGTCCGGCAGAATGGAATTTCGCGAATCGCACTCGGATGATGTGCCTAGTATGGTCCGGACTGATTCTTGTGTTCTTCGCGATCTCCACCAACCAGGAGTACTACACTTTTCCCGCATACCTGCCGCTGTTGTTGCTCGCAGCGGACGCGCTCGCATCCGATCGCCGCAGCAGCAAGTGGACGACTTGGGGCTATGCGTTGTTGGCCTTCATCGGCATAGCAGCCGGAATCACGCTTTTCGCCGGCTTGTGGTCGTCGCGCAATTTGCCTGTTCCCCTGGACCTTGGTTCGGTGCTCGCCGACCGGCAGGTGGCGGACAACACTTTGTCGATGTCAAAGTTCTTCGATCTCACCGGAGCGGCATTTGCCGGCTTGCGTCTCCCGGCGCTACTGGCTGCAGTGGCATTGCTGATCGGGCCCACGCTCGCGTTAATTCTGCATCGGCGCAAGCCCCGGTCTGCAATTTGGATTCTGGCCAGCAGTTCTGTCGTGTTTTTATTCGCCGCGCACATTGCTCTCGAGCGCTTTGGACCGTCGATGTCTTCGAAGGATTTGGCCGACAAGATTGCGACCGTGATCCGGCCGAAGGAGGTGGTGATGATCTACGGCGACCAGGCGTATGGATCGTCTCTCGGCTTCTATCTTCAACGTCGTCTCTTTTTGGTGAACGGTCGCAGCACGTCTCTGCTTTACGGATCAAATTATCCGGATGCGCCTCACATCTTCCTCAACGATTCTGATTTAGCGCGCATATGGAAGGGAAGAGATCGACTGTTTCTCTTCGTCACTCCAGATAAAAGAGCGCGCGTCGAGTCGTTGCTGGGACATCCAGAGGTCTTCGCCGATAGTTCGGGGAAGACGATTTATGTCAATCACTGATGGATGAGGCGGCAAGCTTACCGCATCCACCTTATCTCCAATCGCTTAGACTATCGGAGGCGTGGTTGCGCCCAGCTCTCTGCAGAGGCGTTGGATCTCGGCTTTCTGCCTGTCCCTGAGCAGGACAAATTCGAAGCCGTGATAGAACGCACGGCTGTAGCGGACTGCCGCGTACACTTTCGTCGAGTGAGTGAGTTGAAGCGAAATTACTTCCCCGGGTGAAAGCTGTTCAGATAACTGCGCGCCCGCGCCGCCTTCTCCGAAGGTGCGCCAGCGCCCGCGCAGACTGACTTTCATCTCGTCATACAGGCGATGAGCTTGCAGCGGCTTATCCAGCGGGTATCGTGGGTATCTGCGTCCAACTTGGTTCATGGGGAGACCTCCGGACTACCAAATCCTTGTGAAAAACCAGCCAAGGACGAAAGCGAGCACGGTTGCACACGCCCACAGAATGGAACTCGTCTTGCCAAGTCTCGAATTGGCGAAGCTCGTCGACGAGCTTTGATGTGTCTGTTCTGGGCTGCATTTTTCAAGGCCGGACATGACGACCGGCCCGACCGTCCAATTCCAAGCGACGAATGCGATGAAGTAGTCTGAAGGTCCATCGGCCGACGCAGGAGAGATCTTCACCTGGTGGCCAATGGCAAGTTCCTTGCGCCAATGCCGAATACACATGCCACCACCACTGGAATCCACCACTGCGGCTGGGAAGGTGATCGCGCCATCCGGCTGATTGAGGGTAACGTTTACTGAGCCGGGCTGAGGGACTCTGGGTTCGCGTCGCCGTTCCACCAGAAACGGGGAGTTTCTGCCTGTATGTTCAAGGAGAACCATGCGGTAAGACGTAAGCTAACGCAGGGAAGCGCTCCCGACAACACACGGAGGTGCGTGCCCGCCGGACTCTGTACCCCCGTGCAAGCGTCTGAAAAGGCTAGTTTGGTTGACCAGCGATTGGCTGTCGGGACGGACCGGCAGCCGCCTGGGAACCACCAGTCCTGCTGAATTGGATCAGCAAGAGCGTGTCTTTCGGGATGCGGATATCGAAGCCTTTGCCCAGAAATTGTGAGTAAACCGATCGCGCCGCTCCGGCAAAGCCCAAAGCCATGCCTGCTGGGTGCGAAAAGCGTCCAAGCACTGCGCCTGCCAGACCAAACCCAATCGCGCCAGCCCCGGTTTGAGCCCCGGTTCGGTTCTCGACGTGCCCCCGCTCCTGCTCTTGGCTGCTGGCAGCCGCTGCCAGGGCAACGGAGATTGCCGGGGCGATGAAGCGCGACTTCGACTCAGTAATACGGGTGCCACCTTCCTCGTCCACAGTGACATGGGAGCCGTTTCCTACGGCCAAGCCGCCGATACTGGCATCAATCCGGCGGCGTGAATTCTCAGCTGCCTGGGCTGAGAGCTGCTTTTGCATAGCGACGATATTGGGCGGCAGAACGATCTCTTGGAATGAGAATCGCAACTGGCCGTTTCGGTGGAACTTTCGTGCGGGACGGGCGACGTTCGTCTTGCCCAGCAATTCTGTGCCTTCCGGCAAGATCAGCCGGTGGCTGGCGGAAAACAGGGGGGCGGTGAGAACCGCTTCCACTGGAGATCCCACAGTAGTTGAGCCAGATTCCACGCCAGTTACAAGATTTGCGCGGGTTTCTCCCTCCTCGGGAGTGATGGTTCCGAGTTCGAGGATCTGGTCAGTCGGCACGGATTCGGTGCCGAACCGTTGTGGCGTGCTCAAAATTGCATCGAATCTTGCCCCGGTCGCCACTTTGGGCTTCTGGTAGGGCAACAGGCCTAGAGCAGCCTCTTTGACCACCTGTCCCTTGTGCTGGTTATGTACGAATGCCCTGGCGGTCTCCATCCTGGTTTTGACTTCCTGCTTGCCGCGGTCAACGGCCGAGCCCACCGTGCCACGTTTCTTGGTCTTGGCCGCCTGCAAAGTGACGATTTGCCCATTACCGGGAGTGGTTTTGGCGTCGATCGCTCGGGCCGGTTCGCCTTTGGTCAGCAGGCTGTCAAACTGCACTTGCGGCTGACGGAACGAACCGAAATTGCCGCTCATCATCTCCTCCACCCGAAATAGGCGCGAAGCGTAATTAAAGGCAACTACGTGACCGATCACGAGCGTTCCTGCAGGAATTACCTCTTTGTCGAAGGCGAATACCGGCTCGGCAACGCGAGCGTGCACCGGGTCGCCGACATGCTTGGGAAAAGTCGTGTTCAGGACCTCGATGCGCAGCGGCGTTCCGGCGGGAACTACCAATGGAATTTGCACATTGGACGGCTGCTGCTGAGCGAAAGCATGCAAGGAAAGCAACAGGCAGCAAGGAGTGAGCAGGTAACGGCGGGGGAGCGACAAAAGGGGGTGAACCTCTGCCGAATTATCGCAGAATGCGGGCTGAACGGCGAACAAACCTGGATAAGACGTAGGCAACGGAGCCCTACTGAGGGGTCACGAATGTTGGGATGGATTGGTGGTACTAAGCTGTCGTTCAGTGGTAACGGATATTTACTGCGGGTTCTTTTCGACTGATTCCGCATCTACATTTGGCCCCTAGCACTTCGTGCCCCTCGGTAGCCTTCGTTGCCTTCCTGTTAACCAAGTTCTCTACGGAGCGCAAAAAAAACCGGCCGCGTCTCCCCCAAAAGACGCGGCCGGGTAACGTACAGCAGCGAGTAAAACTAACTTAATCGCCGGCGACGGCTGCTGCTTTGGCAGCCATGATCACCGGAGCGGGCGCCATCTCCCTCGTTACGCCGAAGTAGCGTTTGTACGAGTAGAAGATGCCGAACATTACTGGCAACACGAAGAGTGGAACCTGCCAGCCGATCCGTTCCGAAGCCGCGAGCACGACGCCGGCAATTGCGGCGCTGAGCACGAAGTAAGGGAACGAGAGCTGGAAGATTTCGGTCCACACTTTGAGCGCATTCTTCGCTTCGGTCAGCGAGATGATGATCGCCACCGGCACAGTGTTCGACAGGAAGAATGCCACTGCAGCCAGCGTGAGTAACAGCGGACGCGAGCCGATCATGCTGTTGAGAGCTGGATGGCCGAACATCAATCGGGTGGCGCCGACTGCGAGTGCCATGTTGCTGAAGTTGAAGATCGCCTGCACGGTGTTGAACTTCTGGGTCGCACGCGGCAGGCATTGGACGAAGGTTGAGAAGCACGCAACAGCGAACGCTTCTGATGGGCTCATCTCGGCCGCTGCGACCAGGATGAACGGCAAGTTCACTGACATGCTCCCGGTAAGTCCAGGCAGCTTCACTTTCAAGCGCGCCGCCAGGCAGGCCACCAGGAGGAATGAGACCACGCGAACATGATCGGCCGATTGCGCGTGCAGGATAGCGTTCCCCAGCACGGCGAATCCGGACAGGATGACTAAGCCGATGAAGGTTTGTGCTGGTCTTGAGGTTTTCATATTTTGTCTCCTTTCTTATTTAGGTCCTCAGACCAGTTAGAAAGTCACCACCACATCGTTAGTGTCACCCGGATCGCCAGTGCTCAGAGAATTAAGAGTGGTTGCTTGCCCCCAAACCACGCTCTGTCCCCAAACGACGCTGCAACCCGATGTGAGAGTCTGACCCCAAACCATGCTATTGCCCCACACGGTGGAATCGCTCATTACGA
Organism: uncultured Terriglobales bacterium; assembly: GCA_964559345.1. GTDB lineage: Bacteria > Acidobacteriota > Terriglobia > Terriglobales > Acidobacteriaceae > Gp1-AA112. The sequence goes on from CAZLIE010000091.1 coordinate 5,176, forward strand.
CGTTTTGTCCCCAAACAACCGATTGTCCCCAAACCACCGACGACCCCCAAACAACTTGCTGTCCCCAAACGACCGAAAGGCCATTTACCAGTGTCGCCTGGCCGGTCAGAGAGTTGAAGATTGCTGTCGGTGATGGAGCGCCGCCATTTACGACAATGTTGTCGCCAAGAGCAGCTTGTACGTCCAGATAGCCTGTGCCGATGGTGAACACGTCATACTGGGAAACGAAAGAGTGTCCCCAGATGTCCCTAGAGTTGCTCTTGCCTTTTCCCGGGTACCCTTTCCATGTGTCCTTCATCATCCGGGCTTTGATCGTGTCCGGCGTAAGTGTTGGATCTTTCTGAATCATCAGCGCGACCGCACCCGAAACCACCGGTGTTGCCATGCTGGTGCCGCTTAGCTGCAGATACTGTCCCGTTGCGGTTGCGCCGCAGCTGTTAGTCGTCCATACATCGCAGATGGTTGTCGGATTGATGGTTACCGCCCCCGTCGCTGCGGAGAGAGTGCTCCCGGGAGCTAAGAGAGAAATAATTTTGTTGCCTGGAGCAACCAGGTCCGGCTTCACGACGTGATCGAGAAGCGTTGGCCCTTTCGAACTGTAGCTGGCAACGATGTCGTCGGTTCGCGTCCAGGTTCCAAGACCGTTCGTGGCGCCTACCGTGATCACGTTGGGATCATTGCCGGGCGCCTCGATGGTCGCGTATCCCTCCTCGCCGAAGCTGTTGTCGCGTCCCAAATTGCCGGCTGCGGCCACAACCACGATTCCCGCTTGCCACGCAGCTTCCGCTGCCTGACAGAGTGGATCGAGCGTATAAGACTCGTAAACCGGACGTCCAAGTGAAAGGTTGATGACGCGAATGTTGTATTGCGCCTTGAGTTGGATCGCGCGAGTGATGGCCGCGATCACCTGGCTGTCGGAACCAGAACCAGTTGCATCGAGAACGCGAAGGTTGATGATGTTTGCATTCGGCGCGATTCCAATGTACTGCTCTGGATATCCGCTGCGGGAGTCGTTTCCGTTGCCACCAACGATGCCGGCTACGTGAGTGCCGTGGCCGTATGCGTCGTTGGTGGTCGCGTCGCCGGCAACAAAGCTCTCACTGTAAACGATTCGCGAGGCGCGCATGTCGGAGGTCTGAAGATCGTCGTGGTTGTACACGCCGCTATCGATCACTGCTACCCCGACGCCGCTGCCGTCCACGCCATATTGCAGGCGTGCAACTGGGGCGTTTACCGGCGGAGGAGCGTCGTCCCACATGGGCTTGTTCGGGCGGTCTGGGCTTACGTATTTCACCCATCCATGCGAGAGCAGGTGATCGAGTTCGCGCACTGGAACATCGGCAGCCACGGCATTGATTTTCGTAAGGTTCTGGTTGATGCTCCGGGCAAACTTCTTAACTTGTCCCGGAGGCGTCCCCGGCGCCAGCTGGATAATTACGCTAACGGTGCCGTCGGCATTGACCGGGAACGTTGCGAGGTCGGACGCTGCGTTAGATCGGGCATTGCCTTTGTCCGCCATTGCTGAAGAAATCAAAGTAATCAGCATCAGCAGGACAATCGCATACCCACCCCCACGTCGGGTAACAGCGCCCTGGATTGTTTTTTCGCGTTTCATTTTGGGTCTCTCTTGCTCCTGCGTAAATTTGTTAACTGCCTTTTGAGGAAGGATCAGTTACAACCGCGCCTGTGCGCGGGCTAAAGCGACCAGTGCTATGCGCCCCAAACTGCTGAGGCGATGGAGCTGAGCACGTGCTTCACTTGCGGGGAGGCAAGGTTGAACCCAGCAATGACAACTAGCGTCATGCCGAGCACGATGGCGACTGTTTTGATTTTGGACATGGCGGTGGCGAATACCTCGGCAACCACTGTTGCAAGCCGACAACCAGAGTTCATCATCAACTCAAGTCGTTCAATATCAGCATCTTGTCTCTTCTAACGCCGACCGGTAACTTGAGACACATAGTCCTTCGATTGCAGGTTCGGAGGTGTCCAAAGTCGCTCTATATGTCTGGATATCGAACACTTAGGCCGGCTTGTCTGAGCAAGAGACACTTTGTCTCACATTTGGCGCAGTTTGGACAAGAATGGCCGATCACCTGCCCCAAACTGCGCTTCTGTTCATTTCCGAACATTTACTCTCAGGCATGAACACAGGGTGTCTTGAGACCTTCGATCAGTGCGGAGTCATCTATTTTGCAATCAATGATTTAGCGACGAGCTAGCCTTTGGCCAGAGAATCGCTTATATGGCTCATGTCAATGGACATTCAGAGACCATCAAACGCCGCCGCCAAACGTAAGCGGCGGATCATCTTTTCGGCCCTGGCCATCCTCTTTATTGCCGGGGTGACGCTTGGTTTGTCCCGGCTCAAGCCGGCTGCTCCCACGGTCGAGCGTTCCGCCATTTGGACAGATACAGTCAAACGCGGACCTATGCTGCGCCAGGTTCGCGGCCTGGGGACGCTGGTTCCCGTGGACATTCGCCTGGTACCGGCGGTCACTGACGGCACGGTGGAACGGCTCCGAATTCTGGCTGGAACTCCCGTCAAAGCCGACACGATCATCCTCGATCTGAGCAATCCGCAAACCGAGCAGGAAGCCGCCGACGCGGAGCTGCAACTGCGCGCCGCCGAGGCTGAATACAAGAACCTCGAAGTCAAGGTCCAGAGCGACCTTATGACGCAGCGGGCGAGCGCCGCAACGGTGGGCGCCGATTACAACGACGCCAAAACCAAAGCCGAGATCGACACTCAGTTAGCCAAGCTGGGCGTGATCTCCGGACAAGCGCTCAAGAGCTCCGTTGGAAAAGCGAATGAACTTTCCACGCGAAATGAGATTGAACAACAAAGAATTGCTATCAATACCAAAGCTGTCACGTCTCAATTGGCAGTGCAGCAGGCCAAGGTGGACGAACTCAAGGCTCTCTACGAACTGAAGAAGAAGCAACTGGACTCGTTGAAAGTCCGGGCCGGAATTGACGGCGTGCTGCAGGAACTCCCCGCGCAAGTTGGACAGCGCGTGACTGTAGGCACGACATTGGCGAAAGTGGCGCAGCCAACCCATTTGAAGGCCGAGCTGAAGATTGCAGAAACGCAGGCCAAGGACATCACATTTGGGCAGCCGGCATCCATCGACACGCATAACGGGATCATTCAGGGAACGGTGATGCGTATCGACCCTGCAGTGTTGAACGGAACCGTCACCGTTGACGTAAAGCTCGATGGGCAGTTGCCGCAAGGTGCGCGTCCTGATCTGAGCGTCGATGGCACTATCGATCTCGATCGTTTGGCCAACGTGCTGTATGTGGGGCGTCCTGCCTTTGGTCAGGAAAACAGCACCGTCAGCATGTTCAAGCTTGATCCAGACGGAAAGGGCGCAACTCGCACCACTGTAAAGCTAGGCAAGAGTTCAGTAAACGCAGTCCAAATTCTTGATGGAATCAAGGATGGCGACCAGGTGATCTTGTCCGACATGTCGCGTTGGGACAACGTGGATCGCATCCGGCTCGAGTAGTAGCAGACGCAGTATCCGAACAGAAATGATTAATCCGGGGACTAGGAGCATACATGCAGCGCAGCAATGGCAGGCCGCTGATCCAACTAGAGAACGTAACTAAGATCTTCTACACCGATGAAGTGGAGACGCATGCCCTAGCCGGCATTCACCTGGAGATCCGCGAAGGCGAATACGTCTCCATGGCGGGTCCATCAGGTTGCGGCAAATCCACGCTGCTGTCGATAATCGGCCTGCTCGACACTCCCACAGACGGCACCTACATGCTGAATAACAAGCCGGTGCAGAGCCTCGACTTCGCCGACCGCGCGCGCATTCGCAATCAGGAAATCGGATTCATCTTTCAGAGCTTCAACCTCATCGGCGATCTCACCGTGTATGAAAACGTCGAACTGCCATTGACGTATCGCAAGATGTCTGCCGTGGACCGCAAAGAACGAGTCCATGGAGCGCTGGAAAAGGTCGGGATGTCGCATCGCATGCGACACTATCCATCACAGCTCTCCGGCGGTCAGCAGCAGCGTGTAGCCGTAGCGCGCGCGCTCGCAGGTAAACCCTCCATCCTGCTGGCCGACGAGCCGACTGGAAACCTCGACTCCCGCAACGGCGAAGCCGTGATGGAACTGTTGCAACAACTGCATCGCGAAGGAGCCACCATCTGCATGGTGACGCACGACGAGCGCTTCGCCCGCCACGCCGAGCGAACAATTCATCTCTTCGACGGCAAAGTGGTCGAGGAAAGCATCGGCGTCAGCTAAGGGACAACGGATCAGGTTCTCTACAAAGAGTCCCACGACTCGTCAGGTGAAGTTGTTTCAACGACGCTCCAACGAGTGAGGGCGAATTGCGAGTGTTGAATTTTGAATTTTCAAATCAAGAAGTCAGAACTCCACAATTCAGAGCTCAGGAATTAGAACTGGCCTAGAGGAGCAAATTGTGAGTGTTGAACTTTCGAATTTTGATTTTCAAATCAAGACCTCAAAACGCAAGAACTCAAAGTTCAACAATTCCCGATGGCAGCCGGGCGTCCTGAACCGTTTATTCCTTTGACTCCGGCCGAAAATGGCGACCATTTTCGGCCGCAGAAGGCCCCCCATCGGAACACTTGTGAGCCTTGATGGAACTCTTTTCCTACGCCTGTTGGCCGCTTTTTGGCCTTCCGTGATGACCTTAATCAGTCCTCCGGGGTCTAATGGATTGTAAAGACAGGATAGCTGGACTACTTTCGATCAACTTACTTGGCGGAAACCAGATACAATTTTACTGTGGGGCGGGTCAAAATCTCTGCTTCGGCATCTAAGCACATGGAGCTGTGTCCTCCAGCTCCTCTTTCTGGCCTCAATTTGACCGGTTTACGTGGCAAGATGCGGGTTTCGGATTCTCAAAAGAGGAATGTAAGGAAAGGTTTTAGGAGTGAGAGTGAATTCAACTGTTAAAACAGTAGCGTTCTGGCTGGTCATATTGCTGTCAGGAGTGCTGCTTTGGAAGGTCGTACAGGCCGGCGGAACGGGCGCTAAAGAGCAAGAATTGCCGTTTTCAGCCTTCCTGCAGAAGGTGGATGCTGGCGATGTGGGCGAGGTAGTGATCGCTGCAACCGACGTTCACGGCAAATTTAAGAACAGCAACAGCGGTTTCCACACCATTGTTCCCGCGAATGATCCGGATATGTTCAAGGAACTCCGTGACAAAGGCGTGTCTGTCACGATGAAAGATACCTCTGGAAACGGCTGGCCGACCTATTTATTGAACCTATCGCCTCTGATTCTGTTCGCTGCATTGTGGTTTTTCATGATCCGGCAGATGCAGACGGGCGGCAATAAGGCCCTGAGTTTCGGCAAGAGCCGTGCTCGTTTGCTGTCGATGCAACAGAAAAAGGTCACATTCAAGGATGTGGCGGGCGTAGATGAAGCCAAAGAAGAGCTGAAAGAAATCATTGAATTCCTGCGCGAGGCGCAGAAATTCCAGAAATTAGGCGGCCGCATCCCCAAGGGCGTGCTGCTGGTAGGGCCTCCCGGAACCGGTAAGACGCTGCTTGCGCGCGCGGTTGCTGGCGAAGCCAACGTGCCTTTCTTCTCAATTTCCGGCTCGGACTTCGTGGAAATGTTCGTTGGCGTGGGCGCCAGCCGTGTCCGCGACCTGTTTGAACAGGGTAAGAAAAACGCTCCGTGCATCATTTTCATCGACGAAATCGACGCTGTCGGACGCCATCGTGGCGCTGGACTGGGCGGCGGACACGACGAACGCGAGCAAACCCTCAATCAATTGCTGGTCGAAATGGACGGGTTTGAGTCTAACGAAGGCGTGATTTTGATCGCTGCAACCAACCGTCCCGACGTTCTCGATCCAGCATTGCTGCGTCCCGGACGCTTCGATCGCCGGGTTGTGGTGGCAAGACCCGATGTTCGCGGCCGCGAAGAGATCCTTCGCGTCCACACCCGCAAGATTCCCATCGGGGATGATGTCGATCTTTCGATCCTGGCACGCGGTACACCGGGCTTTTCGGGCGCCGATCTGGCCAATATGGTCAACGAAGCGGCGCTGAATGCGGCTCGCCAGAACCGCAAAGCCGTGTACATGTATGACTTCGAGCTGGCAAAAGACAAGGTCCTGATGGGCGCGGAGCGCAAATCCATGCTGCTCAGCGACCACGAAAAGAAAGTCACGGCCTATCACGAAGCCGGTCACGCGCTGGTTGCGGCCATGCGCGACCACTCGGATCCGCTGCACAAGGTCACGATTATCCCGCGCGGAATGGCGTTGGGCGTCACCATGCAGCTTCCGATTGATGACAAACACACCTACACGAAGGACTATCTGGAGACGCGTTTGGCCATCATGATGGGCGGCCGCGTCGCTGAAGAGATCTTTTTGCAGCAGATGACGACCGGAGCCGGCAACGATATCGAGCAAGCCAGCGATCTCGCGCGCCGCATGGTGTGCGAATTCGGCATGAGTTCGCTCGGTCCGATCACGTTTGGCAAGAAGGAAGAGCAGATATTCCTCGGTCGCGAGATCAATCAGCACCGCGATTTCAGCGAAGAAACTGCCCAACTGATCGACAAAGAAGTCCGCGCGTTGGTGGATGCGGGCTATCAGTCGGCAGTACAGATCCTTTCGGGGCACCAGGGCATCATGCACCGAATGTCTGCGGCCTTGCTTGAGCGCGAAGTTCTGGACGCCAATGAAGTCAAACTGATCATTGAAGGCCAGGAATTGCCCCCAGTAAAGCTGGCTCCGGCAGGTGGAAACGATGGTGGAGTGCAGCAGGTGCTGAAGCCGGAGCCGTCCAGAAACCCAGGCTTGGCTCCAGGCAGCCGTCCTTCTCCCGCGTAAAGGCAAATCAGAAACGAAAAGGCGGCCAAAATTCGGCCGCCTTTTCTGTTTTATGGGAGATCAAGAAACGGTTTTATCAACGTCAGGAATAGTGCCCAGACCTAAGAAATCGTCAACCAGAGCAAAGCGAGGGATATGCTGTTCTTGCTAGTAGCGTTAGAAATGTTCCGAGCCAGCCGGAAAGCGCATTAAGCGGTCGCTTTTCCAGCCACTACGATCTTCTCCACCGGATAACCGGCCGCCATCCACCCATCGAGCCCGCCCAAAAGCGGTCGAACGCGCCGAATCCCGCGTCTGTGTAGTTGCAGCGCCGCCCGGGCGCTGGTCGCTTCGTTCGGTCAAGTACAGTAAAGAATGATGTCGCGATCGCGTGGGATCTCGTCATGGCGCACCTCCAAGTCCTCCGGCGTGAAGCGCAATGCGCCGGCAATCTGCACCGATTCGTCATCCAGACCGAATTCACTCCGCAAATCGACGATTACCGGCTCATCTCCGCGCTCGATTTCAGCTTTCAGCGCTGCCGGAGAGATGCGTGAGATCCGCAGTCTGTGCAGGAACCGCCAGCGTTGGATGTACTTATAAGCAATCCAAACAGTGGCTGCGGCAACGGCAACTAGCAGCAAAGATGCACCGGAGCGTCGTATAAACGAGAGTACGTCTTCAACCTGATGATGAAAAATGCGGCCTACGGTCAGAACCGTGCCGGCCCAGATCAGCGTCCCCGCCCAGTCAAACAGGATGAACTTCGGCAAGGATAGGCGCACAATGCCCGCCATAGGCTGCGCTACCGTATTCAATCCCGGAACGAATTTGGACACCAGCAGCGAGCTCGCACCGCGCTTCATGAACAGATTTTCTGTGTTCTTGACGCACGAATCGGGTTCGAGAGAGATGCGGCAGAGCAGACTGAGAATGCGTCCGCCCTTCGCGCGACCGAGCTGATACCACATCATGTCGCTGATTACAGCGCCTGCCATCGTCAGCAGAAGAAGCACTTGGAAGCTTACTTTTCCCTCGGCGCTAAGCGCGCCTGCGGCCAACAGCAACGGAAGCGATGGCAGAGGAACTCCTGCCTGCTCAGCCATTACCCAGAAAAAGATTACTGAGTTGCCGTGCCGGATGAGGAATTGCGCGAATTCTGAAGCTTCGTGGCCCATATCTACCTGAAAGAAAGGAAGGCCGGTTCCCGCCCTGTTCTTAAGTTAGCAGCTTTTCACCCAGGCGATGGTTAGACTGTCAAGAACTGTTTCTGGACACAAAAGTTTCGCCTCTCGACAGCAACAGTACGCAAAGCGGCTAATATGCTCGTCGGTACATGCAGAATAGCGAGCACATCTTAACGGACAATCCGCCGCTAGCCGATGTACGCCTGCACTACGGGAGTGGAGAATCCAATTTCGGCGACCTCCGCCGGCCAAAGGGCAAGGGACCGTTTCCCGCCGCAATGTTTATTCATGGCGGATTCTGGAGGGCAAAATACGATCTCGCACATACCGGTTTTCTATGCGCCGCACTGACGAAAGCCGGAATGTTGACGTGGAATGTCGAGTATCGGCGCGTCGGAAATCCCGGAGGCGGCTGGCCGGGGAGCTTCGAAGACGTTACTTCCGCATTTCAGTTTCTGCGACAGCTTGCCGTCAAGTGCCCAATTGATGTGAAGCGATTGATAGTTATAGGTCACTCTGCCGGCGGCCAGCTTGCCCTTGCGCTCGCCGCACACCAAAATTCGATGCATGCGGCATGTTCGCTTGCCGGAGTCGTGAATCTGAGGCGCGCCTACGACCTCCATCTCAGCCATGACGCAGTTGCCGAGTTCCTCGGCGGCCCGCCGGAGAAGGTTCCGGAGCATTATCATGAAGCTTCTCCGTCAGAGTTGGACATTGGCACCGGGCAGCTACTCATCCATGGAGCGCTGGATGACACGGTTCCAGTCGAGATGAGCCGTGATTATGTGGCTCAAAAGCGTCTGAAACAGGAAGAAGTCAGACTGCTTGAACTGCAAAAGGCGGGACACTTTGACGTCATCGATCCCCAGTCGAAGGCCTGGCCGGAGGTGGAGAAGGCCATCGTTTCACTGGTCTTGTGATTGCGAATAGCGATTCAAAACTCAAGCTGATAGCCTTCGGATCGACGAAAAGGTTGACGCCGCTACTCTCGTGCCTCCAGTGCACACCATGCCGCACATCTTGGAAGTACTGCGGCAGATGGATTTGCCAGTGGCGGCGTGGTCTAACACTGCATCGGCGCGCGAGGCCGAAGTTCGAGCCCTGCTTGATGCCGGCGGCATTGGCCGCTTCTTCAGTTGGGTGGTGACGTCTATCGACGCTGGATGCCGCAAGCCCGATCTTGCATTCTTCCGATTTGTGCTGGAGCGATGCGGTGTATCTGCCAATGAGGTGTTGTTCGTGGGAATCAGCTCATCGATTCGCTCGCCGAGTTCCCGGCATTGTTATGGACGCATTCGTGGTTCGAGCTAGTAGGAGAATGCACGGGACGGTCAGCGGACCAGCATTAACTGCTTTGAGAATCGATTGACTCTTCCACCGCACGCTGCGCAGGGACTTCTTCAACCTCGCCGCGAAACACACGCGAGATCCCTCGGACAATTCTCCGCACTGGAAGCTCGCCCGAGTGGGTCATAAATATCTCGCCTTTATGGTTCCTCTGGTAGTACCAGCGCTTTAATAACGCGAGATGGTCGGTGACCTCTTCGGGGGGCAGCGGCTGACGGCTGTGAATGCTGGAGAGCAGGTCTCTGACTCGAGCTTCGAGATTCTGAGGCTTCGGCTTGCCGCCCGAAGTCGGCGCGGAGTCCCCCAGTGGCACTGGTTCTGCCATGTGCGGATGGGCGAATAACGACGTCGATCCCGCGGATGGATTGGGATGCAGCATGCCTTGAGTGTTGAATTGCACTGGCCCGTAGAACAGTCCGTCGCGGAATTCGAACAGTGCAACATGGTCCGGCAATGCGGAACGCTGCACAATGACCGCGTGCAAGTCCCTGATGCGCCCGACGATCTCGGGCACCCCGCTCCAGGGCGCCTTGGCTTTCTCGATCTTGGCGTGCAGCGCGGCCGCTTGCTCAAACTCGAGTTGCTTGGAAGCGTTGTCGCGTTCGGCCTCGAGTTGCGCAACCAGTGATCCGGCGCGCGTGTCAAGGTACTCCTGTACACGCGACACTTCGGCGCGGTACTCGTCATCGGTGCACCCGGCGAAGCAGGGCGCCAGGCACATGTGCATCTCCGAGTAAATGCAGCCGGGAAAGCTCGGATCAGGATGGATGTTGAACGTGCACCGCCGCGACTTGAACAGGTCAAGTGCATCGTTCAGAAACTTGTTCGCCGCTGACTTCGAAGCGAATGGTGCGTAGTAGATGTTCGATGAACCCTTGCCCAGCCGGCGGGTGAAGTACGCCCGGGGATAATTGTTCTCCCATCCGATCTTCACCAGAGGGGCAGGGATCAGCTTCATACGCTTGCGATACGAATGCGGGAACCTTGTCTTCATCGCGTGGTACAGCAGGAGCCGATTCTCGAAATCGGAGCCGGTCAGCGTGTAATCGATCGAAGTGGTGGCCTCGCTGAGGTTCAGACGCTTGCTGTCCGGCGATGCTGGCGAGAGCAACCGGTCGAGCCGCTTTCGCAGGTTTGCAGTCTTGTTGATGTACGGCTCTGCCGCAGTATCCGCGCCTCTGAGCTGGAATACGGCGGAGCTCTCGGGCAGTGAGGCAATGATGTCGGCGCTGCGCTCAGGCGAGAACGGAAGTGAGTGGTCCCAATCCATCTTTTGCGAGTATGCGATAAGATGATCCGATTTTGGCGATCAGTTTGAGAGCGGGTTCTACTGATCGCAACTGAGCACCTCCGAGGAGATCGTGCAATGACAAAGCAGGTAACCGCGCTGATGTTAGTGATCTTCACTACTTTGGGTATCGCCGCACAGCAGGACAAGAGCAAACGCCCAAGCCCTCCGGGCACGGCGCAGATCGCATTCGCCGATGGCAAGAAGGTCACGATCAATTACAGCCGTCCGTCCGTGAAGGGTAGAAGAATTTATGGCGGCCTAGTTCCCTACGATCAGGTGTGGCGGACCGGAGCGAACGAAGCTACATCGCTGAGCACCGATGCCGATCTCGGGATTGGCGGCACGCCAATCCCGGCAGGCAATTACACCCTCTACACTGTTCCGTCTGCGGGATCGTGGAAGCTGATCATCAACAAGCAAACCGGTCAGTGGGGCACGGACTACGAGCAGGCTCAAGATCTCGCGCGCGTGGACATGCATACAGCGAAGTTGCCGCAATCGGTTGAGCAATTCACGATCACTCTGGAAAAGACGGGCGCGGACTCTGCCACTCTGAATATCGACTGGGAGACGACTCGGGCCTCGGTCCAAGTGAAAGAGAAGTAGGGATCGAGTCGGAATGAAGGAAAGGTGCACCGATCAGAGCAGGTTGTGGGCTGCACGGCCATGCTCAGTCGCACCATCTTTGTGGCGCTAGGCGACTGAGTGGCTCGACGATGCAACGCTGCCAGGGCGTATTGCACAGTCCTCGCGACTTTTGAACAGCGATCCACATCAAAAAGACTCCTAAAAGCTGTCCAAGGGGTTGCGCGCGGTGGGGCTGCTTGGTATAACAGAACTCGACGATAACGGTTGGCAGTCAGCGACCGGGTTGAGACCAAAGCAGATTCTTGAATCCTTGGGCTCCCTGGGACATCTGATAGAAAGCCGATAAAAAGGCGGCCTCGGCGCCAAGGCTGGGGCGGTTCAGAGCAATCACTCAAATGAGTGGGACCCGGCTCTGAAGGGTTTTGCAGGTCGCAACGACCTCCGTAATGATCTTTAGCAGTTCCTTTGCAGTGGATGATGTGTCGTCTCGTGCGGACGAGCACCACCCAAGTCAACATCGGCGCGATTAATCAACGCTGCGGGTTGACATCCCAAAGAGAGCTGCGGTATGTTTGAAAGGTTCGTCTCTAGTGGTCGGAAGCGACTGTGGAGATGCACAAGTTTCGAGGACACGTCGTGCAGATGCGCGGCGGGTTCGACTGAAACGCACCGCTCAGGCGGATTGCGGTTTTGGTCTTTGACAACAGGTTGAACGTGCCAGTCGTGAGATGGCTAGTCTGCTCGTGAGAGCAGGGCTAGTCTGGAAACGCATCGAGCTGCAAGTTCGAGCGATCTCACAATGTAAATGCTGTCCTGCCTTTCGAGCGCGGGACGGCTTTGCACAGCCCTCCTGCTTCCGTCTGAGGGTGTGCATCAGGTTTCAAACGAGAGTTTGATCCTGGCTCAGAATCAACGCTGGCGGCGTG
>CAZLIE010000092.1:0-17244 GCA_964559345.1 uncultured Terriglobales bacterium
GCTTGTTCTTCAATATTTCAGGCACATCGCCAGAGATGATGCGGCGGGCGAGTCCCTCGACGATTGCAGTCTTGCCGACTCCGGGTTCGCCAATCAGCACGGGATTGTTCTTCGTCCGGCGCGATAGCACCTGGATCACGCGGCGGATTTCCTCGCCGCGTCCGATCACCGGATCGAGCTTGCCTTTACGCGCGAGCTCAGTCAGGTCGCGAGCGTAGCGCTCCAGCGCCTGATACTTGACCTCGGGATTCTGGTCAGTTACTTTCTGCGATCCTCGCACAGCAGTGAGCGCTTGCAGGATTGCATTGTGAGTGGCGCCAGCGCCGGTCAGCAGACGCTGCGCCGGATCGTTTGAAAGCTGCGAAAGTGCCAGCAGCAAGTGCTCTGATGAGACGTACTCGTCTTTGAAGTTGTCAGCCTGCTTGAACGCAGCGTCCATCACCTTCTGTAGAGCGGCCGACGTATTGGGTTGCGCCGATTCGCCTGAGACTTTCGGCAGACGGCTGATTTCCGCCTGAGCAGCGCTCAACAACTGTTCCGGTGCAGCCCCAATTCGCCGGAGAACAGGCACAACAATGCCTTCCTTGTCCTCGAGCAAGGCTGCTAGCAGATGAATGGGAAGCAGCTCAGGGTTGCCATTTTCGGCGGCCAGTTCACCCGCCCGCTGTATTGCTTCCTGTGACTTCAGCGTTAGTTTGTCCCAGCGAATTGCCATAATGTTTCCTTAGCTTCAAATGATGCGCCGTGAGACGCGTGAAAAGATGTTTTTAGTGCTGCCCGTTTCTGTTTTTACTCCGCCAGCGGTCAGGAGCCTCGGTGTACGGTGGGCTACTTTCGGTCGTGCCGCTGAAGCGGCACTCTGTCCAGCTCAGCGCGACCAGGCAAAAATAAAGGGAGACTTGCCGCTGAGGCCCGTCTCCCGATTGACGCTCGTCGATGTCAAAGGATTTATGCTGCCGTCGCGGTCTTGCTCTCTTTGTTGCTGCCTTCGACGGTCTTCCCGATTGCCTTGTTACTACCGATGTTCACCTTGATCTGCTTCGGCTTGGCTTCTGCGCGCTTGCCGAGTTCGATTTTGAGAACGCCCTGATCGTAATTGGCCTTGATGTTCTCGGTGTCGATCGTGTTCGGCAGCGTGAACGAACGCGAAAAGCTGCCATAACGCCGCTCGATACGGTGGAAGTTTTCTTCTTTCTCTTCCTTCTCGAACCTGCGCTCGCCCCCGATGGTGAGGACATTGTTTTCGACGCGGATATCGACGTCGTCCTGATTCACGCCAGGCACTTCAAGCTTCAACGTGACTTTGTGCTCGTCCTCATATACGTCCACAGCGGGCACGAAGCTGCTGGTGTTCAGCTCTTCCTGGCCACGGGTGTAGTCCTGGAAGATGCTGTTGACGCGGTTCTGCAAAGTCGCAAGCTCACGGAAGGGGTCCCAACGAGAGATAATCATAGTGATTTGCCTCCAAACGAGTGTCTTTAGGAATCTGGGCCGCTCTGGTTCGGCCCACGCGCTTTGGATGCATTAGTTAGCGCAAAAGAAGCATAAAATATGAGTGTATTGTTGTCAATACCTGCTAGCTTAAAGATAACCCATTACATTCAATCGCTTGCATATGTCACGAGAAGTCAAGTCCTCCTTCAGGGTGCCCCAAAACAGGGCTTCGGCGTGCAACCCATGAAAAAACGCGGGACAGGGTGCCCAGCCTCCACATTCACTCCTGGAAACGGAGAGAGGCCGTCCGGCTCCGGGCTTCGTAGTGCAAAGCGTTTTCATTCCGCTTCCGAACAGTTCGTCCCAACCTTGAGCGGCCATGTCAGCAGGGGCCGGCAGCGGCTACCTGTGAAATCAAAGACTTACACCTGGAACTTGTCGGCAATCAATTTGCGTATAGTTGCTTAGCAGTCGGCTTGCGAGGTTCACCCCAAATGAGGCGATACAGAGATGCCATCCTCTTCTCGGCCCTGTTCACTGGGCTGGTCCTTTTTTGCGGTTTTGGCGCGCGTGAGCAAGGAACGAGCTCCCGCGATTTTGAAGCCAATGTCAACCGTCACATAACGTTATTGAAGTCCAAAGAGGCGCGGCAGAAGGCGGCTGCCGCTTATTGGCTGGGCAGTCGCGGCACGGCCGCTGAGCGCGCGATTCCGGCGCTGATCGCGGCCCTCGGCGATCAAACGCGCATCAATGCCGCCACCTATCGGAGGTCTGCCTTGGATGAGGTATCGAGTCTGACTGTCGGGCAGGAAGCGGCTGCGGCGCTCGTCAACATCGGCAGGTCGTCCACCGATGCGCTTATCAAGACGCTGATCACGTCTCCTGAGCCGCATGCGAGAGAGAACGCGGCGTGGGCGCTCGGCGCATTACATCGTCGGCAGATGATTTGAGTTTGTCACAAGCAAAGAAGAGGCCGGGCGGGAATTGCCCGGCCTTTTTCCTCTCCAGAATCAGATTAGCGATGACGACGCGATGCCGCTGAAGCTCCGGTCACGGTAAACGTGATCGCCGTCTCGGCTGGGACAACCGCTTCTTCCTTACCGGTGGCATAGGCAACGCCGGTTCCGGCTCCTGCGCCCGCAGCGCTTCCGATGAGGGCACCCTTACCTCCGCCGGCCAGGCCGCCGATCAGAGCACCGGCAGCCGCTCCGCCGCCGATCTTGGTTATGTTGCTCTTCTTGTGATTCTTGCCGCGAAAGGTATGTGAGATCGTCGAGACTGACTCCCCATTCACAGATGCAAGGCGAAGGGATAGGATCCCCGGGGCATGCAGGCGTCCGCTGGACTTGGCTGCGCTTACTCGGCACTTTGCCGGATCGCCTCTTTTGGCGACGGTCTCGCCTTTCACCACGACGTCGCGCGCAACCGAGCAATCGATTGTCTGACCGTAACGGGCGCTGGCAGACGACAGTGAGGATCCGGTGCGAACGGTGACGTGTGTACCTCCGGGAATGGTCGCCGCATGGACGGGCAACATGAATGCGGACGCAATCACGAGGGCTAACCCAAACCTGACTTTTTTCATAAGAGTCCTCCGATCAGTTTTTTTCGACGTGTGTGGCTGAATGCCATTGTGGAGTGAATTTCGAGATTTACGGAAACCTGTAATCTAAAACGTAACTGCCTGTGCTGCAGAAGAAAACAAGTCGCGCGACAGATGGCCAATCACGAAACGGCGAACGAATCCTGCCGCAGAGCTTCTACGTGCATGACCCGCGAATCGTAGCACGAGAGCTGCTGGGCAAAACTCTCGTTCGGACATTGGCCTCTGGGCACAGCAGGAAACGGCTTTCCGGCCGCATCGTCGAGGTCGAAGTGTATCTCAGCGAAGGAGACCTGGCGGCACATTCCGCAGCCGGAAAAACCGCCCGCAACGAAGTTATATTCGGGCCGCCAGGACACGCTTACGTGTACTTCATCTACGGAATGTATTACTGCCTGAATTTCTCCTGCATGCCGGAGGGAGATGCCGGATGCGTGCTCTTGCGGGCAATCGAGCCGATGGAAGGAACCGAGCTGATGGCCGACGCTCGGGTAATCTCGCGCGAGCGTCTCCGGTCTGTAGCCGGAATGCGATTGCTGACGAGTGGGCCGGGCAGGCTATGTGAGGCGCTACAGATCACTCGAGCGGCTTTGAACGGCGCGCCGCTGTTTGAGAGTGATTCGGGATTGAAGATTGCGGACGAGGGGTGGCGTCCAGAGTCAATCGTGGAGAGTGCGCGAGTAGGAATTACTAAGTCTGCGGATCTGCCCTTGCGATACGCAATCGCCGGCAATCAGTTTGTGTCAGGTCCGAAGCAATGATGTCTTCGTCGATTCTAGCGCGTCATAGGTGGCGTCGCTCAGGCTCTCGCACCGGGGCTGGAGGATCGGTTTCCGTCTGCGGAGGGTTCTTCCACCGGAACAGGTGGTAAGTCGGGAGGATTCGGCTCACCACCTGCGTATTTGGCGCTAGCAACGCGCCTGCTCACGCGGCCCGACGGGTTGAAGAACTGCTTCGAGCTCCGCGAGCGTTTATCTTTCGCGAACTGCGGCCCGAAGCTTGGGACCCTCGTTTGCCGCCCGCATTGCTGCGCTTCGACGAAGTTCCACGGGAGCTCGACGATCTGGCTCCGGAGCTGCTACGACGGGCGCTGCTTCCGCGCGAGGTACGAGTGCCGGTCTCGCCGGATCTTCCGCGAGAACTCGATTTCCTGGCGCTCGAGCCGGAGGTTCGCGTGGATGAAGAGCGCGTCGAGCTGACGCTTCCGCGGGATGAACCGCTCGAGATTGTGGACTTGGAGGATGCGCGACCTTCACTGCGGTTGCGACTGCGGAAACGTGTCCCGCTGCGCGAGCCACTGCGACTGCGTGCGCTGGTGGAGCCTCCGCCGGTGCGGGAACTGCCTCGATGCTCGCGCGATTGTGCCTGCTGTGCGGTTTCGCGGCTCACAATCTTGTTGAAGTTGCTGCGTTGGCCGTTGGCAGTGGTTTCCTGGAAGAGCAGCGCCAAGCCACGCTCGTCAAACTTGTCAAACCATTCGTCCCAGGAAATCTCCTCGAGCGAGTTTTCGCCCGAATAGCCCGGGAAGTCGATGCGCAAAATCCCCGGATCCTCACTCTTGCCGGTGCGCCTAACATGCGAAGGACGGCCGTTACGCTCTTCTGCCCATCTCCGAATCTCTTCATGGTCGGTGGTCACTCTGCTTGCAGATGGCATGTATTCTCCTTTCTCTTTTGCTGGTTGAGATGAGCGGCAAAGCGTGCCGTGCCGCCCTCGATAGCGCCATCTCCTGCCGCTGCGGGCAACAACTTGGCTATGCGGGCTTCTGGTTGTAGCGATTTGCCGCCATCTCACCGAGCGCGGTCAGCGGAGACTTTGTCACGATGTTATGACTCTCTTTACCGGTTTTCTTGTCATCGGATTCGCCTGCACTGGGCAGAGTCCGATTCACAAGCCCAAGAATGTCCGTTGTAAGTCCCGGAGCAATGCCGTGGAAGCGGGCCAGCAATTCTGCCTGCCAGGTGATGATCAGTTCGGCGCGTCCGATGATAGTCGCATCAACGATCTGTTTGGCCGCGCGGCTCACGTTGATGGAGAACATGGGATTGGTTCCGCTCAAGCTGAACCAAGTAAATTCCTGTTTGTGCTTGCCCTTGAACTCCGCATTGATGTGCGATCCGGTGCGCATAAGCCCGGGAGCGACGGTGACTACTTTCAAATCGGTCTTCGCCAACTCGGAGCGCAGGCCCTCAGAAAACGCGACGGCAGCAAACTTGGAGCAGCAGTAAGGCAGCAGATGAGGTACGGAAACTTTGCCGCCAATCGAGGTGATGTTCACCACGCGAGCCTCGCCGCGCCGGCGCATCTCGGGCAATGCGGCGAGCGTTGCATACACCTGGCTCCAGAAGTTGTTCTTCATCGCGTATTCGAAGTCGCCGAGTGTCTGATTTTCGATCGGCCCAACTCCTATAATGCTGGCATTGTTTACGAGCACATCGATTCCGCCGAAATCGTCCTGGATTTGTCGAACGATATTCTCAACCTGCTCGCGATCGGAGAGGTCACAGGCGTATGTACGCACGCTAGTCGCACCCTGAGCTTCGATCATGGGACGGGCGCGATCAAGTTCCTCCTGATTACGAGCGCAAATGGCGATCTGTGCTCCGTGGCGAGCAAATTCTTCAGCGAGCGCCAGGCCCAGGCCGCGGGATCCCCCGGCAATAAATACGACCTTGCCTCTCAACGAGAATCGAGGACGCGCGCGGCGATAGAGAGCTGTTCCCGCCAGTGCTGCGGCAGCGGCTCCGAGCAGAAAGCCTCCGGCGGTGACTGCCGTGGCGCCGGCAATTATTTTTTTAGATCGAGGAGAGAGATTGAGGTCGAAGCGGTTGCGCAGATCCACACAGCACCTCCGATTGCGCTTTGCAATCAGCCAACGTGGGCCAACTGCCGTGACGGGACATCTTCTACCCGGATACGCAGCTTGCGTCCGAGTTCAAGAAATTCTTGGATCCACTCTTCGGCGACACTACCTGTGGTGAGCAGATCGGGGTAGGTCCTTCTCGCCATATCGTAGTAGAGGTTTTCTACGCGCCATAGGTTGACTGTAAAAGGCAGTTCCTGAATAAGGTCAACCAGGGAACGGATCTTGTGCAGTAATCCAAGATTGTGCGGATGTTTGCGCAAATGCTCCATCAGACCGTTGAGCTTCCGCTGCACCGAGTAAGCTAGTCCGGCGGAATCGAGTTGCACGCCTTCCACAAGGGCTTGTTCCAGCAAAGCCCGCACCTCTTGTAAATCAAGGAATTCCTGTGCAAATGCCCGACGGAGCGAGGCGTTGAGGACGAACTCAGCCGCGACCGCCAAAGCCTTGGGACGGGGCGAGTTCACGTCAGAAAGAAAACGCATCAGGGGTGCGTGATGCTCGTAGATGGCGCGTAGACTGGCTTCGGCTTCCTGCAACGTGGATTCGAGGATGTGGTCCATGATCCGGCGCTGCTCGTCGCGGAAAAGCGATTTCAGGGAATAGGTTGCGCCTCCGAAGTGACTATCGAGTACTCGAATGACGGCGGGAATATCGGCGCGTGAGAAAGCCCGGTGCAACTCCTGCACGGTCGAGGAATACGTCTGCTCGTCGGCGTACCGCCTCACGCCGGCGCTGAGCGTGTGATCGCCCATGTGCAGCACAGCGAAAGTGATCTGTTCAGATTCTTGAGTAATGCGCGAGCACACTCGAGCTGTGCCGACTGCAAGCTGCATGCGCCCGGAGATCGTGGTTTGATAATCGGTTGGCTCGATGCTGTAGCAGTACTTCGCCGCACCCGTCTCGAATATGGAGCTGATTGCGTAGTGCGCACCGACCTGCTCCAATCCCACAGCGCTGGGCTTGATTGTCTTAATGTAGATCTCGGCACCGTCTCCATGTTCCGGTAGATTGCTCTTGGCTTGCCGCAAGCGATCGAGAAAACCGGCTTCGATCTGTTCCCCCAGCGCTGGATCGAGCTTCTGAAGCAACTGGATTACGCGTCCGGCGTACCGAATCACCTGTACGGTCTCAATCCCGGAGATCTCGTCGAAGAACCAGCCGCAGCTGGTGTACATCAGCATCGCGTGTCGCTGCATTTCGAGCAGTTCGAGCGCTGCCACGCGCTCTTCGAGAGAGAGTGGGCGGGAAGCATTCTCGGCGAAGAAGAGGGCCAGGTTCTCCGGCGAGCGGTCGAGGATCACGCGGACGTAATCGTTTCGGGCCTTCCAAGCGTCGCTAAAGAATGCAGAGGCTCGTTGCTCATAGAACGGGATCCCGTTGTCACGCAGCCAGTCAAGCGCTTCACGCAGCGGAGCTCTCCAGTTCTGGTTCCAACCCGGACCACCGCCCCCGCTACACCCGCAATTCTCACGCCAGCGGCTAACACCGTGAGAACAGCTCCAGGCGCTGTTCTCGATGATCTGCACCTCGTGCTCAGGCGGACGTTTCTCAAGGTACTCGCCGTAATTGGTGAGCTGCGCGATTCCGCGCTCTTCGATGTACTGCAGCGCGTATGCGAGCGCCATATCGCCGTGGCGGTGATGATGTCCGTAACTCTCGCCATCGGTGGCGATGTGCATCAGTTGGGGCCAATCGCGAGCATCGGAAAATCCGCCCGCGAGACGATGGGCAAATTCCTCGCCACTATTCAGCAGTTTCTCGAAGGCGACCGCTTGCGAGATGGGCCCGTCGTAGAAAAAAACAGTGATGCTGCGGCCTTCCCGCAAGCGAACGATGTACGCACGACTAGGATCGATCTTGCCGCCGGTTGCGTCACGATAAGCACGAGCACCGATTCGGCGGAAGCGCCAAGCCTGATAGGGAGAAAGGATGGTGAACTTAATGCCGAGCTGCGCCATGACATCTAACGTCGGGAGATCGACGGCGGTCTCGGCCAGCCACATGCCCTCTGGCATGCGTCCGAACCGGTGCTGAAAATCCTGAATGCCCCAGCGAACCTGCGTGTAACGATCGTGCTCGTTTGCGAGCGGCAAGATCATATGGTTGTACACCTGAGCGATCGCAGAGCCGTGTCCGCAAAATCTCTCCTGGCTCAGCCGGTCGGCATCGAGAATGGCGCGATAGACCTCCGGCTCCTGCTCCTGCATCCATGAGAGCAAGGAGGGCCCGAAATTGAAACTGATTTTCGAATAGTTGTTGGTGATTCTCGCGATACGACCTTCAGCGTCGAGAATGCGCGAAGCGGAGTTTGGAGCGTAACACTCGGCGGTGATGCGCTGGTTCCAGTCGTGAAACGGGTACGCCGAATCTTGAACTTCCACCGTTTCCAGCCACGGATTCTCGCGCGGCGGCTGGTAGAAGTGGCAATGAATACAAATGTAACGCTGCATGTTGACTCAGATTTTGAAGAGAAGGTCGAGAGACATCGAGAAAAGCGCCATCGATTGGATGCAGGAAATCACCACAGTTGATGGCCGACCATAATGAAGTTCACGTTTGCAACCGAGGAATGATCGACTCACCATTGCCTACTCGTATCTTAAGGCCTCAATCGGGTCCAGGTTCGCGGCCTTCCATGCTGGGTAAATCCCGAATAGCAGGCCGATGGAGCAAGAAACGCTGAAAGCCAGAACGGTCCAGAATATCGACATCGTTGCGGGAAGCGAGTGAAACGACGCCCGAATCGCCCAAGTGATCAGGCCGCCGATGATGATGCCAATCATCCCACCCATCGCACACAGGGTGATCGCCTCCAAGGTGAACTGGAAGAGAATATTTCTCTTGGTCGCACCGATAGCTTTGCGAATTCCGATCTCGCGGGTCCTCTCGGTGACAGAGACCAGCATGATGTTCATCACTCCTACGCCGCCAACCATCAGGCCCACGCTTGACACCGCGAACATAAAGATGAAGATTCCGCCCGTAAGCTGTCCCCATAGATCTGACAGCGCGTCTGGCGTGAAGATGGCGAAGTTGTCGGCCTGATTGAAGCGAACGTGCCTCCGCCGTCTGAGGACTTCCCGGATCTCGTCCTTCACGATGTCCACACTGGCATGGGAGTCAGCCTTCACGCTGACCCAGTGGTCCTTCAGCTCGGGGTGGATCTTCTTAAACGTCTGGAGGGGGAAATAGATGATGTTGTCGTCGGGGTTCTTGCCCCCACCTACACCCGATTTGCGATGATCGGCAACCGCGATCACGGTGAACAACTCACCCTCGATGTTGATCTCTTTACCGAGGGGCGAGACGTTGCCAAACAGTTCTTCGGCTGTGTCATACCCGATGGAGATTACGTTTGCACGTCGGGCATCCTCCTGTTCGGTAAAGAACCGGCCTTCTTTCAGCGCAATGTCATAGACGTCCTTGACTGACGCTGTGTCCCCCTCGAGGATCGTGTTGCTGACCTTGCGTCCGTTGTACTTGACCGAGTAGGTGCCGACACCGAATTGCGGCATGAACATCCGTATGCCGGCGCAGACCGATTGCACATGCGGAAGATCCTGCAGCGCCATCGCATCTTCCAGGGTGAGTTCCTTACGCGTAAGTAGCTCGGTGGAAGGGCGGCCGAACTGAAACACGTCGAAGCGATAGACCCACACGACGTTGGTGCCCATCTCGGCGACCTGCTCCTGAATCTGGGAATTCAGGCCACGAACCACCGACGAAATCGCGATCACCGTCATGACCCCGATCACGATTCCCAGTACGGTCAGCGCCGAGCGCAGTTTGTTCTTGGCAATCGTGTCCATCGCCATTTGGACCGTATCGATATGGTCTCTGCCGAGCATCGCTTAGAGTTCCGATCTCAGGGCCACGATGGGATCGAGCATGGCTGCCTTTCTCGCCGGATACACACCAAAGAATAAGCCTACGCCGGTCGAAACCAGCAACGCCGCAAATACCGCCCATAGTGCGATTGCCGACGGCATACCGATGAGCAGCGTCACCGTCTTCGCGACAAAGATGCCGCCCACTGTGCCGATCACGCCTCCGACGAGGGCCATCGTCCCGGATTCGATCAGGAACTGTCCCAGCACGTCACGCCGCTTCGCTCCCAAGGCCTTGCGGATGCCGATCTCGCGCGTTCGCTCCGTCACTGACACCAACATGATGTTCATAATGACGATGCCGCCGACAACGAGCGAAATTGACGAGATGGCAATGGTCACGATGAAGAAGTTCTGGCTGATGCTCGACCACAGACTGATGAAGGTCTCGTTCGTATCGACTTCGAAGCTGTCAGCCCCGCCAGGCCGATCGTGGCGTCGCGTACGCAGGATCACCCGCACCTGATCCATGGCATTGGACATGGGAACGCCCACATCAAAGCCTTTGGCCCAGATACGAATGCTATTGCTGGTTCCATGCGCGCCATACTTTCGCTGATACGTAGAGATCGGCATCATCACCCAGTTGTCGCGGCTCTGGCCGAGGGTTTTGCCTTCCTTCTTCCCGACCCCGATGATCGTGTAAGTGTCGCCATCGACGCGGATCTCTTTGCCGATCGGGTCAGAGGCGCCGACAAGGTTCTCCAAAACATCGTTGCCGATGACCACAACTTGCGTTGCGGAGTGCTCGTCGGCTTCAGTGATGCTGCGTCCATTCACGACGTCGAGGTCGTAAATGCGGCCCATGGACGGAGTCCACCCGCGGACCTGAGTGTCAGAGCTGGATTCCTGCGAGAACTTGACTACACCATTGAACTTGGCAAGCGATGCGGCCACAACCTTGCACTGGGTACACAGGTCGCGCACGGCCTCATAGTCTGAGAGCTCAAGATTTCTGCGCTTTTGGCCGGCCATGTAGTCATCAATATTGGTGATCACATTCTTCTGCTTGCTGACAATGAATACGTCAGCGCCCAGATTGAATACCTTCTCGGCAACATAGGCGTTAATGCCGTTCACGAACGTCACGACGGCAATGACGGAAGAGACACCAATCACCACGCCAAGCAGCGTGAGTACAGACCGCAGCTTGTTCGCCCACAATGACAGCAGGGCGATGCGCATGGCTTCCATGATGTTCATGGGAAACTGCCTGAATGGCTCCTGTCGAGTGTACGAGACCTTAATCGAATTTGTTTCAGTAGACGAGCGGCTCTCTCGCCGTACTCGAACTAAAGCTCGCGACGGTTCCTTCAGGCAAGCCGTATAATCAAATACAAAGCAAGTGGACCGGGCGGTCGCTGCCACGCGTGAGCGTGGGAGAGGAAAGTCCGAACTCCGCAGAGCAGTGTGCCGGATAACGTCCGGGATTCCAGCGTTAAAGCTGGAAGACGGCTAGTACCACAGAAAACATACCGCCTCCCGGCTCGTCCGGGCAGGTAAGGGTGAAAAGGTGCGGTAAGAGCGCACCGCCTGGGCAGCAATGTTCAGGGCAAGGTAAACCCCACACGGAGCAAGACCAAATAGGGAGGGAGTCCGTTTCGGCGGACACGCACCGGCTCGGCGCGTTACAACCTCCGGGTAGGTCGCATGAGCGCGGGCAGCAATGCCCGGCCTAGAGGAATGATCGTCGTCCCGCAAACGCGGGAAACAGAATTCGGCTTACAGGTCCACTTGTTTTGATCTTTAGACGAGTATTCAGGCCTAGCTTGGAGCAGGCATCGGTTGACCCTGCTGCTCTCAACGGGCTAAAATTGCATGGTTTGTCTGTCCTAGATGTCCTCATCTGAGGACCCGCTTCTCGCCTGAGAGAAGAATTCGGGTTAGGTGCCAGCAAGCAACTTCAGATCCATGACGCGTCGGTTCGCGTCCGAAGAGGAAAGCCTATGTACGCGGTCATCCGCGCCGGGGGAAGGCAGTTTCGCGTCGCACCCGGAGACGTGATCAAGGTTGACGAGAAGCCGGGCGACAACGGTAAGATCGAGTTCACCGATGTTCTCGCTGTGTCCGGGGAGCCGGGCAGCATCGGACGTCCTGAGAACAACGCCCGGGTGGTCGGTACAGTGGTCGAGAAAGGCCGCGGGGACAAGATCCTCGTCTTCCACTTCAAGCGTAAGAAGCAGTACAAGAAGCTGCAAGGACACCGTCAGGCGTTCACGGCAGTGCGGATCACAGAGATTTCCTACGACGGGCAGAAGTTCACCGCTCCTGAAGAGGCATCCAAGCCGAAAAAGGAGAAGAAAGAAATGGCTGACAAGCAGACGCAGCAGAAGGCTATGCGAAAGAACCGCAGCCACGCGGAAGGCAAAGCCTCGGCGAGCAGCAAGCCACGCACCGACAAGGGCACTCTCCGCGCGGCGCAAAAGCCTGCGAAGAAGAAATAGCCGGGGGATAAACGGCTAACACTCAGTAACCGAGAGAAGAAATGGCACACAAAAAAGGCTTAGGCAGTTCCAAAAATGGCCGCGACTCTAATGCACAGCGACTGGGAGTAAAAGCCTTCGGCGGCCAGTTGGTCACCGGCGGGTCCATCATTGTCCGTCAGCGCGGCACTCGTTTGAAGCCTGGCAAGAATGTCGGCCGCGGTAAGGACGACACTCTCTTTGCCAAGATCGACGGCATCGTTCGCTTCATCGATCGCGGCAATATGGGACGATTCGTGAACATCGACCCGGCAGAGGCATAGTCCGACATCAGTCGTGAATTGGCACGACGTGTGAGACCAAGGTCCCCATTTGGGGACTTTGGCGTTTCTGGGAGAATTCATCCCCACGTTCGACCGATTCATCTCATACGTACCAGGACGCGTTTCCATGTTCATCGATGAAGCCAAAATTCGGGTGAAGGCAGGCGACGGCGGGAATGGCTGCATGGCCTTTCGTCGCGAGAAGTTTGTCCCGCGCGGCGGCCCTTCCGGCGGAGACGGTGGGCACGGCGGCGACGTCGTCATGGAGTCCAGTGAGCGCCACAACACGCTTGTACATTTCCGCTTCAATCCCGAGTACAAGGGCGAGCGCGGACGCCACGGAGAAGGTTCCAACCGTAGCGGATCGGATGGTCAAGATATCGTCCTAAAGGTCCCTGTCGGCACGATTCTTTATGACGCCGAGACCGGCGAGCGCATTCACGACTTTTCGCGTCCGGATGAACGGATCGTAATTGCCAAGGGTGGACGTGGCGGGCGCGGCAACCAGCATTTCGCCACACCTACCCACCAGGCCCCGAAAGAACATGAATTGGGTCGCGCCGGCGAAGAACGCAGCTTTCGTCTCGAGTTGAAGTTACTCGCGGATGTCGGCCTCGTTGGGTACCCGAACGCAGGCAAGTCCACGTTGATCTCGCGCATCTCGGCCGCACGGCCCAAGATCGCGGATTATCCGTTCACAACGCTGGAGCCTAACCTTGGTGTGGTCACAATTGGTGAGCCTCCGGACGAAGAAAGCTACGTGGTAGCCGACATTCCCGGGTTGATCGAAGGCGCCAGTTCCGGTCATGGGCTCGGCACGCAGTTCCTGAAGCACGTCGAGCGTACGCGCCTGTTTTTGCACTTGATTGATGTCTCAGACGCGAGCGGTCGTCCCGACCCAACGCAGGACTTCAGGGTCATCATGGGCGAGCTCGAGAGTTGGGGAGCGGGACTGGAGACTAAGCCGATGATCGTGGTTGCGTCGAAGATCGACGTGGCTAATCCCGAGAAACTGAGCAAGCTCAAGCGCTTCTGCTCCCGCAAAAAGCTACCTTTTATGGCTATTTCCGCCGTGACCGGAGAGGGCATCGAGAAGCTCAAGTACGAGGTAGGCGCTCGCGTGAAGGAGCTTCGGGCTGCCGCAGCCGACGTTACTGCAAGCGAGCCTCACGCGCTTCCAGCCTAGTTGCCGAGAAGAGACCACATCTTCTACACGACAGTAACCTTTGCAGTAAAAATAGTTCGGCAAACATGGGCTGAATAGGGGCATCCTAACTAGCGAGGCCCCAGATGTACGCACGCAGATTCGAGATTGCGAGAAGGGCATCTCCCCAAAGAACGGAGGCAACGACTACCCGCATGACTTCGAAGCTGATCAAGCGCCCGCTTTTGACCCTCATGTGGACCAGTGTTGGCATTGCCGTCGTTGCCGGTGCACTCTATCTTGGAAACGAGTTGCGCAAGCAACGCCTCGGCAACCGCACTCCGTACGAAAGCTACAGCCACGCCGGCGAAGACGAGATGATGAACGGAACGGAGTACGGCGTAGGCATCTAGGCAGAAACACCCCCGCCCATCAGAACATTCTCTCAGCGATCCTCACGGCTGCTGTCTACGTCCTAGAACCAAGTGGAGCGCCGCATAAATCACAGCGGTATACATCACAAAGTTGAGCAGAGTAATTCCGCGAGCACTCGCCGGCTTCGGACCGAACATGCCGAGCAGCAACGCGCCGGGACGAAGAAGCACCGCGACATAGTAGGGGTGCCCGCTGCGTTCAAGTACCACCGGCAAAAACACCGCGAAAAGAAATCCCAACCAGATCGCAATGCGGAGCGAGTTCACTGATCGGCGTTGTGCGACGATCGACATTGCCGAAGAAAGATATCACCACGGAGACACGGAGAACAGCGTTGGGTTTGCTTGAGCTTGGTAGTGCAAGCATCCTCGACGTGCGATGAGTCACAAACCAAATTTAGGCTGATCGTTTGAAGCCCTCAATAGGCTCTTCTCAGTATGCTCCGTGTCTCCGTGATGAAACCGTGTCTCCATGGTGAACGCTTTTGAAGCTAAGTGATGCTGCTACCCGTGGCTGGGTCGGCGACCGTACTTACTCCGCGGCTAACGACTTTCGGCCTCTCCCAGCCGGCGAGCAGTTGTCTCAAGACGAACTGCAAAATTCCCCCGTGCTGGTAGTAGAGGATCTCCTGTGGCGTATCGATGCGCACCACAGCTTCAAAATCGACGTGGCTTCCGTCTGCCCGTGTTACTTTCACTTTTACGTGGCGCCCTGAGGCAAACTTTGTATCGAGTATCTGACGCAGACCGATGATGTCGTACTTCTCTTCTCCATTTAAACCGAGCGCGTCCGGATCCTCTTCTGGAAGGAACTGAAGCGGAATGATTCCCATGCCTACCAGGTTCGAGCGGTGAATGCGTTCATAGCTCTGCGCAATCACGGCCTGAATCCCCAGCAGCTTGGGCCCCTTCGCGGCCCAGTCGCGCGACGATCCTGAACCGTACTCTTTTCCCGCGAGAACGATCAAAGGAGTGTGTTGCTGCTGGTATTTCGCGGATGCGTCGAAGATGGACATCACTTCGTCGGTTGGCAGATATCGCGTGACGCCGCCTTCCGTTCCCGGCGCGAGCTTATTGCGGAGCCTCACGTTGGCGAATGTCCCACGCACCATCACTTCATGATTGCCGCGACGCGAACCGTAAGAGTTAAAGTCCGCGGGCTTCACTCCGTGATCAATCAGATATTTTCCCGCGGGCGAATTCACCTTGATCGATCCTGCAGGCGAAATATGATCGGTCGTGACACTGTCTCCCAACCATGCAAGGGCCCGCGCGCCAACAATGTCCTTCACCGGAAACGGTTGCGGCGGCATGCCCTCGAAGTAAGGAGCCTTTTTGATATAGGTTGACTTGGCTTCCCAGGCGTACGTGTCGCCATGCGGCACTTTGAGCCGCTGCCAGTGCTCGTCGCCTTCGCTAATCGATTCATAGTTCGTGCGGAACATCTCCGAATCGATGCAGTTCTTCACGGTCTCATTCACTTCCTCAGAAGTGGGCCAGATGTCGCGCAAATATACGGGATTCCCGAGGCGATCGTTACCCAGCGGTTCGGCCACAAGATCGTGATCGATGCGGCCGGCAAGGGCGTACGCAACCACCAAGGGCGGCGACATCAGATAGTTCGCCCGAACCTCCGAGTTAATCCTGCCTTCGAAGTTGCGATTGCCGGAAAGCACGGATGCAACCACCAGATGATGTTCTTCCACGGCGGCGGAGACGTCCGCCGGCAGCGGCCCGGAGTTACCGATGCAGGTTGTGCATCCGTAACCGACGATCTGAAACCGAAGCGAATCGAGATACGGCATCAACCCGGCCTTCTTGTAGTAATCGGTCACTACGCGCGAACCGGGAGCAAGCGAGGTCTTCACCCATGGCGGCGTGGAGAGTCCGCGCTCGATGGCTTTCTTTGCGAGCAGGCCGGCCGCGATCATCACGTTGGGATTCGAAGTGTTGGTGCAACTCGTGATGGCTGCAATGACGACCGACCCATGATCGAGGTACTTGCTCACATCGATTTTGAATTTCTGCGAGATCGGCTCGGCGTTCTCGCCCTTGTGGCCTTCGGCGCCAGCCGCTGTGGGATTTCCTCCCTCACCCTCCCACCGCATCACTTGACGCACTGTCACCTTCTCTCCCGCCGGTCCGAGTAACGACGGCAGAGCTTTCTTGAAGCTTGCAGCGGTTTCGGAAAGAGGCACGCGATCCTGCGGCCGCCGCGGTCCGGCAACGCTGGGCTCGACCGCAGAAAGATCAAGCTCGATGATCTCCGAGTAATTCGCGTGCGGAGAGTCCTTAGAGTGAAACATTCCCTGCTCTTTGCAGTAAGACTCGATCAGGGCGATCTGCTCCGCGCTGCGTCCGGTCATGCGCAAGTAGCGCAAGGTTTCCTGATCGACCGGGAAGATACCGCAAGTGGCGCCATATTCCGGAGCCATGTTGGCGATAGTCGCACGATCGGCGAGAGGCAGCTCGGACAATCCCTCTCCGTAAAACTCGACAAACTTTCCAACAACGCCTGTCTTGCGCAACATCTCCGTCACGGTGAGCACGAGATCCGTTGCGGTTGATCCTTCCTTCAGCTTTCCCATGAGTTGGAAACCAACCACCTGCGGGATCAGCATCGACACAGGCTGCCCAAGCATTGCCGCTTCGGCTTCAATTCCGCCCACCCCCCACCCGAGCACACCAAGTCCATTGATCATCGTGGTATGCGAATCGGTGCCAACCAGCGTGTCCGGATAGGCCTGCAGTGCGCCATCCACCACCTGCGGGAAAACCACACGCGCAAGATACTCAAGATTGATTTGGTGGACGATTCCCATGTCCGGCGGAACAACTTTGAAGTTGTTGAATGCCGTCTGTCCCCAGCGCAGAAACGCGTCCCGCTCCTGGTTGCGCTGGTATGCGCATACGCATGTGTTGGAATGCGCTCCCTGCTGGGCTTGGATACGGCGGCTGATGCTCTGGCTGCCGTATTCATCCTTGTTGTATCGTTCGTACTGTTTGAACGGCACATTTCGCTTGCGCGCGAGCTCGTGACGGCTCTGACGCCGCTGGGCCGGCTTGGCGATACCTACGTCGCACTGCTGGTGATCGTGCTGGTCGAAACGCTGTTGTGGCTCGTCGGCGT
>CAZLIE010000093.1:0-17149 GCA_964559345.1 uncultured Terriglobales bacterium
AGCGGCCCTACATTGAGGTTTCCGGTAGAAAAGGCTTTGGCGTGAAGGCGGACGATCTTCTGGATGCGCTGATCGCATCCGCGCAGAAAGAGGTGGACGCGCGCCATTCGGAGCGCGGCGAAGCTGACCGGCAGCACATCGCCAAGCAAATCGCGATTGGCGCGCTGCGTTACTTCATGCTGAAGTTCACCAAAAACGCGGTGATCGCCTTTGACTTCAAGGACGCGCTCAGCTTCGAAGGCGAGACCGGTCCGTACGTTCAGTACGCCATTGTGCGCGCCACCAACATCTTCCGCAAAGGCGAGATCGCGCCTGAAGAATCGCTGCGCTGGACAGACGAGTGGGAGCAACTGCTGGCTTCACAGGACGACATCTGGGAGCTGTGGCTCACGGCAGGGAAGCTATCGATGATGGTCGATCAATGTATATCGACTACGGAGCCGGCATACCTGGCGAAGTACGCATTTCAGTTGGCGCAACTCTTCAATAACTTCTACCACCGACATCACATCCTGACGGAAGAGAACGTTGCCAGAAAGACTTTGCTGTTCGCCACGGCCGCAGTGGTTCGGCGCGAGCTGATGCGAACGTTGGGAATTCTTGGAATCGAGACGCCGGAAGTGATGTAGCGCCACAACGACTCCCACGGTAATCCCCGCGTGAGGCTTTTACTGAGGCTGCTGATCTTGAGGCTGCGAAGTTGGCGGTTGCTCGCCTCGGCGCTTCAACTCTGGTTGAGGACGATTGTCGTTCCGGTTCCGATTTTGGTCGTTCTCCGGCGTTGCGACCACTGGAGATCCGGTTCCGCGCTGATGGAGAACTGGAGCATTTCCGGATCGGCGTCTTAGCTCCTGTTCGGCCGTAATGCTGGCTTCGGCTTGATTGTCGTTCTTGTCGGCAACTTCCACCAGGCGTTTGCCTTCGTCTTCGCGGCGTGTGGCTAACGTCACGTGACGCTCGTGATTATCGGCCGCTTTAGCTTTGGCGTAGTAATAGTCCGCGCTCTCGCGGTCGCCGTTCAGCTCGGCGACATAGCCCATATTGTTCAGGGCGAATGCGTCTTCGGGAGCGAGCTTGTAAGCTTCCTGGAAGCATTGCAGGGCGGTCTTGCGGTCGTTGCGGTTCAACGCCGAGACGCCGCGAAGATTGAGTCTGGCGACGCGCGCTTCCAGCGTATCTTCCGTTTTCAGCGCACCACGGATCTTCTTGGCGTTGTCGGCGGCGATCTGGCTGATGGGTTTGCCACGCCAGGATTTCTTCACGGTCACGATTACCGGCTCGTCGGAATTACGCCTGGCGGCTTCATCGTAGTAATTCAGCGCGGCTTCCAGTTCGCCCTCTTTTTCTTTCGTATAACCCATGTTGTTCAAGGTGAATGGATTGGTCGCGTCGATGCGCAGGGCCTTTTGCAGCACGGCATCTGCTTCTGAAACGCGGTCTTTGTTCAGCAGACTGATCGCCTCCACGTTCAGCACATTCAGTTGCACGCCGCCCGATTCAGCGTGTCCGGCGACTGCGGCCACTGTCTTTCCTTTCACACCGTCGATGCTGGCGCGATCGACGGTTGCCTGGGAGTTCTGTTCCTGTGCCAGTTGATAGAAGCGTTGGGCGCGGTCCACGTCACCTTCGAGCTCGGCGATATATCCGAGATTGTTGAGTGTGAAGGGATCATTCGGATCCAACAGATACGCCTTGTAGAACAGCTTTTTTGCTTTCGTGTAGTCGTGCTTCTGGATGGCGTTTACGCCGTCGCGATTGTAGGTCTGGACCGGCGTTGGCTTGCTGCGCTTGGGGATGTTGATGCGGATCGACTTCTCTTCCGCGTGCAGTAGGGAACTGAAGACCAACGACGAAAATAGTGCGAATGAAATGCCGGTCCGGAGACGTGTCACCAGGGTCATGAATCCTCCGCATCCGGCGAAATCAAGGCAGAGAGCAAACGCGCAGCACAGCATCCGCCTGCCGGAGCAGTCGTATATGGGAGTAGCAGCACAGGATTTAGGTTGCATCCAGAGGCAGCTCGGCTTTCCTCAGCTTGCGTGCTATCCGTAGCGAATTAAGGTGCATCCAACGTCACTTAGACGCGAGCTGCTGCTTGTGCGTGGCCGTGCGTCGCAAGACTGATTCAAAATCGGGAGAGATGATGCCTCGCTTCATCCTGCAGTCATTAGTTGCCGCCGTACTGACGGGCGGAGTCGCGTCCGCTCAACAGCCTTCCGGAACTTCACCGTCGCCTGCGCCGGGCGCCCACATGGACCAATCCACGACGCAAACCGTCGGGACTCAGAACAGCACGGCAGCGACACCGGTTGCTCCCGCTGCCGCCGCTCCCGAGACACGGGTCACGCAGCCAACAGCAGCTACGCCGGAAGCGACCAACGCAGCAGCGCCTTCTACTGCCAGTCCAGCGCCTGCCATCGCCACAAACAATAATGCAATGCCGGCGTCCGCGGAAGCGGCTTCGAGCAATGCTTCAACGCCTGCGCCCGAGCCGGTCACGAAGATTCTGTCAGGACCGGGAACGACATCTGATCCCAACGACATCGGTGACCTGCTTTCTCCAAAACCTCTGCCCGGCAGCAAGCTTTCGCTGGTTGGGGGAACAGTCAAGAGCATCGATCAGATTCGCGATCACATGACGTTGAAGATTTACGGCAGCGGCACGATGAAGGTGAAGTTCGATCAGCGCACGCACTTCTATCGCGACGGCAGAGAGACCACGCAGCTCGCCGTCAAGAAGGGAGATCGTGTTTATCTCGACACGCAGCTTAATCAGGGAGCGGTTTTCGCCAAGAACGTTCACGTCGCCAGCACCACCAATCCTGTCGATGCCAGCGGACAGATCGTAAGCTTCAATCCACGCAATGGCGATGTCCTGATTCGCGACGAACTTTCAGGCTCCCCGGTGACCTTCCGTTTAGCTCAAAGCACCGCAATCAAGAATGGCAGCAGCAGCGGAAGCCGCGCCGATCTCCGGCCTGGAGCACTCGTTGCGGTGAGGTTTTCTCCCACCGCTCGCGGGCGAGGCATTGCCGATGAAGTCTCGATCACTGCCGAGCCAGGTACCGCGTTCACCTACTTTGGGCGCGTTACGCATCTGGATCTGCACTCCGGATTAATCGCCATCGAGAACCAGGCGGACGGCAAGGCCTATGAAGTTCATTTCGACTCTTCCACAGTCCATGTGCCTAACGACCTGACAGTCGGGAGCCAGGTCACAGTCGTCGCGACCTTTACCGGAAGCACGTACGACGCCCAGAGCATTCAAGTGAATGCAGGAGCCGCACAGGCAAGAGTTTCAGACGCGCAGAGCTTGCCGATGGCGGATTCGGGTTCGGACGCTGAAGACTCGGCTCCAAGCAAGGACGAGCAGCAGAAGGACCACAAGGACCACAAAGACAAACACAAGAAGAACAAGCACGGCAGCAGCTCGTCTGACCAGGACAATCGCGATTAGTCGCGATAAGTGCTGTAATGGGAGTGGAAGAGACGGCTCGGTGTCGTCTTCGTTGGCTTATCTACGAAGGCTGCGCCGGCTGTTCAGCAGGATTCCGCAGATGAATGCGACTCCGGCGGCGATCATCCACTCGCCGCGCCAAATCTGAATGGCCTGCCAGTCGACTAGCGTGCTCGCGGTGTAGATAAAGCCGGTCGTGATCGCTGCCCCGATGCAGATCAGGCCCGCGATCAGGCAAACCATCGCGCCAACACTCAAGCCGAGCCTTTGCCGGATCCGATAAAAATCCAGGGAATCCCATCGAGTGCTTACTGGCCGGGAAGTGCCCTCACGAGCGCGTCCACACATCCGGCAAAAAGGCGAATCCACGACGAACTCCGTACCGCAATTGCGGCACAGGTCATGGCGGACGGCCGGTTCGCTTACGGAAGCTCCCGGCGACAAGGCAGGGTCACGCGGAACTTCCGGCGCAGCGTGCTCCCAATGCTCATAGTCAAGCACTGGCTTCCAATAGCCGCCTTCGCGCCTAAGTGGATTGGTACTCATGGAAGGGGTCTCCTGTTTAGAGCGGTCGCAACTTAAGCGCCAAAACCTCTGACGTACGTAAATTGCTCCACGCTATCGACTTACAAGTGGAGACGAACTATCTGTGGGGAGGTCAGTGAGGGAAGAATTTACCGCTCACCGTTCAAAATTGTGGGTGCCAGTGCCTCGCCGGCTGCGACGCAAAGGCATTTCGATGAGCTTGGGCCCGTCCTGATCCAGCCAAAACTTAAGCAGGATTAAGTCTGTGGCCTGGAAGTTGAGCGAAGCCGGCCGTCCCGAGCCGTCGTTGAAGATCTTGCGATCCAACAAACTAAGCAGCCTTTCGACCGAGACCTTCAACTCCGCGGCCGCTTCTACTTCGGTATAGGAATCCTTCGCCTTCATCATAGTGTCGGGATCTCGCAATTCAGTCTTTCGGGGGCACCTTCTTTGTACGCGTTTCAAGCGGGAAGCTATATCAGGTAAACTTCGCAGAGACCCCACCATGAAGCCTTACCCGGTCCTCGACCGCAGACCGAGAACTTCCGCGGTTTCCCTACTGTTTTCACTCGGTATCCTCTTAGTCATTAGTTTCGTTACAACCTCGACTGCAAGCAGCGTTTATACGGCTTCGGGCGATGTTTCGACCTATAAAAGTGATAACGACCCGCAGGTCAAGGCGGCCTTGGATGCCTTCTACAACCTCGATTACGATAAGGCCCTTTCTCAGTTTGAGAAGCTGCTTAAACAGCATCCGCAGGACCCGTTTTCAGTCGATCATCTGCTGCAAACAGTGGTCTTTCGCGAATTGTACCGACTGAATCTGCTCGACACCGCCCTGTACGCTCACGACAACTTCATTAGTGGACCTCCGGCGAATGGCGATCCGGCGGTCAAAGCCCGGATCGAACGGCTCGCCGATCAGGCAGTGCGGCTCTGTAATGATCGCCTGACGCGCAACCCGAAGGACACGGACGCACTGTACGCACGCGGAGTCGCTCATGGCCTGCGCTCGACCTATGTGGCACTTGTGGATAAGAGCT
This sequence comes from uncultured Terriglobales bacterium, assembly GCA_964559345.1. Lineage (GTDB taxonomy): Bacteria > Acidobacteriota > Terriglobia > Terriglobales > Acidobacteriaceae > Gp1-AA112. The sequence continues at coordinate 5,026 of CAZLIE010000093.1, forward strand.
TCATCCAGGCGCTTCGGAATGCGGTCGCCGCGCGGCGCGATCACGAGCGGGTCCTACAGATCGACCCGCATTACACCGACGCGAAGACGGTGGTTGGCGTCCACAACTACGTGGTGGGAAATCTTCCCGCGCCGGTAAAGATGGTTGCCGGCATGGCCGGACTGGGCGGCAGCAAGCAAAAGGGAATCGAGTATCTGCGGGAAGCGGCCAACTCCGGTGGCGAATCGAGCGCCGACGCGCGTGTGGCTCTGGCGCTCTTCCTCCGTCGCGAGGCGAAGTATGACGAGGCGGCTAGTGTCGTCCAAAGTCTCACGGGACAGTATTCGCACAACTACCTGTTTGCGCTCGAGCGCTGCAACCTGCTGAAGGACGCCAATAAAAGTCCCGACGCTTTGCCCTGCTTTCGCAATCTGCTCGATCGTTCGCAGGCGGGCCAGTACAACGGGACTCATGTGGAATTTGCCGCTTTGGGTCTCGCCGACGTCCTCCGCGGACAGCATGATTACGCAGGCGCTTTGAATCAGTATCAGTTCGCAGGTACGGTCTCGAATAGCCAAGTACCAGTAAAGCAGCGAGCAGCTCTGGGGTCGGGCGAAATGTATGATCTGCTGAGCAAGCGCGATCGGGCCGTGCAGCAGTATCAACTGGTTATCGCTCAGGACCATTCGTCGGCCCTGGCGGATCTCGCGCGCAAGTTGTTGCGGGAACCTTATCGCCGGCAGTAGGGAACTTCTGGCATCGCATTTGCGTTTCCGGATCAGGAGGTCGAAATGTACTGCAATTTCTGCGGACGTACTATGCCCGATGATGCACTCTACTGTTCCGCTTGTGGCCGCCAGCTCGGAGTACGAGTGATTCGCCGTCCACTGGAGCGCGCTCGTGAAGGCAGAAAGATCGCCGGTGTTTGCATGGGCTTCGCCCGGTACCTCGACGTGGACGTGACGCTGGTTCGTCTGGTCTGGCTGGTGCTGGCACTCGCGAGCGGCGGATTGGGTCTTATTGCCTACGTGATCGCGTGGATCGTCATTCCCGAAGAGCCGGTCTTTGTGCCACAGGCACAGGTAGTACGCACGGATTCGGGTCCGCCGATGGCATGATGCAGTTCCAAGACGAAGCTGCCCAGTAGTCCGAGCTCACGTGCAGATTCAAAGCGACGACATTCAACTCCATTACGAGGTTACTGGGGACGGCTTTCCCGTCGTGCTCCTGCATCCGTTTCCGGTGCATCGTGGATTCTGGCTTCCAATTGCACCGCAGCTCGCTTCCGAGTATCGGGTAATCATGCCCGATCTGAGGGCGCATGGTCTCTCTGGCGTTGGAAACGGTCCAGCGACGATGGCCAAACACGCCGCTGACCTGCTTCGGCTGATTGACGTCGAGCACATTCACCGCGCTGTATTCGTCGGCGTATCAATTGGCGGCTACATTCTGTTTGAGTTTTGGCGGCGCAGCCGTGAGCGAGTCGCGGCATTGGTATTCTCGAATACTCGCGCCGAACCGGATACTGAGCAGGGAAAAGCCAAACGCCTGAAGTCAGTTGAAGACGCGCGCCATTATGGGACTGTCCCATTCATTGAGTCGCAACTCCCGAACCTGATCGGCGCAACCACGCATCGCGATCGCCCAGATCTTGTGGCGAAGGCACGCGGCATGATGCAAACCCTGAGCGTAGATGGATTGGCTGCGCTGCAGCAGGCAATGGCAGCGCGTCCCGATTCGGTGCCAACACTCCAGACTATCGACGTGCCGACGCTGATCTTGGCGGGCGGCGAAGATACAGTCGCGCCGGTGAGCGATACCCATTTGATGCACAGCAGAATTCGAAATGCCCGACTAGCGGTGATTCCGCGCGTCGGGCATTATTCGGCACTCGAGAACTCTGAAGAGTTCGGGCGAGCGCTCAGGCAGTTTTTAGACGGATTGCATTTGCCGCAGTAATCGCTGCCGCCGGCTTAGTAGGCGCCCGGCGCTGTTGTGGCCGCAGCTGTGAGTGCCTTCACTTTGCTGAGAGTGTCGCGCGCGATCGAAGAATTCGGGTCGTCCGGCGCGAGCTTAATAAATGCCTGCAGCTCGGTGGCGGCATCGTTGTAGTTGCGCATTGCCAACAGGATATGTGCTCGCACGAGGTGCAGCGGCGCGTAATCAGAGCGCACCAACTTTTGGGCGCGGCCAACGCTATCAAGGGCGTGCGGATAATCCGCCTTTCCGACGTAAGCCTTCGACATCTCATAATAAGGCTGCCAGGATTCTGGAGACAGTGTCACCGCCCGATCACAAGACTTGAGCGCCTCATCGAATTTCTTCAAATGGTTCAGGGCAGCGCCCATCCCTGTGTAAGCAACCGCGTAGCTGCTGTCCGCGTGAATGGCCGCGTCAAAGTCGTCAATCGCCGCCTGAACCTGGTTCTTGTCCAGCGAGAGGACTCCCCTCAAGGTGAGTGCCGGAGCGTAGCTGGGGTAGATCGAGAGGGCCTTAGCAAGGAACTTGGTTACATCATCAAAATTGCGTTTTGACAGCGCCTGCTGCGCCTTGTGCAGGGCGTCGCGCGCCTTTTGCGGAACTCTGTATTCCGCAACGGAAACGGTGGCGTTGCCGTCGGTTTGGCGGGCTGCCGGCTCAGCCGTATTCAGCCGAATCGTGAGTGGCGCCATTCCGCCCGTGTCTGGAATACGCTCCCGAGCTTCGGCGATGCCCTTGGTGGCGATTACGTCGTACGCCGCACGGGGCAGCATGCTGAACTCAAAGCTGCCGTTTGTGTTCGTGTAACCTGATGAGACAGTCGCTCCGCTTTCGACTTTGCGAATCTCGATGCGCACGTCGTCGAGGGGATTTCCGTTCGCTCCGTACACCGTGCCGCGAATGTTGTTGCCGATTGCATCCAGGCTTGGCGAGGAAAGGCTTTGACCAAAGAAAGCGGTGGCAAGAAGGGTAAGAAGGAGCAAGCGTGCTGCGAAGCCAGCCTTCATGAGCCTGGTACCTCAAATTTCGTCGAGCTGAGGAGGAACCTTGGCGCGGGGGACCCTCAATGCATTGCTCGGCACGACAATTCAGCCGTGCTGTTGATTGAGAGGCTCGTCGGGTGTCACTTAGTTGGCCCATTCGCAGCGAGCCTACAGAAATTTATATTTCAAGTACAGGCAACTATGGAGAACCGTAGACGCGCACCAAAGTCCATTCATGACCGACCTCGTCATTAAACCAGCTCACAATCTGCTTGGCTCTATTCGACTTCCAGGGGATAAAAGCATTTCCCACCGTTACGCCATGCTTGCTGCCCTGGCGCACGGTTCGACGCGTCTCCGCAATTTCTCGAGCGGCGCGGATTGCGCCAGTACTCTCGCCTGCTTGCGCGAACTCGGCACAAACATTCGCATGGACGCAGGCGAGATATCGATCGAAGGCTCAGGAGGCATGCTCCGGGAGCCGTCGCGTAGCTTGGATTGCGGAAATTCCGGATCGACGATGCGCATGCTCTCCGGCATCCTCGCTGGCCAGCCTTTCGAAAGCGAACTCATCGGCGACGCATCGCTGTCACGGCGTCCGATGCGCAGGATCATGGAGCCGCTGAGCAAGATGGGCGCGTCCATCCGAGCGCAGGACGGCCACGCCCCTCTGCATATTCGCGGCGGCAAACTTCGCGGTATCGATTACCGGCCGGAAGTTCCCAGCGCGCAGGTGAAGACGTCGCTGCTGTTCGCCGGACTTTTCGCCGAAGGTGAAACGTCGGTCGAGGAACCGCACCGCACACGCGATCACGGCGAACTTGGGCTGCGTGCTTTTGGAGCCGATGTAGAGCGCTCAAAAAATCGAGTGTCGATTCGCGGCGGACAGGACTTGAAGGCAATCGAAGCTACGATTCCCGGCGATATCTCATCGGCAGCTTTCTTCTTATGCGCTGCTTCAATTTTTCCCGAAAGCAATTTGGTCATCGATTCACTGTTGCTGAATCCAACACGCGCAGTCTTGCTCGACGTGCTCACGTCGTTGGGAGCGAAAATCCGAGTGATTCAAGTCGAGGAGCAGCACGGCGAACTCATTGGCAGCATTGCCGTCGAAGCCGGCACGTTGAAAGGCGTAACGATCAAAGGCGCTCAGGCAGCGGCGCTGATCGATGAAATTCCTGTGCTCGCCGCCATTGCTCCTTACACGCGGGACGGAATCGAGGTTCATGACGCGCGCGAGTTGCGGGTCAAAGAGTCTGACCGCATTTCCGCCGTCGCTAAGAACCTTCGAGCGATGGGCGCAGAGGTCACCGAGCACGAGGATGGTCTTACCGTTCCGGGCGGGCAGAAACTCCATGGCGCTGAAATCGATACCGAGCACGATCATCGGATTGCGATGGCATTCAGCGTCGCTGCGCTTCGAGCGGAGGGTGACACGATCATCCATGGCGCCGACGCCGCGCGAATCTCGTTTCCTGAGTTTTACGACATGCTCGAACGCGTCACGGAACGATAAGGGTCCGCGGTACGGGATGACTTACTTCACTTGCAGTGTCCTTAGCATCTGCTCGTACGTCGGACGCAAATGATCGAAATCGTTCTGCGGCGCGATGAATACCAAGTAGAGCAGCGTTCCATCCTGCCGTTGAACTGCTACGAGCCAGTCGCGCTCCTTCTGCGGCTTGCCATTATTGCTGCGGATCGGAGATGTGCCGATGAGATCCACCGAGCGTCCGGCGACGCCGTTCACCCGGATCGGCTCGTCATTGCCCACCTGTCGAAGATCTGGATTTGACTGACGCAAACTAGCCGCCAGATCATGGGTGGCCTGATCAAGATTCCCACCTTGCTCCGGTTCGAACCGATCAATGATCACACCCACTGCAACTGCGCTCTGGCCGTTCTGATCCTGGGTAACACCGTTGGGTGGCGCGATCGTCACCGCTGACTGCGCATCGCCATATACCTTCCAGTTCGAGGGATAGCCAATCGTAAAAGCGCTGTGGTTCAGTTGCTGAAAATTGCTGCTCGCCTGCTCGGACGGCGCGGGCCCAGGGGGAAGCTCGCCTTGCGGGCCGGACTCAGTTCCGGCAGAGCTGAATCCGCCGCGCTTGTCCTGATCGGCGATCTGCTGCGCCGTGAGCGGACGCATGTTCATCGTCATGCGCTTGATCTGTTGGAATTCCTGACTATCGACGCGGTAATTCGACTTCGGCGGAAGCGTCTGTATCTCTCTTTGGACGTACTCAATGCGGTTGCCTGGATCTGGGTGATCGCTCAGGAACTGAGGGCCTTGGCTGCCTTCAGCTTCGATTTTCTGGAAAAATTTCGGCAGGCCGGTCGGATCGTAGCCGGTGTCATACATGATGTCAGTGCCGAGAAGGTCCGCTTCCTTTTCCGCCTGACGTGAATTCTTGAGGAAATACGAGCCGGCGGCGAAAGAAATGCCTGCCGCCGCGAGCTGGCCGCCGGCGCTTCCACCCAAAATTGCGCCGAGGATTCCCAGACCTACTTGGGCTTTGTACTGCTTGGTTGCCGCACGGGTGGCATGACGCTGCACCACGTGTGATATTTCATGGGCCATCACGCCCGCGAGTTGCGATTCATTGTCGGCCGCCTGAATGGCTCCGATATTTACGAACAGCGGCCCGCCTGGGAGCGCGAATGCGTTGATGTCCTTTTCGTTGATCACGTGGAAGCTGAAAGGCCAGCGCTCACCCGGAGCATGCGCCACCAGTTGGTGTCCGAGCCTTTTCACATACTGCGTGATCGGACTCGAATCCGGCAGTACCGGATACTGTTTGTACGTCTGCGCCGCCGCTTCTTGTCCAGCCTGGATCTCCTGATCCACCGTAAACATATCCGAGCCGCTGGTGGGCTGGACGCGTGCATAAAGCAATTCCGGCGCCGACAACATGCATACGAGAAAGACTGCGACAGCGCGCATCGGGAACGTGTGTCTGTTCATTGTTCTCCTGACCTGACGAGACAAGGCCGTCAATCGAACTGGCCCATATAGAAAGAAACGCTTTAGCCCGGCATGAGTTGCGCCAGCAGAACCCGGGTTCTCTTCTTCGAGAGAAAAATACAAAGGGAAGCGTTGGAACGCTTCCCTTGGGATTGTGTCACTCCAACTCAATTACTTGTCAAGCAATGTGGATGGCCCGAAATCTCGCTTCGTGCTTGGAGTTCGTGCCGGACGGGCCGCCGCGCCGGCGCCGCCGCCGACTTCCTGTCCGTACTTCTCGAGCAACACCGGCACCAGGGCTCCCTCAGCCTCTTTGATGAATGAGAGCCTGCCCTCGCTCATGTCAATGCGGACGAAATCTCCGAGCCTGAGCTGTCCAGTTGCAACGAGATTGGCGAGCGGAAAGACGACATTCTTTTCGATCGCTCGTTTCAAATGGCGCGCCCCATACTTGCTATCTGTGCCTTCCTGCAACAAGAACTTCTTTACTTTTGCGGTGCAACTGAAGACGAACTGAGCGTTGCCGGTCGCCTGAAGAATGCGTTGCTGAACCATGCCAAGTTCGATCTCGAGAATCTGCTCCAGGTGCTCCGACTTCAGCGTCTTGAATACGACCGCCTTATCGATGCGGTTCATGAATTCGGGCGAGAACTTGCGCCGCGCAGCTTCGGTTGCGGTGCGCGTGATCTTGTCGTCGAGCCGGGCATCGACTTGCGTCGGCTTCTGCCCGAATCCAAGCCCTCCGGTGATCAATTCGCTCATCTCCCCGGCGCCAAGATTGGACGTCATTACGATCACGCACTGTGACAAATCGACGCGGCGATTATCCCCCAGCGTGAGCGTGGCCTTGTCCAAAATGCCGAGCAGGAGTTGCCAGAGCGAGTCGCTGGCTTTTTCGATTTCGTCGAAGAGCAGCAGCGACAGCCGCAGCTTTTCCGTGTGCCATTGGTTCAGAGCTTCTTGCGTGAGCAGCGGATGAGTTTCGCGATGTCCGAGATATCCCGGAGGCGATCCGATGAGTTTGGCAATTTCGTGACTGTGCTGAAATTCAGCGCAATCGATTTTGATACATGCGCGCGGGTCCCCGAACAGCGTCTCGGCGACGGCTTCCACTACGCGGGTCTTGCCGGTTCCGGTGGGGCCAAGAAAGAGGAGGTTGCCGACCGGACGTCCTGGGGCGTTCAGGCCTGCCAGGAACATCTGGTAGATTTCCGTCATCTTCTGGATGGCGTCATCTTGACCGACGATCTTGCGTCGAAGATTGCGTTCGAATTCGTCCGCTTCAGAGCCGCGCCTTGTGGGATCCAGCGCGGTGTTTAGGCCGGTTTTCATTAAATGAGTCCCTCTACCACTTAAAAAACTTTGGGACCGACGCCCAATTCCTTGGGCGACTGTACTTTTGGTCAGATACACAAACTGGCAACCTGAGTTGTTTGAAAGTTTTGCACAGCTAACGCCTAAGAACCTGAGAGTGGGCGCGCCGAAACCTCGAAACCATCGCCAGAGGAGAGACAACCCTTTAGTAACTACGCACCTCGCACTACGAGTCAGGTACTCTGGAATCAATGCTATAGTGCAGAAAAATCCAGAGACTCAGGTCCGATTTCCCCATGCCTCGTTCAACGATCAGCTCCATTGTTTTGGCAGTATCGCTGGCAATTCCAGCCTCATTTTTTTTCGGCTGCAGTAGCTCGAACGCCGCGACCCAGGGCTCGAACGCTCCGCTCGCGCCTAGCGCCGCTACCACGGCCTCCTCAGACGCACAGGCAAGCGCTCCGCTTCCGCCGGACGTGATTTCGTACACTCCGACCAAAGCCGAGCCGGTGAATGCGATCGCACATCACTACCTCTCGCAATCGTCGCTGATGCTGTCGAGTGAACTCGAATCGCGCATTCGCGAGATGAATCATTTTGGCCCAAAGCAGGTTTACGTCAAAAAGGGGCAAACGCTTCTGATCCCGACGATCGAGAAGGATCCGGTCGTCGAACATTCCGTGCCGATGGCGAAGGACGATGAAGTTCGCGCCATTTATCTGACCGGCGCAATGGCCGCCAGCGCTAAAGGACTCGGCATCATCCAGCGATGGCACAATGTCGGCGGAAATGCCGTCGTCTTCGACATCAAAGACAGCGATGGATTGCTGAACGTCAACTTTGATCATCCGCTCGCGCCGCATAACCACCGCGCGATCCAGAATCTGCCAAAGTTCGTGCGTTATCTGCACTCGCAGAACCTGCATGCGATCGCCCGCATTGCACTCTTCCGCGACGAGCACATCGCGGTCGATCACTCTGATCTGGCCATACATTCCCGCGCCACCGGACAGCCCTGGCGTGAGAACGGAAAACTGGTTTGGAGTGATGCGTCGAATCCGAAAGTCCAGGACTATGACATCGCTCTGGCCAAATGGGTGGCAAAGTCCGGCGCAGATGAAATCCAGTTCGACTATGTCCGTTTCCCGGCAGAGGGCAATCAGGCGGACGCGAAGTTTTATTTCCAGACGGCGCACCCGGAGTGGAAGCGTGCAGATGTGATCGCCGACTTCCTGCAGCGCGCCTATGCCGAGCTTCATCCAGAAGGTGTGCTGGTTTCGCTTGACGTATTCGGGATCATGGCGTGGCAGCGCAGCGTCGATCTGAACCACACCGGACAGGACATCGTGCGCATGGCCAAGTACTGCGATGTGCTCTCGCCTATGATCTATCCGTCGCACTTCTTTGGCATGGACGGCGTTGCTCATCCCGGAGATGAGCCCGAGCATTTCATCGGCTCGTCGATGGACCGCTTTGAGACCATCACCGCAGGCAGCGGCGTGGTGATTCGCCCGTGGCTGCAGGCGTTCGCGTGGCGTACGCACATCTACTCGCCGCAATACATCATGCGCCAGGTAAGCACCTCGCACGACCGCGGCGGCATCGGGTTCCTCTTCTGGAACGCCCGCAACGACTACGCGAAACCCTACGCGGCAATGCCGGAGATGCGCGCCCACGCCGATAAATATCTAGGTAAACGCGTGATCAAACCACTCGAGACAGCCTCAGACAAGCCCGCCAAGGTAGCGGCAGTGCACATCGAGAATGCCAGCGCTACACCGCGCTAAATTGATGTGGAAATTTTGTTTTTGACCGATCCCCGCGGTTGAAGGACTTACAACCCAAGATCCCGAGTGATCCCCGAAGGCTCCGGGGATTACTCGCCATCCAGCCTGAACTTGGAGCGGTTTCCCGCTCCGAAGCTTTTCCCGGCACGCATCTCGTCATGGTACCGCGGTTCGGCCGGGAAGACCATAAGGTGTTTTCCATAAAATAGAACAGCGGATGCGAAACTGTGGTTCTAGCCGCGGAACAGCGGCATTGTCAGGAAACGGCTTAGCGGGAGTGATTAGTCGGCGTTGTTTGCGGCACAGGGCATCGCGTGCGATTTGTCGTTTGCAATCAGCGAGAAAGAGTTTTCCACAAGAGCAACGAACGAGGGCATTAGAGCGACGGATGGGACTGGGTCGCCAAGTTATGAGCCAGCCCCACCACGTCAAACGTCAGATGGTCCCGACGACTTCGTGGTCGTGATGAGCCGCCAGCAGCTCATTCACCTTGTCTGACATTGCCTGGATGAAGCCGGCGATTGTTTCTGGGGCTGGGGAGTAAGCGGTTTCTTCAGGGATGATCGCGTTGGTCGTCTCGTTCATTTGGGGGAGCCTCCTGTTGATGGCCAGAGGTGAGGGTGACGAAGTGCTCAACCGGCCTGCCGGTCAAGCGCTCCAACTTTGAAAACCAACTTCAACCTTCGACTCGGGAAAGCCCCTCGCCAGCCCGAGTCGAAGATTGAGACCGATTAGCTGCAGCCGCTCGTCGATCCGCAGCTCATGCAGCGATAGCAGCTTCCGTTGCGCGTCATGATCGAGCCGCAGACGTGACACGAGGGCGCATCGCCCAGATCGACGAACTCGCGCAGTGCGTCAGCAGCATGGTGCGCCGTGGACTGGGGAATTGCCGGCGGAAATTCGGACGGACTGGCGCTCTCGCCTGCGGTGGGCAGCGACGCGGCGGTTTGCGTAGCCCGCTTCAGCATGCCTTCGAATAAATCCCCCTGCTGCGGTTCCACAAATCGGAACTGGAGCCAGCGGAAGATGTAATCGGTCACCGACTTCGCAATCGGCACGTTGGGATTCCCGGTGAATCCGCTGGGCTCAAAGCGTGTATGGGTGAACTTCTCGCAAAGGACCTTGAGCGGCACGCCGTGCTGCAGAGCGAGCGAGATCGAGGTAGCGAAGGCGTCCATCAATCCCGAGACGGTGGAACCTTCCTTGGCCATCTTGATGAAGATTTCGCCCGGCTGTCCGTTGGGATAGAGGCCGACCGTGATGTATCCCTCGTGGCCGGCGATGTTGAACTTGTGGGTAAGCGAGGCGCGCTCTTCCGGCAAACGATGTCTGACGGCACGCGGCGGGGCCTTGATGTCCTGGACATCCGGAGCGGGTTGCGCGATTTCGGGAGCCGGTTGAACCGCCTGAGATCCGGTCGCGACTTTTGCCTTGTTGCCGTCAGAGACGTTGAGCGGCTGCGCCCCCTTCGATCCGTCACGATAGATCGCTACTGCCTTTAGTCCCTGTCGCCATGCCTCAAGATAAGCCTCAGCAACTTCTTCGATCGTCGCATCGTGTGGAAGGTTGACAGTCTTCGAGATTGCGCCTGAGATGAACGGCTGGGTCGCAGCCATCATCTTGATGTGGCCCATGTAGTGGATCGAGCGCGTGCCCTTCGACGGCTTGAAGCTGCAGTCGAAGACGGGCAAGTGTTCGTCCTTCAGTCCAGGGGCGCCTTCGATGGTGCCGGTCGCGTCGATGTAGCTGACGATTGCGTTCGCCTGCTCGCTTGAGTATCCAAGCTTGAAGAGGGCAGTCGGGACGGTGTTGTTGACGATCTTGATCATGCCGCCGCCGACCAGCTTCTTGTATTTCACCAGGGCGAGGTCAGGCTCGATTCCGGTGGTATCGCAGTCCATCATGAATCCGATGGTGCCGGTAGGCGCCAGGACCGTGACTTGCGAGTTGCGATATCCGTGCTTCTCGCCATGCGCGAGAGCCGAGTCCCAGACTTCCTTCGAGGCCTCGACCAGCTTGGGCAACTGCTTGTCGCTGATGGTCTGCGCTCCCGCAGTCGGGTTGGAACCGATCTTGTTTACCGACGCGCGGTGCATGCGGATGACGTCGAGGAACGGCTCGCGGTTGACATAGAAGCCGGGGCAAGCGCCGCCGGAGATCTCCGTCTGCTGGGTTCGCGCGGTTGCCGCGGCCAGCGACGGGCACAGTTCCGCAATTCGCGATGACTGGTAATAAGCTTCTCCGCACATGATGGCGGTGAGGCACGCGGCATAATCGCGGCCGGCATCGCTGTCATAGGGAAGACCGGCAGCCATCAACAGTCCACCGAGGTTGGCATAGCCGAGTCCCAGCGGACGATAGTCATGCGAGTTGCGCGCGATCATCTCGGTGGGATAACCGGAGTTATCCACCAGGATCTCTTGCGCGGTGATCACCACGTCGCAGGCGTATTTGTAGGCTTCGATATCGAACGTTCCGTTCACATAAAACTTCAGCAGGTTGAGACTGGCGAGATTGCATGCCGAGTCATCGAGGAACATGTACTCCGAGCAGGGATTCGAGGCATTGATCCGCGCGGTGTTCTTTGACGTGTGCCACTTATTGACCGTGGTATCGAACTGCATGCCGGGATCGCCGCAGTAGTAGGTCGCCTCGGCGATCTTACGCAGCAGGTCTTTGGCTTTGTATGCGCGGAAGGGCCTGCCGTCCTTGACCGACTTGGTCCAGAAGTCCTCATCGCGGAGGGCGGCTTCCATGAATTCGTCGGTCACGCGAACCGAGTTGTTCGCGTTCTGAAAAAAAATCGACGAGTAGGCAGGCGAGTCGGGCGAGCTGCCGTCGTATCCTTCGCGCATGAGCGCCCAGGCCTTGGCCTCTTCCTCCATCTTGCAAGCGATGAACTCATTGATGTCTGGGTGATCGACGTTGAGGATCACCATCTTTGCCGCGCGACGCGTCTTGCCGCCGGACTTGATCACGCCGGCGAAGGCGTCAAATCCACGCATGAAGCTCAACGGACCCGAAGCTGTGCCGCCACCCGAGAGCTGTTCGGTCGATGAACGCAGAGTCGAGAGTTTGGTGCCGGTTCCCGATCCCCACTTGAAGAGCATGCC
>CAZLIE010000094.1:0-17124 GCA_964559345.1 uncultured Terriglobales bacterium
CCTTTCCCCGATGTTCGCTCAGGAACACTGGACGTAGGAAGCGCGAAGCGCGTTCCTTCAATATCGCGTTCGTGTTATCTGTCGATGCATCTGAAGCAATGATGATTTCCCATTTGTTCGGGAAGTGTCTGAACTCCAATAGTGCGTCCAGCTTCCTGGGAAGATTGTCCTGCTCGTTACGAACAGCCATGACAATCGACACAGATGGCGTAGTGCGTGCCTTTTGGATCGGACAGTCCCGCCAGATTGTTCGCACATAGAGGTAAAGGGGATAGCCTAGATATGTGTAGAGAACTATGGCCGAGCAAACCAAAAAGACAATTTGTAGAAATAGGCTCATCTGGTCCTATTGAGCACCTCGCCGTAACAGAACAGTCTTGGCGGTTTCAAACAGAATTAGCAGATCCAAGCCGATCGAGAGATTTTTGATATAAAACAGATCATATTGCAACTTCTGTCTGCTATCTTCTAGAGAATTAGCATACCGATAGCGTACTTGTGCCCAGCCTGTAAGTCCAGGTCTAATGACGTGGCGAAGGCCGTAATAAGGAATTTCCCGAGACAACCACTCAACGAACTCCGGTCGCTCGGGACGTGGTCCCACAAATCCCATGTCGCCACGGAGCACGTTCCAAAGCTGCGGAACCTCATCTAGGCGGACCTTTCGGAGGAAGCGCCCTATAGCAGTTATGCGCGGATCATTCTTACCCGCCCAGATAGCCTTGCCTCCTTCGGCATCCTGTCGCATCGTTCGGAACTTGATCACTTCGAATGTTCTGCCATGCAGGCCGACGCGTTCTTGACGATAGAAAATCGGTCCAGGGCTCGTAAGCTTAACAGCCAATGCAATTATAGGAAGCAGAGGTGAGATTGTTATCAATAGAAGTAAACTGACGGCGATCGACAGGAGTCGGCGCGCGAGCAGTATCGTGCTATTAATGCGGAACCCGTCTGAAAAAATAAGCCAACTGGGATGAAGCGCGTCAAGATCGATGGTACCCGAGGTCTTCTCGAGGAGAGTGGTCGCTTCTTCTACCCTTATTCCACTAAGTCGCAAATCAAGAAGTTCGTGAGTAGGAATCTTGCCACGACGGTCGTCAAGTGCAACGATGACGCTTTCGATTCCGTTCTTTGTTCGCAGTGAGTTAAGCGTCTGAGCTAAGTGGTCGCGGGAGAGCGATCCATCCCCCCCTAACGCCCCGGACCACCCCACTACATCCATTCCCAGATCAGTACGGGTTCGCAGAGTCTCAACCAATCGACGTGCACGTTCTCCATCGCCCAAAACGTACACGCGTTCCTGCATGAAAGCTTTGGAGAGCGCCCAAGTGAAGAAAGCACGCCAACCCGAAAGCATCGCTGTTGCAAAAACTGTTCCATAGAAAAAGGAATTGTTGCCAATTACTGCATTTGGCCAAATGAAAGCTAGGAGAGCGAGCGCAATGGAAATTGCACCGAGCAAAGCATAAAGGCGGACATACGCTTCATTATTTGACGTGAGTTCGGCGGGACTGTAGAGATCTAGATAATGAGCAAGCAACAGTACGCTAGCCGTAATCGTTAAGACTTTTACCAAGCCGAAGTTGTATTGAAGCTCCAATATTGAATCTTCGTGGAATTGCAGCATCACGGCAGCAATAAAGGAGAACATTAGACTTAGCGCATCGCCGACGAGGAGAACAAGCGTGCGGGCCGGATAATAGACTCGGAAAATGCGTACCATCTTAACGATAGTCCTTATATAACGGGAAGAGGGTCACGACATCATCTCCGTGACCGGCTCACAGCGCCTTTAGACTTGGACTTAACGATTCCAGGATGTTCCTGGTAAGAGTAATAGCTATAGCTACTGGTAACCCCGTCGACGCGGTTCAATACTATGCCCAAGACTTTGGATCCCAACTCCTTTCGCGCTTTTCTGATTACATCTACGGAGGTCCCGGGTGTAATGACCATCACAACCGCATCGGAGACCTCAGAAAGTACTGCACTATCAGAGACCGCGCTTGCTGGTGGAGAGTCGATAAAGATCCAATCGAAGCACTTGCTCATGTGCGTGACAAACTGCCGCATCCGAGGAGAGTACAACAGCTCAGTTGGTATCGTGGAAAATCCACCTGAGGGCGCTATACAGAGTTGGGGTTCAGGAGTTTGCCGCACGAGAACTGATTCGCCGATCGATCCAGACAGGTACTCTGAGAGTCCGGGAAGCGGTTCGATCCCAAACACGGTGTGCACGCTCGATCGACGGAGATCCGCATCAACGACCAACACGCGATTGTCTGGATGGCGTGACATTGCCATCGCTAAATTTGCTGTCACAAATGTCTTGCCCTCATCCGCTGTTGCTCCGCTGATTAAAACGGTCTTGAGATATCGTTGAGCGCGCTCTCGCAAGAGCCGTGAGCTGAGTTTTCGAAATTCCTCGATCCCGCAAGTCGCCTCGTGGCTCATGAACACGAGTTTGTCAGTCTGGGGTTGCCAATTGTGCGCTAAAAAAGTCTGTGGAACCTCCGTTTGATGAGCGGCTGCAGCAACGTCGACGGATGTCGATGAGATAAACGCTTGCGTACCTTCATCCAAGGAGTGAACAGGCTCACCGACACTCTGCGGAAGTGGACCCAAGATGTTGTAAGGCAGTTCGTGTTCTTTTTGTGCTTTTAGTAGAGCTTCGTGGATCCGACTCATTACTCGCCGCCTTTCAGAACCGTCTTGGCACTCAATCCTCGAATTCTCTCGTTAAGGGAAGAAAGCTGGCCTAGCACTGCGGTCATCAGTTCACCTGCGTCCCCATCGCTATTGAAAGAATCAGGCTGCTTGATGTTCAATGAAGCTGTAGCATCAATTTCCAAGTCTCTGGCGGCACGATCTATAACTTCCGGCCCAATTTGCTCTTGCCGGTCCACGTAGGCGCTGATCAGCGAATGTTCACATAGGACATTCACGAGTCGGGGAATACCGCTAGTGTGCCGAAATATTGCCTGAGCTGCAGCAGGAAGAAAAATCTTTCGTGTGCAGCCTGCTATGGTTAGCCGCGATCGAACGTAGCTATCTGTCTCCGCTTCGGACAATGTCTGGGTGCGACAACGGAGAGTAATTCTTTGATTGAGCTGTCTTAGCTGCGGCAGCTTGAGCTTTTCGTCTAACTCGGGCTGACCAGAGAGCACAATCTGGAGCAGCTTGTCCGTCGATGTTTCCAGATTTGTTAAGAGACGAATCTCTTCTAAGACTTCAGTCGAGAGATTCTGAGCTTCGTCGACAACGACAACTGCAGTCTCCTTGGCCTTGTGCCGTTCCAACAACCAAGCGTTGAGACGCATTAGCATCCGGCTTTTCTCCATCGAGCCGGAATCGAGACCAAAATCCGCCATCATTAAATCAAAAAACTGCGGAACATTCAGCCTGGAATTGAAGATGAAGGCAGTGGCCACCCGCTGCCGGCGCAACCAGTCGAGCAGCCGATTCAGTAGGGTCGTTTTCCCTGTGCCAACTTCGCCGGTCAGCAAAACAAACCCTTTGCGCTTTTCTATGCCGTACGCGAGAGAAGCCAAGGCTTCCTGCGCGCTGGGCGTTAGAAATAGAAAATGAGGATCCGGATTGACGTTGAACGGGTTCGAATGTAACCCAAAAAAGTGCTTGTACATTTACTGTCTCCCGGTCATCGCCACTTCCTGCTCCCTGCTCACCCTGGTGGTACTATGGTTACGCCATTTCCATCTCCCTATAGAGTTCTTGTTCTGAAGAGTAGTTAAATCTGGAATATTGGCGAGCACAGGCAGCTTGAGATAAAACTCTACGTCGGATTCGGTCTGAACCGACTGTCGTAAGGCTTCGAGAACAAACACAAGAGCTCCGCCCAGTCCGAGCCCCAGGCCGAAACCCATTCCGGTGAGCATGCCGCGTTTTGGAAAGCCCGGCGTTTCGGGAAGATTCGCAGGATCAACGATTCGAAATTGTTCACCCTCTTGGCGCCTCTCGAGATCCGTCGACATCTCTGACATGGATTTTTTCTTCAACAAATCATCGTAGAAAGCCTGGGCCGTCTGGTAGTCACGAGTTAGTTTTTTATACTCCTGTTCTATAGTTGGACTGAGTTGAATCCGCTTCTCGTATTCTCTGATGCTCTGCTGCAGCTTGAATTGTTCCGCAGACTTCTCTCGAATGGTGTCGTCTAGAACGTGGAGATTATCGCGCAAACGGACTGCTGGTGAAGACAATTGTGCTTGCGGTGCTTCATGCGTAGGGGGCGCAGCAGATTTCACTGCCGTGCGACTTATAGCACTTCTCCTTTCCACTTCTGCGATCATTTGTTTGGTCTTGATTACATCTGGATGCTCTGGCGTGTAGCGCGCTTCTAAGGCAGCTAAGGTCGCCTTCAGCTGTGTAAGCTGGTCATCCAACTGGGAAGCAGGAATTGCATCCGGATCAGATGGGGAGCCCCGCATAGTCCCCGTCTGCTGAGCGAGGAGACTCTCTGTGTAAAGTTTATCCTGCTGGGCTCTATTCAGGGCTGCAGTAGCACTGTCAAGCTGAGATTTCAGAGTGGTCAACATACTCATGTTGACCTGCTCCTGACCGGGTAATTGGCCGATGTATGTGCGCTGAAATGCAGCTAGCTTTGCATCCTGTTCATCCAAGTTCCGTTTGGATTCCTCGAGTTGGCTGGCTAGGAAGTCTGTTGTTCCAACAGCTCGCTCTTCGCGAAGCTTAAGGTTCTCTTCCATGAACAATGAGGTAATTTCGGCGCAGATATCTTGAGCCAATTTCGGATTGTCGGCGGTAAAGCTGATATAAAAACCTGGTGTCGAATCGTTGGCGCCGTGAATTGGACTCACCATGATTTTGCTTCGCATTTGGTCGATCAGATCCTCCATCGGCACCTTCTTCATCTCCTCTTTGTAGAGCCCAAACTTTTGCAGTATCGGCTCCAGCCGCGATCGGCTGAGTATCTGCTCTTTCATCGTGCTAAGGCGCTGGTTTAGATCCTCCGCAACGGCGGGCTTCACTAAGTTATCCGAAACCTTTTGCCCTTCCACCAATACTAAGGTCTGAGACGTGTACCTGGGTTGCAGAAGAAAGGAGCCCGAGAATGCAAGAATGCTGAAGACGAGCGGCGGCAGGATCAGTAACCATTTCCGGCGGCGAGCAATTCCCACATAATCCTGAAATGTCAACTGTTTCGTCAAAACTCCTCCATTATTTTCGTCTTGAGTTGTTGGTCGCGAGCTAAAAGCATGTGCGTTTCTTTTCCGTTAGGGCACCATAAGCGATGGATGGATATGAACACGCATACCGATCATCGCGGTGTGAATCACTGGGAATGGAGTACATCCATTCGAATTACACAACGAGGAACTCGACTGTTGCGTCTGCACACTGTAGGTCACAAACGCCGAAAATCTTCGGCTGAAATCTCTCTCAATCGTTGTTGCTGCATACGTAGAGTTGAGCTGCTTGGCAGCGTTGACGCTCGGAATTGCCAAGTTATCGTTTTGTGCATACCCAGCGGAAAGTGACGCGTGCACACTTCTGCCGAAACGGCGATTCAAAAAAGCTTCAAAATCATTCGATTCGCTGCCGAGAAACAGTCCCGAACCGGCGTTGACTCCCCGAAAGTAAGATAGGCCAGCACTCAAAGGGCCTGCCTCGTAGCTTGTACTGGCCATTACTGCTACCGAAGTTCCGAGAGTGGTCTCCACTCCGCCGGTGGTAAAAGTCGTGAATTGCGGTCCCATTGCAACGTTTATTTTGAATCGGGGACCGATTCTGCGCCCGTAAGTAGCGGTAACGGAGTGGGACTGTATGAGGCTGGATAACCCTAGAGTGCGGCCTTGCATGAAAGTATACGCAGCTCCCACAGAGTTCCTCGCATCAAGCGCATAGCTGTATTGTGCTTCGGTACTAAAGGTTTCTGAATCAACCAGCGCGATTCCGGGAGTCGTGCCACTGAAGTGCAGGTCGGAAAAGATACCCCTAAATGTAATTGCCGAACGTGCTCCTAGAACATACTCTGCGTTGACGTTAGCCGAAGCTGTTCGCTGAATTACATTTGGTGGTAAAAATAGATCGGGCCCTGGCAGAACGAGTGAATCTCCGGTGGTAGGCGCAATTCCCACTCCTATTCCACGAGCAGCATCGAACCCGAATTGTGACTGGGGAAGATAATTGAAATCTTGCCCGAACAATAAGTTCCAACGGGACCACTTTAGCGCCTCGCTTGCGCTGAATCGGTGAAATTGATTGTCCAGATACGAATTCTTTACATAGAAATCGCTACCGCCGGCGTATTGCATCAGCAAGGATGCTCGTGACCAGTCTTGATGCACGTTTAGGGTTCCGGTTAAGTGCGAAACATTGTCAAAAGAAGAGTGTGTAGCCGATACAGTCGGTATTTGGTTCGTCTCAGATTCGGAAATGGCACACGTTGCATCCACGTCCTCTTTCAGCGTGGACCCGAGCGCTTGACTGAGAAAGCCGGTGAGCGGCCTTCCACTCCACTTTGAAACCGAGGTCGGTTGGTCTACAACTGACTGAGGTGGCGGAGTCGGAGAAATCCGGGTATCTATTTGAGCTCTGACGGTCCCGCCAAAAATGGCCAAGATGATGATTAAACGTGTTGACATAGTAGGATCTCCCATCACGGTACAACGATGGTGTCTCCTGCTTCGAGGACGGGTTGCCGGCCCAGATCCTTACCGCGCAATGCGTCCTTGTAGTTGAACGGCAGCTTCGTTGTGGTTCTCAAGATGTAGATCTTTTTAGGATTTGCGTATTGCAGCAATCCACCTGCTCCCGATAAAGCCTGCAGAACGCTCATGTTCGGGAGTAAGGGGTATGCACCCGGGCGCTGAACTTGACCCATTACATAAATTCGCTTGCTGTTAATCGCCTCAACCACGACCGTTACCTGAGGGTCAGCGACATATCTCTTTAATCCCTTTGTGATCTCCTCGTTCAATTGCATCGGCGTGAGCCCGGCAGCCTGTACGTCGTTCAACAACGCGAGAGAAATCTTCCCATCCGGCCTCACGGGCAGTGCGCGTGCTGAGAGGTCTGGTTCGTGCCACACCTGAATGGTCAATACATCGGAAGGTCCAATCACGTATGCCGAATTGGCTGGCGCCGGCGTCTCCCCGTTTAGAGAATCGGTGCTAGGCAGACCTTCTGCGTTGCTTACTGCCGATGCATGATGTGTACTTGGAGCGCTACTGTTCGGGTTGCCATTACCCACTACGTCTTGTTCAGCAAAAACCACTAGACTCGAGGCAAATACGCAAGCCAAAATTAGTAGTGTGTTCAAAGCTAACTTCTTCAACTCCACAGCTCTTTGCGTCATTGTTCCTTTTGTGGTTCCGGACCGCTCAGGCCGTTCTGTTTCAACTTGTAAAGCAACGCCTTGTAGCTGATGTTCAGCTCCTTCGCCGCTCTCTTCCGATTCCACTTCGTGCGATCGAGAACTTCGATAATCAATTGTTTCTCGGCGACTCGTGACGCGGTTCGCGCAGCATCCTTGAGAGAAAGCGAAGCGGCTGGCGCCAATTGCCTGATATCGCTGCCATCTGACGTTGCGGTTGCACTAGTACCCTGTTGTCTTGCGTTACCCGACGCCGCGAACCGGCGATCACCATTGACCGGTGTCGCATTCAGTAACCCGATACTTTCCAACACCAAATCTTCATCATTCACAGCGAGCAACGCCTTAACCGTGTTCTCCAGTTCTCGCACATTTCCAGGCCAGCAATGCATCTGGAAATGCTTCTCTGCCCGCGCGCTTAGCCGCACGGAAGAGCGCCCGAAGCTCGGACCATACTTGTGCAGGAGAAATTGGGCCAACTGCGGAATATCCTCCTTTCGCTCGCGTAGTGGCGGAATTCGAAGTAGCACACCGCGTAATCTGTAGTACAGTTCACGGCTGATCTGCGGCTCGTTGAGACCGTTGAGCTCGGTGCGACTGACTGCAATCACACGTGGTACAGCTGGTGATTCCTGTGTTTCTGTATCTTCCTCAGGTAAGATCGCCATCACGTGGCTCTGCAATGCAGGGGGGAGATCCATCACCTCATCCAGCAGGACGGTCCCTCTGAGTTGACGTGCCGAAAGACCGAGTGGCGACCGCCATCCGCCGTCCTCAGTAGCAGAGTTGGCAAGGGGGTTCTGACAGTTGACCCTAACGAGTTCTTCCCCCGACCGTTTAGACAGTCGGTGAATCATCGCTGCCAGCGTTCCTTTGCCCGTACCACTTTCGCCGATAATGAAGATCGGAAGCTCAGTTGCCGCTATCTCCCTTGCAAGCCGTTCTACTGCCTGCATTGCCGGATTTGGGCTCTTGGTAAAAATCGAAGACCGCCAGGACTCGAAAAAGTGTTTTCCCAAACGTGGAGCAATTGTCGCGGACATCGTAGTTTTCCCATTCCATCTACAGCAAGCGCTCTGCCATTCATGGAAGATGCCGCCTGGAAATGCATGCTCCTGAGAAGCAACCATTTATCCCTCGATGCCCTTTTTGGGGATAGACATTTTGAAAGTTTGGCGTTCAAGGGGGAGGAAATCGATTTCCACCGCGTCGCCGACGCGAGGGAAAAAGTTTTCCCTTTTCCGAATCTCTGAGGGGACTAGCAGGACGGAATTGGTCGATAAAAAGGAGTTAAGTGAAAGAAGATAAAAGGGCTACGAACATCTCCGGTCGCCTCGGATTGGAAATGTGTTTTTTCAGGATGAAATATCCAGTTGCTGAAGGATAGGAAAAACTTTTCCCATTGTCATTCCGGAAGTTGGTGACGAACTAAAACATTTAGAATGAGCAGCTTAGATGATAGCTCTGTGCCCGAAGTGGAAGACTCTTTCCTCGAGGCGGATGGACCGTTGAGTGCTTATCGCTGCTCTTAATCTTTGCAATCATTCGGCATTCCGCATGTATGTCAATTGATGTAAGTCCTTTAGATGGAATTACTTGAATTCTGCCAACGATGCATATTCACTGGCAGAGCAAGGCATGTGGTAATCGGATTGCAAAAAAGAGAAAAGCAACGCTCATCCACTCACGAATGGCGACGACCGAACAGTTTCCTATTGCGCCACCCCAAGCGGCCTTTCCATTTACTGCCGACAGGGGGCATCGAGCCTTTACCGTAGCTCTGCGCTCGCTTGCTATCGTTGGCGGAATCGCAGTCTTCCTCTATGCCCACATCCTATGGGCCCTCGCGATCGATTGGTGGAAGGACCCAAATTACTCTCACGGTTTCATTATGCCTCTGTTTGCTGCCTTCGCAATTTGGAGGGCACGACAGAATTTGATGAACCTTGAGTTGCAGCCTTCCTGGTGGGGCTATGCCATCTGTATTTGTGCCATGGCAATGTACCTGGTCGGAGAGCTGGGGGCCGAATTCTTCTCTAGTCGTCTTTCCATTTTGGTACTAATTACCGGCGCCGTCGTTCTGTTTCTAGGATGGAAGCATCTTCGGGCTTTAGGTTTTCCACTGGTCCTACTACTCATGATGATTCCCATTCCGGCAATCATCATGAACCAGATCACCTTTCCCTTGCAGTTGAATGCATCAGAACTCGCAACCGGACTTCTTTCGATTATTGGGGTTCCCGTCATTCGCGACGGCAACGTCATTCAATTGCCCTCAACATCCCTCGAAGTCGTCGAGGCTTGCAGCGGGATCCGCTCGCTCATGTCTCTTTTCGCTCTTGCCGCCGTTTTCGGCTATCTGCAAAATCACACGATCTGGCGTCGTTGGCTGCTTGTCATATTTGCTGTGCCGGTTGCCGTGATTGCCAATGCTCTCAGGATCATGGGAACCGGACTTTTGGCTGAGTATTGGGACCCCGAGAAAGCCGAAGGCTTTTTCCACATGTTCGAAGGCTGGGTCATCTTTGTTTTGTCTGTATTCTTCCTTCTAATCCTCGACAAAACAGTTTCTCGGATTTCAGCACTGCGAAAGGAACCGGGATGCTAAAGATGCGCTGGAAGTCCGTCGATTGTAGCTGGCGTAAAGCTGCCTGTACGGTCGCTCTCCTGGTTTCATCTTGGCTTCTGGTGAGCGCGCGCGACAACCGCGAACTTGTGGTTTCCCATGCTTCAATAAGTGAATTTCCGTCGACGCTGGGCAACAAGTGGAACGGTCGCATCGTTCCGATCGATTCACAGATAATTCAGGTCCTAGGGGCAGGAGACTTCGCCGAGCGAAATTATGAGGTGGATCCTTCGACTCCGCCCATTGACTTGTTTATCGGTTATTTTCCGAGCCAACGTACGGGGGTCAGCATTCATTCTCCCAAAAACTGTTTACCTGGTTCGGGCTGGGCGCCGATCGAATCCAAGTACATTCCATTACGACTTTCTGGAGAAAGAAAATACAACGTTAACGAGTATCTGATTCAAAAAGGGGAACAGCGGGAGTTGGTTCTCTATTGGTATCAAACTCACGGCAGGATTGTAGCGAATGAATACGCAGCTAAATTTTATCTAGTTGCTGATTCAATACGGATGCATCGGAGTGATGCTGCACTGATTCGGATCGTCACGCCGATCGCGGGAAATGAGCCTGCACAAAAGGCTGAAGAACGCGCGCTGCAGTTCGCACAAGCATTGATGCCAAACCTGGAAAGATACATTCCTGCTTGAGAGAGCAGCCCTGTGTTTCGCGATTTAGAGGTGCTTCATGAATAAGCAGTATCGGAATTTTGTCCTGATAGCTGTATTGCCAGCTTTTTTGTTCGCCACATTCATGACCGGATGTTCGCGCGACCCCAATGTCCGCAAGCAGAAGTACTTTGAGAGCGGAAAGCGCTACTTCGCCAAAGACAAGTACCGCGAAGCCGCCCTGCAATTTACTAATGCTGTTCGCATAGATTCTGGTTTCGCGGACGCTCATTATCAGCTTGCGCTATGTGACCTAAAGCTGGGTAGCGTGCAGAATGCTTATATCGAGCTCTCCCGAACCGTGCAGTTGCAGCCCGACAATTTTCAGGCGGAGATCGATCTCGGCAACCTCCTGCTACTCGGAAGGGATGTTGAGCGTGCAGAAGATCGGGCTAACTATGTGCTCTCGAAGGACGCAAATAACGTAAACGCGCATGTTCTGAAGGCGGAGGTCAGCGCGAGTAAGCACCAGCTCGACGAGGCCCTCGCGGAGATGAACCTCGCTGTGCAATTGGATCCCACGCGTTCCGCCTCCTATCTGAATTTGGGAGTGCTCGAGGCAACCAAGGCGCCTCAATCTTCCGCAGCCGAACTCGATTTCAAAAAATCCATTGAGTTAGATGGCAAAGCCATTCAGCCGCGCCTAGCGCTGGCAGCATACTATGATGCCGGCAAAAGTTATGCCGAGTCGCAACAAGAGTTGCAGGAGGCGATGAAGCTAGCGCCAAAGAATCAGCAGGTGTGGGCGGCACTGGTGCGCCACTACTTAATGCAGAGTGAGCAGGATTTGGCGGAAAAAACTGCCAAGGATGGCAAACAGGCTCTCGTATCTGATTCTAACGGAGCGCAATTCCTTGCTCGCTACTATCTCCTGGTCAACAATCAGAAAGCAGCTACGGCCGAGTATAGGCAATTAGCAGAGCAATTCCCGAAAGAGCGCCAGATTCAGCATGCCTATCTTGAACTGCTAATGCTACAGGGACAAACCGATTTGGCATTGAAACAAGTAGATGCGATCCTGAAAAAATTCTCGAAAGATAATCAGGCGCTGACCGACAGGGGTTTGCTCCTGCTAATGCAAGGCAAAGCGGCTGAAGCTCGCGATGTACTGCGGCCGGTGATAAAGGCTGATCCGCAGAATGTAGTAGCTCTATTCGCATTGGGCAACAGCTTTAAAGTATTAGGCGACATGGGGCAGGCGGAAGCACAATGGCGCGCTGCAGCCCGCTTCCAACCTGCATACCTTCCAGCGCAAACAGCTCTGGCAGATCTCGCGGTTTCAAAACGCGATTTCGGGGCTTTGGCTCAGATCGCCAAGATCGTTCAGGAGAAAGCGCCGAATGCCGCTGAAGGTTACCAGATGGAAGCCGAAGTGTATGCCGCGAGCAACGACACAAAGTCAGCTGAGGAACAGTTGCAGAAAGCCATTTCACTCAACCCGAAAAACGCCGGGCTCTACATTCAACTAGGCAAGCTTCGCATGGCTCTGCATCGTGATGCCGAAGCGGAAGAGTCCTTCAACCAAGCATTGCAACTCGATCCGCAGCAAACGCCGGCGATAAGAGGGTTGGTACAACTCTATCTAAATCAGAAACAGCCCCAGAAAGCACTAAATCGCGCACAGGAATTTGCGGCTCAGTTTCCGCAGAACGGCCCGGCTCACATGCTTCTTGCAAACTTAGCGGTTTTGGTGAAGAACCTCGAGTTGGCAGAGACAGAATTTAGCAAAGCGACTGAGCAGATGCCCAATAACATCGCAGCCTTTGCAAATTTGGGCCTGGTTCAGCTCAAACGCAATGAGACATTACAGGCTGAAAGCTCTTACCAAAGCGCAGTTCGCAACAATCCCAAGGATCCTGAAGCGTACTGGTTGTTAGCAACGTTACAAGATCAAGAAAACAAGAGCTCTGAAGCCGAAAAGAATTATCGCAAAGCGATCGAGCTCCGTCCTGATTTCGGTGCTGCTGCAAATAACCTTGCCTACTTGATGTTACAGAACGGAGGCAACATCGACCAGGTAATTACCTACGCCGAGATTGCCCGCCGGCAGATGCCAAATGCACCCGAAGTTGCGGATACTTTGGGATGGGCGTATTACGAAAAGGGCACAGCTGGATTGGCCGTCGCCATGTTGCGGGATGCGGTCAAGGCTGTGCCCAACAGCGCAACCTATCACTATCACTTGGGAATGGCGTATTCGAAAGCAGGCGATCGCCAGCGCGCGAAAGACGAACTTCAGAAGGCAATCCAGCTAGAGGTAGTCAGCTCCAAGAAAGACGAGATTCGCAAAAACCTTGCTTCCCTTGGATGACGTGATCTGCGGACACGACATTGTACCAGGCGTAGAGAACATTTTTTGCGATCCCGCGATCCCTCGATCCAGCCTTGGTCGAGGGATTTGTTCTGACTCCCATCCCGCTCCAAAGAACTGGTGGTAATCGGTTTCTGCAGTATGCACCGCCTTGCATACGTGTAGGCCTAGGAGTTTTCAAGATCCACACAAGTCATTGAAACGATTAGTCAATGATCGCCCGCTCTATGGCGCTTGAAGTGCCATAGAACGTGCGTACACGAGGCGCGGGTTCTACCGCGACAACTACAAGTGTATTTAAATCCGGAGGATTAACAATGATAAGGCGGTTCTTTCTGATGGCTGTGCTCGTGGCCGTCGCGGCAATGTTCGCGGTAGTACCAGCGAGCCTAGCGAGTCCAATCAATCTTGAAGTTGCAATCTGCGGAAGCGCTGGGGCGCCCAACGGCTCTTGCATTATTACCAACGATGCAGGAAGTGGAATTGCTAATGCAAACGGCACGGTCAACGGCATCACTGTGAATGTGACCGGCCGCACGGTTCCAGCGGATATCCCAGGCGCAATCGATGCGCTGAATGGGGAGTTTAGCTCATCGACAGGCGGTTCTGTTTACGTATGGGTTAGCGCGAACAATGTCACGGGTGGCACAGGTGGCTTTGCTACGCAAGCTGCAGAAACCAACGTGACGAGCGGTGCCTCGGCCAGCGTGCTGTCCTATGAGACAAACAGTATCGGCAGCTTCTTCGGTACCGGTCAGCAGATTGGCTCAGCACTTACTCTGGCGAATCTGTCAACTGCCGCTGGCGGCGGATCTGTGAGCCTTACGATTAGTCCCTATGAGCTTACACAAGAATTCATCGTCACGCTCGACACAAGTAAAGGTGCGCAGGACGCAAACTTTACTGGGCAAATTGCCGCCGTACCTGAGCCCAGTTCAATGCTCCTGTTCGGCACAGGTCTGAGCGGCGTTGCGGCCATGCTTCGCCGACGTACAAGAATCTACAGGGGTTGATATTCAGAAGCCCTGAGTTTCTAAACGCCTCGTGCTTTGCGGCTCCGTTGAAGTCAACGGAGCCGCAAATCTACTAAGTTTCTTTTAGCAACAAATGGCCTAAGGCTGAACCCGCAAGGGCGAGCACGGATGCGAGTAACTCTGTTATCCAAGAATAACTAAAGGGAAACGCAAATGAAGGCACTGTGTTTGGCAGGATTGATTCTTTGTCTGGGAGTTTGCGTAACGGGAAAGGCGTATGCAGATGATATCCTGGATCCGGTAGGGTTTTGCTCCGCTCCCGTTTCAGCTTCAGCATGTACCACGGGCACCGGAGTAGGTGGTGAGACCATTGGTATAAACAGTACCACTCAGTTTGGCATGTATAAGAATGGGAACGGAGGTACTGCAGCATCTCCTTGGCTCCTTCTGGTCGTCGTGCCTGAGCCAATCGGCGGCGGAGTAGCTGCACCAACCATTACCAATGTCGGCGGATATTTTACGCAACAGAGCTCGACTATTGACGAGGGTAGTTTCTTCCAATCCTCTGCCGGAAGTATCTATGACTTGGTGGGGCAACCGGGCGATAACCTCACTGCGGCTAACCAGTCGATGAATGCGTCAAATCTATTTTCTCAAAATGAGATCAATGCCCGGGGCAGCTTGCCGGCTTATTTTGAAGTGTTTGGGTACTCCTTCAGTCCAATAATTCAGAACGATACCGCATATACGTTCGACGCTAGTGGGTTGGTGGCTGGAACGTACCTTGCTGCCGCGGGTGGATCGCAGCCGTTTTCGACACCCTATACGGTGACTGGATTAATTACGGGCAACACGACAGTGACGGCAGTGCCAGAGCCTGGATCTATGCTGCTTTTTGGAACCGGGCTGACAACCTTAGCGCTGTTCTTACGTCGGCGTGCTAAACATGGTGAATCGGCGTTCCATAGCTGATCGTTCCGGAGCGTTAGCGCTAAGGGTTTTCTGGGAGAATCGGGAAAACCGGAAAAAACGCGCTCTGCTACTCGGCAGAGGATGCTTTGCTCTACAAGATTCAAAATGCAGGCTTGCTAAGTGATCGATTCGAAGTGGCTGGCGCACGGCGCAAACCCTCTTCAAAGCCGACACTTTGCTCGTGACTAAACGCGCATGTTGGCTAAGAGCGTCGTCCACCAGAGCAACCCGGCGGCGCACTGAAATTGCGACTTCGCTCCCCATCACCAAAAATGGTGCAGATCTCGTCCCCCAGCATCTGCGTAATGAATTTCGCCAGAACTCCTAAATACTGCGGCATCGCTCGCAATGACACGGTTTCCAAAGCGTAGACGCGAGAGAACAAAGGCAATGCTCGCCAGGAAGTTTTTGGGCGGGCCAGTACCGCGCGGGTGGCGGTGAGGCAAAGCGCGACGTCGAGGCAATCACGTTCCCCATGGCGACGTGCTGACGTCCAGTTTAATTCCGCGGCACTGCCAGACTCGCCCGCACTCCATCGCGGGTAAAGCCTGCCTGAAACTGTTGAACCGGCGAGAATCCCCGCTGGAATAGGTACCGCCTTGAAAGATGGGCCTGCGTAAACACCCCGCACTTGAGTTCCAGAATTCCGTTCCCCATCGGGCCCGGTTTGCGGCAGTCGGCGTGCGGGCTGAATGAAAACTACGCGCGAGAAGTTATGGAGTTGCACACACTCAGCGTCGAGCGCGGCTATTCGCAGGCTGACGTTATCGAACTCGCGAAGATGCTCACCGGCTGGGACAATCGACAATTCCGGACAGGGCGGAAATTTCACCTTCGATGCCCGCAGGCACGAGCGGGCGACAAACACGTCCCCAGAGAAACGATTCACGAAAAGGCGAACAAGAGGGCCTGGACACGCTCGCCAAGCTGGCGAGCAGCCCGCGACCGCGCATTTTATCGCGAAGAAGCTTCCGCACCGCTTTGTTGCCGCCGATCTCCAGCGCCGCTGTGAACCGTCTCTCTGAGCGATTCCTTAGGACCGATGGAGATATTCACGAAGTACTGCACGCGCTGTTCACATCTCCGGAGTTTTGGTCTCCCAAACGTATCGTATAAAGGTCAAGAGTCGTTCGAGTTCGTCGTATCAGCGGTTCGCGTCAGCGGCTCCGATCTAGGAAATCCATTCCCTCTGTTTCAAGTGCTTGGCCGAATGGGCGAACCGCTTTACCAGATGCAACCCCAACCGGATACTCCATGCGTGGGGATTACTGGATGAACTCCGACGCGCTGCTCGACCGGCTGAACTTCGCCCTGCAGCCGAGCAATAAGCAGGTGAGAGGGATGAAGTTCGAGTCCACGAAATTGTTCAGTCCGGGAGTGCTCACAGACATGCAGTCAGCCGCTCCAGACCGCGGAAACCGGGCAGTGAACATGCGCGGCGCCGATCGCGGCATGTCGTTACTCGAATGGACTCTGCTGTAAGGAATGTTTCCAAATAGATGCAGAATCTATTGGACCAGCGTCTGGAGGAAGAAAAAGCGACAGCGCCAATACTCATTCCATCGCCACATTCCATAGGCTCATCAATCCTTGCAAAACAATCGTGTGAAAGACTGTTCCTGTACCCACCAGAGTCACGCTTTGGCGTCTGTTCGATCGGCTGCTACTTGCTCGACTTCGTGGCCACAGCGTTGCGGTGGCTTCTTACCGTCCGCGAGCAACCGCTCTCGCTCTTCGTAAGAGATGCGCTCTTTCTTGCTTTGACGGACCGGGAGGAGTTCGGCGTGGCTGGCAGGAAATGCGAAGTGGTAAACGAAATCCAGCCGCTCCTTCTTAAGCCGGTTTCCTACGACATCTCTCGTGCGTGTTCGGCAGAAATCGCAAAAGTCCTCCGCCTCAATCACGACTCTGGTCGTCTGTCCACAATTGAACTCTCGCGCTTTCAGCCAGCCGCGATGTATCCACTCTTCAATCTGACGCGTGTCCACATGAAGAGCCGAAGCCAATGTGTATTTAGTGAAGCTGTCTTTGCCCATCTTAGCGTTGGCGCCGAGCCGGTAAAGCATATGCCAAATTGAGCTGGGGGAGCGCCGCATTAATCTCGCGATCTCGTTAACCGGATGAAGGTCCAGCAGCTTGATTAACCGCTGCTGATCAAGATGACTCCAAGGTCGTTGCTGGCGTTTTGATCGAACTCCCATGCTTCTTACAAATCGCCA
>CAZLIE010000095.1:0-4109 GCA_964559345.1 uncultured Terriglobales bacterium
GGTCATCGAGGAAGCTCTGGCGGATGATGAACCCAGCTTCTATGGTTTTGCCTAGACCGACTTCGTCAGCCAGCAGATAACGCTGAATGGGATCTTCTAGTACGCGCCGGGCCACTTCAACCTGATGAGGAAGCAGGTCCACCCTCGAGGAGAGCAAGGCCCGTGAGTCCACGGGAAACCGCTCGCTGCTCGATGGCGCAGGCCAAGAAGCGCTGGCGTGGACCGAAAAAGAACGCGGAGTCGTGCGCCTTCAAGGCCAAGACATCAGTGGGATCCTCGATTGCACAGTTGCAGCGAACGTAAATGTCACCCTCGTCGATATATCGGGAGGCGTTTCCGGCGAGGTGGACTTCATACTGTGACTCTTGCCTCTGTCCTATTCGTCCGGTTCTCCACGCACCGTCACTATTCTTAAAGTAGCAACGGGTCTGCCGGTTCAGGGTCGCGCGGATAACGGGAAGAGGAACTTCGTGTGCGACTTGATGAGCCGCCGAGTAGAAGTATTCGACCGTTGCGGTCGATTTGCCCAAGGCGCGCAATTTGCCAGGGCCAAGGCGATTCGAGTTACTGGAGACGAGTATTCCGGATTCGGTCCATGAAGGCTTGCTTATCGTCGTGACGGCCTGGCCAGCTACAGACATCAAGGTTCCCTGAGCGCGTAGCAGCGCAGATGCCGGGTATGGCGAGCAAAAAAGGCCTCCAGCGATGCTTCAAAACTGGCGTAAAACGCAAGCGAATCCTACCACGAAATCAGGCAGGAGGATTACCTTGGACTAACAGAATGAGCTGAGACCATTTTTTGACGAAATCGTGGATTTCATGGGGGTCGGTCCACCCCGCGGCCAAGAGAGGTCGCGAAGGTCATTGGTCGGAAAACCGACGGCTTTCAGGTTTTGAGAAGAGACAAGCATCAGCCGAGGTCGGAAATCTCGTCAGCCTTCCTCTTACAAACACTTCCATCACGGGCAGCCTCTTCGAGTAAAGCCTCGATGAGTTGCTCAGCATCGAAATGATTAAGTTGCTCGCGAATGGACTCGTTGTTTTGCGCCAATCGTTGTCTCACTAAATCAGAGACCTGGGTCTTCTGATTTATGGTGGGCCAATTTGTGCTCCTAATTATCGGCGGCAGACTGAGAAATGCTCGTGGTGTGTGGTCAACGGGCAGGACCACGACAATGTGACCCGAGCGATTGCCGAACGGAGCCGTGTGGATCGGACCCGGAATGCGCAAATGCGTTGTACGAGGCAAGTGCAATCCCGCAGTTCGCGGAGACAATACCAGCGCTCGAAGTACTGTTCGTCGGCAATAATTACAACCACGCGTGCTTCCAAGAGCGCATCCGCGAGGGCTCTCGGGAACTCATCGCCAGCCTCAATATCGGATGTATCCAAAAAAGCGAGACCTGCCAAAGAATCGTGCAGTGCTCTTGCATATTGGGCCGTGGCTTCGACGTGCGTAAGAAATGAACGCCGGGGTGCGACATCGTGCCGATCATATTCCTGTAGCATCGTAGCGGTCGGCCATCTGATCTTTTTTTCGCCGATACGTGGATCCCCCTTCGTTGCGTTATTCAATACTTTCCAGACTGCGAGATTTCGTGCTTCACAGCAATCACTTGATCGATTCATTGCCCAAGCCAAACGGTTTCTGCCGCGGAACACGCAGCGAGGTTTTGCTACAATTAGAAACGGGGCATGGACAGATGCTCCGGGTCGTAGGGTTCGCTTTGGTGATCGGTAAGGTTCGGTTCCTTACGGTTTCCTGTCGATAAAACCCCGGAATTCGGTTAGACGGGGTGGACGCGGTTGACGAAGGCGACTTTGTGGACAGTAAGAAGCTACAGGAAAATCAAGGGTTTCCCACTAACCCGATGAAAACAAGCTGGGGACGTAGTTCAGTTGGTTAGAACGCCCCGTTCTCACATCTGTTGCCTGTTGGCCGTTAGGCGCACCCAGTAGTGGTTCCCAAATGGGCTCACGTACTCTACCTGCACGCGGCGATAGGTTTCCTGCGGAATCCCTATATCGGCCAGAAACAGCTCTCCCGTCTTATTTGGTAGCAGGCCAGTTTTGGGAAGTGCCAGGGTCATGGTCCAACGTGGCCGGATAGAGATACCAGGAGCTTCACCCGTTGTAGCGTTGAGTCCTGACGGGATGTCGAGCGAGAGAATCGGAGCGCCGCTCTTATTTGCCCAATCTATGAGCCGCTCAGCCCCGCTCGTCGGAGCGGATTTCAAACCATAGCCTATGACTGCATCCAAGATAATGTCGGGATCTTCCCGGTCAAGCTCCGCGATGCTGATCTCCCTTCCCGAAGTTGACTGAAATATCTTGCGCTGGAATGCGGGAACTTCCCCCAGATGCTGAGAATCAGCAAGACACAGGCTAACGCGGCAGCCACGATTGGCGAGATGTCGCGCTGCGCAAATGCCGCCACCGCCATTGCCGCCACTGCCCGCCACTGCTACGAAAGAGGCATTCTTCCATCGGTCTCCCAACAGTTCCATAGCTAGTGATGCTAAATTCCGCCCGGCGTTCTCCATCATCTGAAAAAGGTTAGGACCAGTCTCTTGCATGGCGATGCGATCCACTTCACGCATCTGCTGCTCGCTGATCGCTGGAACTTCCGCGCCGTCATCCGTGAGGAAAACCGAAACGGCCGTAAAATGTTCAGCGCTCATTTCTCGATTATCGTGATTGGATGGGCCATTGGGATCACGCACCATGATCGCAACATATCTTCGATGTCATCAAATCGAAAACTCGGCGCGTGAATCACGTCCTAATGACCGATATTGGCACCCTCGTTTAGGACGTGAGGCGAATGCGACATATCGGCCCTGTGATCTGTGATGCAAGATTGGAGTGCCGGTTACAGTCAGGCTGCAAGTTTGGGTTGCCGTGCCGAAAGTGAATGTCTGGGCCAAACCACCCCAACTAGGCTGTTCGCGGAAATAGGGGCGGCAAGGCGCGTCTGAGAGCTTTACGGGCACGATGCAAACGTGTCTTCACGTTTCCGATTGAAATGCCCAGCGCGATAGCTGTCTCAGCGACGCTGCGTTCTTGGATATCGTGGAGAATAATGACTTCACGATAACTCGGCGGCAACGCAAACAATCCGTGCCTGAGCGCCGCATGAGTTTCTCGCTGCTCGATCGGATCATTCGCGGGCGGGCTGGGAAACGAGAATTTTTGTTCTGGCAGATCAAGCGGCTCATGGACATACTTTTTGTTCTGACGCCTCCTGATCCGCGCTTCGTTGAGGGCAATCTGAAGTAGCCACTGCCGAAATTTCGCTGGCGAGTGCAATTGGCGTAAATGCGTCAACGCCTTCAGAAGGGTTTCCTGCGAGACCTCCTCAGCTTCGGCGTGATCACTCAGAATTGAATACGCGATGGAATAGACCACTTTCTCATACGGGCGTATCAATTCGTGGAAGAGTGCAGCATCCCCCGCTAGCACGCGCCCAATCAGCGCTGAGGCCAACAGGTTATTTGTTGCAGCCGAAAACGGAATTTGGCCAGCTTCACTCGAGGCCAGCCGACCATTGGCGTGCGGCGAAACTCGTTCGAGCAACTCTCCTAAATCAGTGCCGACAGCCATCAGGAGCTGTTCTGTTTCGGAATTGAAAGCGTGTGTACGGATACTCCCGATATTGAAGGTGCCAATGATCGTGCTACCAGAGCGCAGTGGCACACAGCAACCTGACCTCACGCCTTCCGCTAATAGCCGCTCAATGAGATCGCTTCGAGGCAGATTCTCTGTTTTGTTCATTCGCATCGGCCTGCCAGTCGTAAACACGCGTCCCGCAGGCGAATCTCGAATCGGGAAGAGGAGCCCTTCGGGGATCAATCCCTTTCCTTTTGGGAAATAGCTCCCTCGGGTCGTAAGCTGGCCTGTCGTCGAGTCGTAGAGCACGAGTTGGCTGAAGTCGTAACGCAGGATCGGAGTCAATTTCGCCGTAACCGACTGAAAGAGTTCCGAGATGTGTTTGCTTGATTTGACGACGATCTGACGTCGTCCGTGCCTGCTATTTTCAGAAAATGCTGGCCGCGGTGTCATCTATTTGAGGATTCCAAGTTACTGCGAAGTCCAGGGAACGGACTCCG
>CAZLIE010000095.1:4119-17064 GCA_964559345.1 uncultured Terriglobales bacterium
AGCTTTAAAGCAAGGATGGCGTTCCCAAAGCCGTGGTTGCCAGCTTTCACCTGCAGCACGTTACATACAAGCGTCAAAGTATGCCTATCCGGGTCCGCGGGCGTATTCATTTGGTCCGAGGCACACGTACTCGGAGTTGGGCTTTCGCCCGACAGATTCTCTTTTTCGATACGCGTTCCTTTGCGATCCGAACATTTACTTTCGTGCTCGTAATCAGCCTTCGGTTTCGCGCATCTTGCAGACTGGATGGCGCGAAATCCGCGCGAACGAAGCACAAGAGTATGGGGATGCAAAAACGAGCTGTGGCTCAAAACAGACGGTGCACTGCCGCCGATTATCGGAAATTGTTTGCCGCCAATAGTGATCAGTTCAGGCAGTTATGCCGGATGCTGACCTGCCATGAACAACGTGCACGAACGAGTCTCGAAAAGGCGCTTGACCAATCTCTAAAGAGTGCCAGTCTGGTCTTTCGCGAATGTATGCTGCATTGGGCACGGCGGCTGATCATCAAATCGTGTATCGAATCAACAAAATCGGAAATCCGGAGCGCGGCTCGCAGCTTTTCCTCGTCTGAAACACAGCAACCAGATGTAAATACTATGGCGCAGCCTCTCTTGATGATGGCTCCTGAAATCGTGCGAGAAAATCTTCCAGCTTTAGATCCGTTGTCGCGATTTGTCATCGCATTACGGGTACTCGAAGGATATTCTCACTGGGAAACGGCTTTGCTCCTCGATGTCGACGAACGCACCTGCATTGTAGCGTATCTCTGGGCTTCTACGGCCATGCTCAACGCCATTACTCTGGAGAGTGGTGAGCCGACGGAAGCCAGCACGATGATGTCTTATCTCAGTGGGCCTGGAATGCGGATTGGTTCTTGAACGTATGGTCTGAGAGGAGGCACCAATGGAGCAGCACACTCGATTCCGTGATGACCTTGTTCGATTTGCATTCAATGAGTTCTTTGGTGAGCAGCGAAAAGAATTCCAGCAACACCTGTGCGAGTGCCGGCCCTGCCGTCAAGAGCTTACTGAAATTGAAGCTGGTATGTTCGCACTGTGCTTGAGCACAGTGGCACCAATGCCTCGTGCACGAACCCGCGAAAGGCTACTCGCAGCCGTTCGAGGCTGAACCCGCTAGCCATTGCTTGCGTGCTGCTGTTTTGGAAAAAGCTCGTACTCGTAACTCTTGGGCTTTTTGTCTGCCCTGGCCATCAGTAATCCACATCCGACACTTGCAAGCGCCTGTGAAAGAACACACAAGTAGGGCCTGTTAGCAATGCCCGCTTGAGAGAGACCTGTAACCTTTCTCAACCACCCGTATCACTAACATCGAGTGAAATGCTCAGGCTGCAACTCGACCTCTGATGCAGTGTGTTCCCTCGTCTCGCAGATGGGAATCTGTTGCTAGCACTTCTGTGATTTGAAGACAGGAGAGACAGAAAGGTAAGAAAGATGGCTGAGATCCAGGCGTCATACGGAAACCCTCCCCCATATAAGCTTGATGTTCAGCTTCACGAACTGCTGATGAAGTCCAAGGCGAGGCCCGCTCCTCCAACGGCTGCGACTGACTTGCAGCAGACTCTGCCCGTTCCCCCATTTCCTAGTCGTCCCAAATTGCAGCAGGGCAGCGATGCGGAGTACATCCCTAAAAGCGGAAAACGTAGGTCAGGTCCGGGGCGAATTCTGCATGCAATGCGCGGATGGGCGCTTCCATATTTAAAGTCACGGATCTTGCCTGGCGACCTTCACCCCATCGTCTCGTATCTCTTC
Organism: uncultured Terriglobales bacterium; assembly: GCA_964559345.1. Lineage (GTDB taxonomy): Bacteria > Acidobacteriota > Terriglobia > Terriglobales > Acidobacteriaceae > Gp1-AA112. The sequence goes on from CAZLIE010000095.1 coordinate 5,892, forward strand.
ACAGAGTGGAAGTGCAACCTCGATTGTCATTACTGCTGGGCGTTCGATAACCGTGTAAAAGGCATGACCGAGGACATAGCCAAGCGCTCCATCGACTGGCTGCATGGCACAACAGGCCGCGTGCTCGCGCTCATGGGTGGCGAACCGCTGCTGCGGCCAGATTTCGCTCACAAGGTCACCCACTACGCCACGAAGAAAGGCTTTTGGGTCTACATCCCGACTAACGGACGTCTGCTGCGTCCCGACGTGATCGACAGACTTGGTGATGCGGGTGTGGCTGTGGTGAACCTCGCCATCGATGCCGTCGATCTCAAACCGGGGCTGCCGAAGGCGCTGGCGCCTATCCGCAAACATTTTGAGTACCTCGTCAAGCGTCAGTTCCGATACGACTACGCAGTCTTCATTAACATCAATATCTGCGGCAACAACATGGACGATGTCCGCGACCTCACTGAGATCGCACACGACAATGGCATCGCGACCGATTATCACATCTGTGAGACCCCGCTGACTGAGCAATCCCATTTCGATCACCTGGAAAATAATCCGACATACATCACTGAGAAACACTGGAACCAAGTTGACGATCTTCTCGATTGGCTCATCGCGAAGCAGAGGTCCGGCTACAAGATGACCAACTCCACTTCACGATTGGCGGAGATGAAGCGGTTCATGCGTGGTGAAATTCAGGATTGGAATTGTCGTGCCGGCCAGAATACGCTGATTATCCGCACCGACGGAACCCTGGCGCCGTGCTTCCCTATGTACAGCGCCAACTATGACTGGGGCACGATCGAAGATCCCAAATTTGAAATGGGACAACTGAAAGAGATGAAAAAGGCATGCCAGCCACACTGCTTCTCTACTCTGAATCACATCGTCGGCTTCTGCTACAACGATGCCCGAGTCATCAAGTGGCTGTTCAAGCAGGCGATGCACGGATTCCAGGGTGTGACTAATTGGAGCGACGATTGAGCTGGCGCGGTGAGCGAGGCCCAAAATGACCGGTATAAAACCATCTGAAGAATCTCGGGAAATCTCCTTTGAGTTTGCGATAACGCTGCTGCTCTGCTCGGCGGTCGCCGGCACATTGACGTTACTGATTTGCGGGATCGCCTACTTAGTTTGGCGCTAGCATCCCTGGCGATCTAACCGTAATCGAGAAATCCTCAAGAGAGGAAAGGAATAGGTGTCCGCAAACCAGAAAATGCGCCTCCAAAACCGAAGCACTGTAAGACTCGGAACCAGTCTTGTTTGCTACTCAAGAGAGGTTAATTTCGAGAATCCAGAAGATGGGCGGCGACAGTGGGATCGGCAGTCGGTAGATTACAAACGTAATTTTCGCAAATATACGCGGTCGCCCTGCCATTTTTCGGTCCCATGCTTCCCACTATGGGCAAATACCGAGCCAAGTCGGCCTGATGCTCTCCGCCATCCGCGAGAAAGAGAATGGCATTGGGCAGGAAACGCCGCCACACTAAATCCAAGAGCACTATGGTATCCGGCTTATCAGCAGAGCCTGCGATCACGATCTGCATGAACTTCGAGAGTTGCTGGTCAAGGGCTGCTGCAAGAAGCGGTGTCGCTTCAGGAGTTTTCTCCAGTTGCAAAGCGGCTGTCGCGAAAATTCTGTCGACTTTTGTTTTCCAGGCTGCATCATTCGTGAGCTGCCAGATCCAGATCAAATTGAGCGCAGATATTGATGTACCTGACGGTTCCGCTCCATCATAGAGCTCCCGGGAGCGCCACGGCAGCGAGCGGTCCGCTCCAGGCGTCGTAAAGTAGCCGCCCTCCTTTTGATCCCAAAACAGCTCATCCTGCTTTTTTTGCAATCTGACTGCAGAAGCAAGCAGCTTAGTATCGAACGATGCTTCGTAGAGATCGAGGTCGGCCCTAACCACCCAGGCATAGTCATCCAGGTATCCATCGATTCCGACAACGCCATTTCGATAGCGACGTTTCAACATTCCTGAGCTCCGTTGATACAGCTTGTTCTCGATCAGCAATTCGGCCCTCTTCGCGGCCTCGAGATATCGTGACTCGTTGAGCACGCGGCCGGCACGAGCCAGTGCCGAGATCATCATTCCGTTCCACGCCGTAATCACCTTTGTATCGACCGGAGGCCGCGGACGCACAGCACGCGCCGCCAATAATTTCCGGCGAAACTCTGCTAGGAGCTGTTCGACTTCGCCTGCTGGCTTTCCAACTTTCACGGCAGTATCCTTCGCGCTGTGCTCCTCTCGGAGAACGTTCTTGCCTCTTAACCATCCCTCTATATCCTGCGACGCCGGAACATTTCCCTCCTTTTTAATGCCATATTGAAACTCAAATAGAGATGCCTCTTCCGGTTTTAGCACCGTCTCGATCTCGGCGCCCGTCCAGACGTAGAATGCTCCCTCCCCATTCTTTGCGCTTCCACGCGAAACTTGGCTATCCGCGTCCAGCGCCGAATAGAAGCCGCCCGAGGAATCACGCATTTCTGCCAGTGTGAAATCCAAAATGTCGCGCGTCACGTTTGCATAGAACGAATCTTGCGTGATCTGGAAAGCTTCGGTGTAGACCATGGCGAGCTGCGCCTGGTCATAAAGCATCTTTTCGAAGTGCGGGACTCGCCACTGAGCGTCAGTAGAATAGCGATGGAAACCGCCGCCGAGCTGATCGTGCACGCCGCCCGCAGCCATAGCATGCAGCGTCTTCAGCGTCATGTCTAACGCTTCCTGATTGCCAGTCCGTTTCCAGTAGCGCAGAAGGAACTCGAGGGTTACAGGCCTGGGAAATTTAGGTGACTGACCGAAGCCGGGATTTGCGGCATCGTAGGTTTGCTTGATCTGCTGGAAAGTATGGTCGAAGATCCGTGCAGACAAAGTTTCGTGAGCATCAGCAACAGTGGCAAGTCGTTGCAGTTGGTCCGTGATGCCGGCTGCAGATTTCTCGATGTCAGATCGCCGCTTTGCCCAAAGGTCAGCAATCCGTGTTAATACCTGCTTCAATCGCTCGGGAGGAAAATATGTGCCGCCGAAGAAGGGCTTCAGCTCAGGGGTAAGAACGACGTTCATGGGCCAGCCACCACTACCGATCGTCGCCTCGACGAATTCCATATACGTGGAATCGATGTCCGGGCGCTCCTCGCGATCCACTTTGATAGCCACAAAAGAGCGGTTGAGTATCGCCGCAATCTCAGGGCTGGAATACGACTCGCGCTCCATAACGTGACACCAATGGCAGGTGTAATAGCCCACCGACAGAAAGATGGGTTTGCTTTCGCGACGTGCTTTAGCGAGAGCCTCCTCTCCCCATGGATACCAGTCCACCGGATTGTGCGCATGTAGGAGAAGATACGGGCTCGTTTCATGGATCAGTCGGTTGGTGTACTGGTGCTTCAGCTTTGAATCATTCGGCGATTGCGCCAGGGAGGGCTGAATTGTGGTTAGGGAAAGCCAGAAAAGAAGCACTACTAGACAGACTTTTGCGAGACTATGCATGAGCGGTGTCGCGCATTCCTTACAAGAGGATGCACGATTACGGCCGGCGGTTACGACGTTCGCTCGCACGCTATCATGAGATACGAGATTCCAAAAACGATTCCAAAGATAGCATGTGCGGCCGTCATCGGAAGAAATTCGGCCCTGCGGAACATAATCGGATCGGCCCAGACCATAATCGTTGCGAATGCGAGGGGATAGGAGGCAAGCGCAAAAGCCAGACTCACCAACATCGTCCGCCACCGGGGCAATCCGAAAACGAATGGCAAATACTCCCATCACGCTGCTAGCCATGAAGTGAGTTGCCAGCCCAATCAGTGTCGCAGAGGAGAAGCTGCCAGTCGCAACGCCTTCCCCCATCCACATGGCGGCGATTAGATTCGCATTTGTCCAGATGCTCATGCCCTTCCAAGCAAAGTAGCCCATCATCGCGACAGCCATTACCAGTCCGGCGATTAGTCCGGATAAGAATCCGGCAGCTACTCTACGATTCAAAAGATTTCTTCCTGGAAGCCGACCACCCTGGCGGATTTTGGGGCTAGCTAGTTGTGTAGTCGACCACACGCAGGGCAATTTTGATTTTGCTTCGCACTGTGAACCAGTTTCAATCTATGTCGGGTTTCGACTCGTACCCATATCTCAACGCCCAATCAGAAACTTGTAAGCCAAGTTCCAGACCTCACGCGCGGCATCGAAAGCGCCTGTTCCGTCCGACTTGGCCCCATTGATAGGAATCCGCGCAGCCCAAACGCAACATTGAGGACGAAATGGTGGCGCCGGGTCGAATCGCAACTCGAGATTCGCGCGCTCTCTCTCTGCTCGTCGTTTATCGATGGGTAACCCCAATTTGAGGGCAGCGGCCTCAATAGTTAGGAAGATGCAGCTGAACTGAAGGGCGTTTCAAATGAAGATCGGAAATGAGCTTGGCGATGTGGCCTTTGCTGAATTCTTCCCTTGAGTCGCGCCGAATTAATTTCGCTCCATGCGAACGATCTGCTTTGCGAGTCATTGATCACCGCGCGATAACGCGCCGCCGGTCTGGGTGACGCATATTGGCACGCAGAAACAAGGCAGCAGATTGTCGGTCCCATAACTTTTCGAATCGTCACGTATCTAGATATGGGAAAGGGGGTATTTCTATGGCGGTGCCGCGACCAACGGAGACGGATGTTGCAACTAAGAACCCAAAATCCTCTGGCAAGCTGCCTCCTGCTGCAGCTCTGGAGGCAAGTTCAGATTTACTGGAGCAGATCAGAGTGATTGCATATCAGATGTACGAAGCTCGTGGCCGCGCGGACGGCCATGATCTTGAAGACTGGCTGGAGGCAGAAACCCAGATCCGTGGCGCAGGACAGAAGCTTGCGGCATAGCCGCAGACAACCTGCCCCTCTGGTCAAGCTGCAGTCCCTACTATTCTCGATCGAACCAAGAGGGTTGCGTACATTTACAGCGCAGCCCTCAAGACCGGATATTTATGGGCAATCTAGCGAAGATCTGAGCCTTTACAGTGGCGAAGGGATTAACTAAACAACCCTCGGCTATAAGCCAAGGGGTTTTAAGGATTGTCGATTGGAAATCGACTGTCATCGACGATCTGCTCGCCCTCCTGTTCGTCGATGTACTCCCGGATCATCTCGTCGGTAATGGTGCCGGAGCTTACTGCCAGATAACCCCTAGCCCAGAAGTGCTTCCCCCAGAACTTTCTCCGCAGCGAGGGAAACTCCTGAAGCATTACACGAGAGCTGATTCCTTTCAGCCACTGCATGACCTGGCTCACCGTCTGGTTGGGACGATAGGAAACGAACATGTGTACGTGATCACGTGCGACTTTGCCGGAGATGATCTCCAACTCATGCTCCATCGCAATCTGCCGCAGCAGGTCGCGCACACGAGTCGCTACTTCTCCCACCAAGACTGCTTTGCGATACTTCGGGATCCACACCAACAACAAGTCGCTCCGGTACAGCTTCTCCCTTACCCCCGGAGCCGCCCGGCTGTCCCTGGAGTCGGGCCTCGGTTCGGAGCGGAGGCCGTGTCGCATGTCGCAGGGCACGGATTGATCCGCTCCGAACCTTTTTTTGTGAAAGTCAGGCTGATTTCAATGCAGCGGCGGCGAAAAAACCTTTGATGAACGCACGCGGAGCCACGAACGGTTAACCGCAAGAAAGACATCGGCGAGTTATTGAGCCACCGAACACCCATCAAAAATACAAAAAGATGAGCAGCAGCCCCAATTTGCTCCGTCTTCGCTCCAGGTCCAAGACGCTGCACGTAAGCCAGGGCCGCTCCGTTCTTGAGACCGACAACGATGGGTTGATTCCACCTGACAGCGCTTATGGATTTTTTGTACATGAGACAAGGCTGCTTTCTCGTTATCAATATTTGATCGACGATGTAGCCCCTCAACCTGTCGCGGTTTCGAATGTGCGTGAACACTCTTTTCTTGGCTACTATGTCGCCCTTCCTCCCGATCGCGCTCGGGGTGAGCGGGACACCGGCAGCGGCGAGATGGAGGAAGTTTCTCAGCAGACCATCGAACCGCGCGTATCTCGCTATGTGGGTGGTGGCCTGCACGAAGACTTAGATCTCACGAACTTCACGCAGCAGGAAGTGCGCCTTACGTTTTCCATTCTTGCGGCTGCAGACTTTATCGATCGAGATGAACTGCACGCTGGCCGGAAACAATTTGGTAAGCTCACGTCGGACTGGCGCCAAAACCCCGCAGGTGACTGGGAACTGCTGTACGACTACGTGGCAGAGCACGCCTATGACTGGCAAGGAGAGCGCGGCATTGCAAGCCTGCATCGCGGCGTCATCCTGCGCTTCAAGAAAACACACCCTTGTCCTCAATATCAGAACGGAAGACTCTCATTCGATCTGCTACTGGCGCCGCACGCGACTTGGCACGCATGTATAGACGTGGTTGCCCAGATCGAAAGCAATATCCTTGAGCCCGGATATTCGTGCCGCTCGTTCGATTCAGCCGATTCGCAATACGACAGTCTGAGGAATGCGTTCCTAGGCGAGTCTGCGCGTTTCCGCTACCCCACCGCCGAGACGCTCTCTCCGGTAATTGCCGAGGCGCTTGAGCAGGCCAAGGAAGATCTAGCTGCATTGCGATTACATGATCTCGATCATGGCCCACATTCGTGGACCCTGGCTGCGGGACTCCCCATATACATTTCCCTATTTGGAAGAGACACCCTCACTACGTCATGGCAGAGCGCGATCCTCGGCCCTGAGATGATGAAAGGCACGCTGACAGAGTTGGCAGCGTGGCAAGGGACGAAGGATGACCCTTGGCGCGATGAGCAGCCAGGCAAAATGCTGCACGAGGCCCACACGGGACCGCTGGCGCGCCTGCAATTCAATCCTCGCGCCCGCTATTACGGCGCCATGACTACATCAGCGTTCTATCCAGTTGCAGTATCGGAGTTATGGCATTGGACTGGGGACAAGGAACTGATTGCTCCCTTGATCGAGCCCGCATTGCGAGCTCTCAACTGGCTGGATCAATACACGAATCTCCACGGCGATGGCTTTCATTACTACCTGACTCGCTCCGTTCAAGGCATGCGCAATCAGGCATGGAAGGATTCGGGCGACGCCGTGGTTTATGAGGACGGCACCCAAGTCGAGCCGCCGATTGCGACCTGCGAGGAACAAGGATTTGCTTACGCGGCAAAACTGCAATTTGCTGAGGTGCTGTGGTGGTTTGATCGGAAAGAGGACGCCAGGCGCCTGTATCACGAAGCTCAGGAATTCAAGAAGCGATTCAACGAGCGCTTTTGGATGACGGAAAGAAAGTTTGTCGCCTTCGGACTGGACTCGTTTGGGAGCGCAGATCTCATCGATTGTCTCTAATGCAGGCCACTGCATCGCGACGGGCATCCTCGATAGCGACTTGGTGAAGGTGACCGCCGACCGGCTCTTCGAGCCTGACATGTTCAGCGGCTGGGGTATTCGCACACTTTCGTCGCAGCATCCTGCGTACAACCCTTACAGCTATCATCGTGGCTCGATTTGGCCCGTAGAACATGGGGCATTTGCAATTGGCTTCATGCGTTATGGACTCTTTGATCATCTCCATCGCATGAGCCGGGCTCTCTTCGAGGCGGCGCGGCTATTTGAGTTCTACCGGCTGCCCGAAGTCTTCGCCGGGCACCAGCGCGACGATGATCATCCCTTTCCGGCAATCTACCCAAAGGCGAATTCACCGCAGGCGTGGTCGTCTTCTGCCCTCTTCCTGATGCTGCAAAGCATCTTAGGAATCTATCCTTTCGCTCCGTTGCATACTTTAGTTGTCGACCCACATCTTCCCGACTGGCTGCCCGAAATCACGATCACGAATTTGCGGGTGGGAGGCGCGACTGCCGATTTGCGTTTCTTTCGCGAACACAGCGGAGCCAGCGATTATCAGGTTCTGGACAAGCGCGGGCACCTTCACGTGTTCAGGCAACCGAGCCCATGGTCACAAACCGCAGGTATGGCGGAGCGGTTGAAGGACATGATCGAAAGCCTGCTTCCCGGGAAATAGCATGGATCAGGAGCATGCAATGTGTCCGTCCTTGGCAGCCGAGGCAGCGAGTCAAACGGCTGTCTCTACAAGCGACGTCCAAAGACACTACGACGTGATGTCGCTCCCGTATCGCCTCTTCTGGGGAGAACATCTTCATCATGGTCTTTTTCTTACTGGGCATGAGCGCCCAGAGCAGGCACAGATACAGCTCCTCGACTACTGTGCGGTCTTGGCCGACGTCCGTCTAGGGTCGAGCGTATTGGACGTTGGCTGCGGGTATGGAGCAACCGCGGTCTACCTTGCTCAGAAATTTAACTGTGCTGTTTTGGGATTGACGTTGAGCCCCAATCAGGCTCAGGTGGCCCGCGAAAGAATTTGCCGCCTTCGGCTGGAGCACAGGGTTCACATCTCTATTTGCGATGTTGAACAGATTCAGTTGGGTGGCAAGCACGATTTCATCTGGACGATCGAGTGTTCGGAACACGTCCACAATAAACGCGCATATATTGAAAAGGTCACACGCGTTCTTGCCGATGGCGGCCGATTTCTTCTGGCCGCGTGGACCGGTTCGATGCACCATCGGTTTCTCCGGGAGCTCGCTGGGCGTACGGTGTGCCCGGGATTTCAAACCGCAAGCGACTACGCGGCGCAGATGCGCTCAGCTGGTCTGAAGATACTTGCGATCGACGAGATTACCCGGTTCGTGGTGCCAACATGGGAAATCTGCTGGCGCCGGGTTCTGTGGACCCAACTTCTCTGGCCGCTGCTGCCTGCGCACTTGCGGCGTTTTCTCGACGCAATTCCGATGATGAGCGAAGCGTATCGCCGCGGGCTCCTGGCGTACACAATTATCGTTGGGGAAAAGCAAACATGAATATTCGAGGACCGGGAATGTGATCGAGGACCTCACAAGTGTGGCTACACACAGCTTCGGCCCGGCCCCGAAGACGCCTGCGATTGATACAGGAAAACAAAAAAGGTTACAGCCAGCTGCGAATTTATATGCCATAGGCATGTGGAAACCGCATGACAGAGCGCAGCATCAAGAGTGCTTATTGGGGGTGGATGCAAATGAAGGGAACTAGATTTACGGTTTCTTTGCTGGGGATTCTGGTACTTAGTCTCGGGATTCCGCTGAGCGCGATCGGGCAAGGAGGGCAGCGCAATCCTGATCAGCCCCAAGCTGCCGATCAGCAGCAGCCGGCAGCCGACCAGTCATCAGGCGCCGCAGATGAGTCTTCTCCGATGCAGGCCATGAGCCCTGAAGCGGAGTTGTTGTCGAAGATGCACATGGCGAATGGGATGGAGATTAAAGCTGGAGAGCTCGCCCAGAGCAAAGGAAGCACAATTCAGATCCGGCGCTTCGGCGCATTGCTTGCGCGCGATCACCGCACCGCGGACAGCAAAATCTCCGCTCTTGCGAAACAGCAAAATATCAAGCTGATGCCGCCCATGCCCAAGAGTCCGGAGGAAAAGCAAAAAATGGAGATGCAGAAGCAGATGTTGGCCGACTTGCCATCGGCGCAAGGGGAGGACTTTGATCGCAAGTTTCTGGACTTCAACGAAAAGGCCTATGATATGGCGATCAACATGGTGCAAATGGGACACGATCAGCTCCAGCCCTCGCCTGTGAAAACACTGGCCGGCAAGATGGTTCCCATTCTGAAACAGCATAAAGAACTTGCCGATCATCTGTCCCAACGGCAGACGGCGATGAAATGAAGTAGGGAGGAGATTATGGCAAATCGAGCAGATGTATCTCGTACTACCCGCGATGCGCGCGGAATTATTGTTGGAGGCGGAATCGCGGGAATCATTGCCGGCATCGTCATGGCAATGTTCGCCATGGGATATGCCGGCATGATGGGAATGGGCTGGCTGACACCTCTGCGCCTGATAGCAGCAACGCTCTACGGAGTGGACGCGTTGATCGGCGGAAGCGGCGTGTTGTTGATCGGTCTGATCATCCACATGATGGCTTCTGCAGCGTTCGGCATCATCTTTGCCGCTTTGCTGCCAGCCCGGGCTTCCGCTGGAGCTGCTTTCGGGGGAGGCCTCCTTTGGGGCTTCTTCGTTTGGGTGATTATGACATTCGCTGTCATCTCGTGGCTGAATCCGACGATGGCTGCACGTGTCTCGCTCATATCGGGCGCGTGGTTCTTCGAGCACCTGGTATTCGGCGCCGTTCTAGCGATTACACCGGGGCAGGTGCGCAGCCTTTCTGCGGAACATTCACCCGCGGTGGTAAGAGCTTACCCAGAGCGCCGCGTAGCATAAACGCTGCCAATGTCCATCAGCCGCGAAGGACCGCGTCCTAATCGGACGCGGTCCTTCCCTCCCAAAGTGAAACTGATGTTTCTGATAACGAACGCCTGGATGACCGAAAGGAAGCGAGAGATGACAACCGAAAGCTACAACTACGACACGTTCCGTCGACACATGATGCAGGAAGACATGCATTTTCGCGGCGGACCGGTGCCTGGTCAGATGGCCCCCGAGTTTGATCTGCCAACCATCAAAGGTGATCGAATCCGCCTCAGCAGCTTCCGCGGACAACGACCAGTCTTAATAGAATTTGGCTCCATCACCTGACCGATGACCGCTGGGGCCAGGTCTGGCCTCACTAGGCTCTATAAGGATTTTTCTGCTCAAATCGAGTTTATTTCCATTTACGTGCGGGAGGCGCATCCTGGCGAACGTTATCCCCACCACAGCAGCGACGAGCAAAAGATGCGCCATGCTCACGACTGGGCACGCGAAGATAACGTGCCGTGGACGGTCGGAGTGGATTCGCTCGACGGCAGTACCCATATTGCTTACGGGACTCTGCCGAACTCGATCTATCTGATCGACCGTACCGGACGAGTGGCATTTCGCGCATTGTGGGCAGGACAAGAAAATCTGCTGCGCGACAGAATCGAACAATTGTTGAAGCGGGAAAGCCATGGGGAAGATCCTGTGAGCCTCGGCCAGCAGGAGAACCTCATCATTCCGCTAATCCATGGGGCAGCGGAATTCGACCGCGCAGTAGGCCGCGGCGGAGAGAAATCAAAGGAGGACTTCCGTCGCGAGTTGGGAAACGTGATGTACGGATTCGAAAAATTGATGAGCAATATGGAGCCCATCATCAATCCATCGGAGAAACCCGCCGCCTAACGAGCATAACCATTTC
>CAZLIE010000096.1:0-16916 GCA_964559345.1 uncultured Terriglobales bacterium
GACGTGTCAACTTCACTGATCGCGAAAAAGAAGTGTTGGAGCTGTTGGTAGCAGGCCGTTCGAATCGCGAGATCGGTCAGGCTCTTCAGATTGAAGAGCGAACGGTGAAGGCGCACGTGGCCAAGTTGATGCGCAAAGTCGGTGTCCAGAACCGCATTGCGCTCTCCGTTCACGCGATTACTCATCAGCTCGTGAGAGAAGACCAACAACAGCAATAGACCGGCGATCGTCGAGTTCTGTTCTCCGCCATTGCTGACTGCGATACGTCTCTCTGCTTTCAGGCAGGCGTAGATTTACCTGCCCCCGCGCATGTGAAAGAATGCCGTTTTCATCTGAAAGCCCGCCATGGTCAAAGTTCTTCTAATCGAGGAAGACAGTGACAGCCGTGCGCTCGCCGAGCGCGCACTGACCGCACCGAACATGACGGTCGTATGCACGGAAAATTATGCGACCGGCCTCGAAATGATGCGAACGCAGATTCCCACCGTGGTCGTAATTGGAATCACCGTGCCCGATTTGCATGGGTATGATCTTTGTCAGGAAATCCGCCGCGATCCCGAATTGCAGGAGCTGTCGATCGTCATTTGCTCTGCCCAGAGCTATGCGGCGGACGTGCGGCGAGCCAAGGAGCTTGGCGCCGACGAGTACGTGATCAAACCATTTACCGAAAAACAACTGGCAGAGGCGGTGTGGAATGCGGTCGAGATGCGCAGCACGATTTTCCGTGTGAAATTTTGGGGAACGCGCGGATCCATCGCAACCCCAGGTCCAGAAACTATCCGCTATGGCGGTAATACGTCGTGTGTTGAGGTGCGTTGTGGTGAAGAGATACTTATCTTCGACTGTGGCACAGGCATTCGCGAACTCGGACTATCTCTGGCGCGGGAATATGCTGAACGCAATTTAGAGGTCCACCTGTTTGTGAGTCACACTCACTGGGACCATATCCAAGGGTTTCCTTTTTTCCAACCCGCATATCGCGCGGGCAATCGCGTGAATATCTACAGTCTTCACAGTCCGGACAGAAGCCTGGAAAGACTCTTTACCGGGCAAATGGATGGCAATTACTTTCCCGTTACACTCGATGACCTGATGGCCCGATTGCATTTCGAGGAGCTAGGCGTTGGGGACTTATATTTCGGCGATGTGAAAGTTTCACATATGCACCTCAACCACCCTGGACTCGCGTTAGCGTTTCGGGTTGAGGCCAAGGGACGGGCGGTCGTCTATATGACGGACCATGAGCCCTATCACAAGCTGCTCGGCGACAGTCCACATACGAAAAAGCTCGATGCAGAGGTCGATGCGTTTGCCAATGATGCCGACTTGCTCATTCGCGAGGCACAGTACACCGACGAGGAATACCTGCACAAACGCGGCTGGGGGCATAGCTCCTGCAGTGATGCGGTTCAGTCTGCCTTGAATGCGGATGCCAAGCGATTGGTCCTGTTTCACCACGACCCCATGCATGACGATCGGCAGGTCGATGCAATGGTCGAGTTCTGCCGTGAAGGTCTCAGACAACACGGGAAATCCACCCGTGTGATGGGCGCTGCCGACAAGCTAACCCTTCGCATCTGAGCCTCATCTGAAGGCCCGTCCGCCGAACAAAAGTAGCCGGTCACCCGCGCTTGTTACCTCTTACTTGACACTTTCCAGCCGCGAGAAGAGACTTATGCCCCTCCCTCTAAGTCAACTTTGTCCCAGAAAAGAGAACGTGCATGTTCTTGCTGAAGATGCTGGTATTGTGGGCTGTTGCGTTACTGGTCGTAGCTGCTATGTGTAAGGCAGCCGCCACTGGAGATACCGGGCGGGAGAAAGCCCGGGAATTGAGCGATGCGGCTTAATTTTTAGCTTTCCTGGATGCGGCCGCCCTCCGGCCGCGTCCGTCCAGTTCTAAACCGCAATTTCTCCTAATCTATCTCACCTGCAGCCGCTGGTATTCCGGGTGCTTTTGTACATAGCTCGCGACCATTGGACAGATGATGTCCACTTTTGCGTTCTTTTCTATTGCCCAGTCCAGGGCGAATTTGCCCAATTCTGAAGCCTTCCCAGACCCCTGCATTGAGGGCGGAACTTCTGTGTGAATTAACTCAAGGACGTCACCATTCCAGTTGTATTCAAGATACGCAACGGAGCCATCCTTCTCTATCTCAAAGCGTCCGTTCGTGACTCTTTGCTTAGAGGAGTTCACCTTGCCAAAGATGCTTGTAAACCAGTTGGGCGACATAGAAGATTCAGCTAACCGCGCTCAGTTTAGCGGCGCGAACGGGCTGGCGTGTCACACGTTTCGACAGAAAATGATCGACGATTCTGAAAGCAAGTAGTACTGACAAAATGGTGGCCAGGATCTCCGGGCGCGTGATGTCTCGTTTGACCAGCCACCAGAAGTGCACGACGCCAGCAATCGCGCTGAAGTAGATCAATCGATGGAGCTTCTGCCAGCGCTTGCCGCCTAACTTACGAATCGACCATGCAGTAGAAGTGAGTGCCAGCGGAAGCATCAACATCCATGCGGTAAATCCCACGGTAATGAATGGTCGCTTGTAGATGTCCTTCACGATTTCGTGGACGTCGAAAAATTTATCGAACCAGAGATATGTGGTCAGATGCAAGCAGCCGTAAAAGAAGGCAAAAAGGCCAAGTGGCCGGCGAAAGCGAATCAGCCAATTCCATCCAGTGATTTTCCGTAGCGGAGTGACAGCTAACGTGATCAGCAGGAGATACAGAGTCCAGTGACCGGTGGACAGCGTTACTTCACTTAGAGGGTTAGCGCCGAGTTCATCATGGGTCGCCTTCCAAATCAGCAGACTTACCGGCGAAAGGCAGAGCGCCCACGTTATAACCTTCAGCGAAATAATGGACTGACGTAACATGCTAACTCTGTGCAGCCAGAACTATCCTCTTGGGGGGAGCTGCACTGTCGAGGTGGATAGGCGACATCAAAAATATTTTCTGAGATCCATGCCGGCGTACATGCTTGCCACCTGATCGCCATAACCATTAAACATCAGCGTTTTACGCTTCAGGAATTCGCCGATACGTCGTTCGGTAGCCTGGCTCCAACGTGGGTGATCCACATTGGGGTTCACGTTGGAATAGAAACCGTACTCGTTGGAAGCCGCCCTGTTCCACGCGGTGGGAGGTTCGGAATTGACGAAGTCGATCTTGACGATCGATTTGATGCTTTTGAAACCATATTTCCACGGAACCACGATTCGTACGGGAGCGCCGTCCTGGTTGGGGAGCGTCTCTCCGTAGAGACCGAAAGTGAGCAGCGTCAAGGGGTGCATGGCCTCATCCATGCGCAGTCCTTCCGTGTAAGGCCACTGGAGCACCCCCGAGCGTTGTCCGGGAAATTGCGATGGATCCATCAGCGTTGTGAACATTACGTATTTTGCCGTTGAGGCGGGCTGCACCTGTTTGATCAGCTCGCTTAAGGAGTAGCCCACCCACGGGATCACCATCGACCATCCCTCGACACAGCGATGCCGGTAGATGCGTTCTTCGAGAGACCCCAATTTCATGAGCGAGTCGATGTCAAATGTCTTATTCGGTTTGACCGCGCCTCCGACTTTTACCGTCCAAGGGTGCGTCTTGAAGTTGCGCGCGAGGTCGGCCGGTCCGTACTAGTCCACGCTGAACTCGTAAAAGTTGTTGTAGTTGGTGATGTCCTTGAAAGGTGTGAGTTTTTCGTCGGTGCTGAGCGGGCTCTTCACCGTAGTGAGCTTAGTGTTTGCCTGAACAGACTGAGATGGTCGCACCATCTCGCAGCCACCTGTGGCGATCGCAGCGGTCAGCAGGGAAGCGCCAGTCATGAACTTACGGCGGTCCATGTAGAGCGACTTCGGGGTAATCTCGGATGACGGAATGTCGGCGGGCTTCTTAATCAGCATTGTTTTGAGTCCAAATATTGGATTCATTAGAAGTACGAACGTTACAACTTGTCAGATGGCGATTCGCCCATGCGACTGAAGCCCACAAAGACCGGCTCTGGATGGAGTTGCACGCCAAATGTCTTCATTACACCTTCCTGAACTTTGTTTTTGAGCTCCAAAATCTGCGCTGCTTTGGCTCCGCCTCGATTGACGATCGCCAGAGTATGTTTACTCGAGATCCCCACCGAACCGAGCGAGTATCCCTTCGCAAACCCGGCATGTTCAACCAGCCATGCCGCTGAGATCTTTACCTGTCCGGCAGTCGCTGGATACTGCGGCGGCTTGCTCTCGCGGCAAACGGGCAAATTGGCGATGCGTTCGTACTCCGCAAGCGAGATGATCGGGTTCTTGAAAAACGAACCAGCGCTGCGGGAGTCGGGATCATTGGCCGAAATCAGCATTGCTTTGCTCGCGCGAATCTTTCGGACGGCCTCGCGCACGTCTTTCAAGGACGGTTTACCTCCCGATGCGAAATGACGCTTCAGATCGGCATACTCAATTCGCGGTGCTCCGCCCGGAGTGAGAGCGTAGGACACCTGTGTGACGATGTACCGACCCTTTTCCGAGCTGTTGAAGATGCTTGTCCGATACAAGAATCCGCATTCTGCATTGCTCATCTCGCGAGGCCGCAGATCAGCGATTTCGACCACGCGCACCGACGTGATAGTCTCGGCAACCTCTTGTCCATATGCCCCCACATTCTGTACGGGGGTTCCCCCAACCGTGCCTGGAATGCCGCTCATGCACTCGATTCCCGCGGAGTCAGCCTCCACTGCACGCGCCACTAGTCCATCCCAATCTTCGCCGGCGCCTGCGGTAAACAGGGCTTTACCATTTTCGCTGAATACGTTGACGCCTCGAATGCCGATCTTGAGGACGAGCCCGGGCCAGCCTTGATCGGAGACCACGAGGTTACTACCGCCTCCGAGAACAAATAATTTCAACTTGTGCTCGCGTGCATAACGAATTGCATCGAGAACGTCGGCCTCGCTGGTCGCCTCAACGAAGTAGCGCGCGGGCCCTCCGACCTGGAATGTCGTGAAAGGAGCTAAAGAAACGTTTTCTCGGATATGCAATGTTGGGGAAATACGATTGTTCATCCAATGGCTGCTGGTTCAACTTCAGGACTCTGCTCCGTAAGCGCCGGCATAACGCTCTGCGCCAGCGCGGCCTCGCTCGTGTATCGAATCACCCGCTCGTATTCTCTCCCGAGCTGGTCCTGAAGTTTGGACGTTTCCATTGTGTACGAGCCGATCAGGTAAGGGAACGCGTCGGGCGGGATTGAACTCGCGCCTGCTTCCCACATCCATTCGATAACTTTGCGGCAAAGAGCTGCAGTGGGCAGACGTTTGAGTGGGGCATGTGCGATTTGTGCACATTGCTCGATAGTCAACGGCTCGCCGCGACCAGCGACATTCAGGATGTTGAGTCGCTCTCCAGACGCAGGCTTCGATATTGCCCACGCAATTACGCGCGCAACGTCGTCCACGTGTACGAACTGGATTTTATGATCCAGATATTTCCTGCCGACGGGAAAGAGCATTGGCAGGCGCTTGTTTCTGCGTGCGAGCATCTTGCCGATTCGTCCGCGACCGTAAGCAGTCCCGCGGATGCAATCGATCATGTAATTCTGGACTGAATCCCCGGCGAAAATATGGGGGCGGAGCAAATAGACCTCGCATCCGCCGAGTTGCTTTGCACGGGTCTGGACGGCGCGGTCGGCTTCTTTTTTGTGTAACGCATACGCGAGAGTGTGGGCATTCAGCGGGTCATTTTCTCGGGCCGCGCGCTTCAGATTAGGACCGTACACGGCCACGCTGCTCAAATGTATTAACTTTTTAACCCTCCCGCCCATGCGATTGACTTCAGCAATAGCTTCGAGCACCCTCGCGGTACCCGCAACGTTGATGCGCCACATCCGTTCACGGTCGAGCACTCCCATTTTGAGAGGATCAAGCACGAACGCAAGATGCACCACACCGACAGCGCGGAATTCCTGAAGAACTTCGGCCATGCGCTGGCACGACGACTCCTGTCCGAGGTCGAGCTGCTCAAATTGCAGGGAAGAAGAAATGGCGGGTGGGCGGAAGTCAACGCCAATGACATGGAAGCCCTCCAACATCGGCAACAAACGGGCGCCGAGATTTCCGGCAACACCTGTGACCAACAAGGAGGGCTTCTCAGAAGCCATTATTTTGGTGAACTGGGCTGAGATTGCGAGCTTGCACTCGGTGCACCCGGTGGCGTTCCAGTTCCACTGGCGCCAGGGCCAGCAGCTCCCGGAGGGGTCGGCCGCTCTGGAGGACGGGACATGCTGGGCGGACGCGGCGCAGTGTCAGGTCCAAAGTAAGCTTCGTTGTAGTCGGTTTTTGCTGAGCTGAAGATCTGTTGGCTCTGATCCTGAAGACGCTGTTGAGTGAGCTTGCGCTTCACTTCCTCTTTTACGTCAGCGTAGGCAAGCTGTTGCTTTGAGTCCACGCGGTAAATGACGTAGCCCACCGAATCTGGAATTACCTGTGACACTTCGCTCTGCTTAAGCGAAAATATTTGCTGCTCGTGTGCTGGCGGCAAAGTTCCGCGACGCTTGGCGCCAAACTTCGTACTTGGCGGCTGGGTAGTGATCTTCAGTTGGTCGTAGGCCTGCTTTTCGAGCTTCTCCGGATCGCCGCCACTCGCAAGTTGCTGGCGGGCGGTGTCGGCGATGGCTTTCGCGTCGGGAGTTCCTGCTTTATCGTTCCCAGCACCGCGAGGCACGAAGATGCGCGTGAGTGTTACCTCTTCGAATGCCGATGGATTCTGGTCGAAGTAGGCCTTGCCCTCAGTGTCAGACACATTCGCGGCGTTCGCCTGAAGCTTGCGTTCGGCATTCTGGGCGAGCAATTGCAGCCGCATCAGGGCCATTTGATCTTTGAATTCGGGATCCTTATCCACTCCCAGCTTCTCGCCTTCATTGGCCGCGACGAGCAGTTGCGCGTAGCGGTTGGCAATCTGACGACGCGCTGTCGGCGGAGCAGTGGGGGCGACGCTCTTGATGAGCTTTTCAAATTCTGCGCGGGTGACTCGCGTCTTGCAGTCGCTGCCGGCGGAAGATGTCGATGACGCAGTGGCGGCTTTGGCGGCTGTCCCCGTTTTCGCTGCGCCAGTGCGGGCAGGCGCAGTGAGACCCGGAGCGCTGACGTTGCAAACGCCATTAATTGTGATCACGGTCGCATCGGGCGCGACGCTGGCTTCGCTGGACGCGGCAGCCGCCGCGCTAGGACTCGAACTACTAGGCGCACTCGATTGCGAACCGCTCTGCGTCGAAGGCGTTGAACTCTGCCCAGAGCTGGACGCGGCCGGGGGCGCCCCACTCTGAGCAGCGGCCAAAGATGCAAGTGCGAGAACACCAGCAGCAACAAGACGTACTCTATCGATGCTCAAAAATACCTCCACAATTTTTGCGGGGAAGAAGAAATGCTAGCACAGCTCTGATTGACAGGAGCATTGCCGCTGCATCCAGGCGCATCCCGTATAACATTAGGTTACCAGCCATCCATGGCCACTTCTTATATTTCTCCGACAGAGAGCATTCGCAGCGAGAAGCGGTCGGTTGCCCGCAACTCGGTGTTCGCGTCCATTTTGATGACCGTGCTGAAGATCCTTCTCGGCTTCGCCACGGGCAGCTTGGGCCTGATTTCTGAAGCCGCACACTCCGCGTTGGATCTGATTGCTGCGATCATCACCTTCTTCTCGGTAGGAGTCTCTGATAAACCGGCGGATGCCGATCACCAGTATGGCCACGGGAAAGTAGAAAACTTTTCTGCCTTCATCGAGACTGGATTGCTGCTCATTACTTGTGTCTGGATCGTCACCGAAGCAGTCCGACGACTATTTTTCCATCACGTTGTGATCGAGCCCTCGGTCGCGGCTTTTGCCGTTCTGTTCCTCTCTATGGCAGTGGATTTCTGGCGCTCGCGGGCGTTAGGCAGGACAGCGTTGCGGTACGACAGCCAGGCTCTTCAGGCAGATGCGCTGCATTTTACCACCGACATCTGGTCGAGTGGCGTTGTCGTAATTGGGCTGGCTCTCGTTTGGGCAGGACACCGCTGGCACGTAACATGGCTGCGAGTCGCCGATCCCATCGCCGCGCTTGCCGTTGCCGGCGTGATCATGTATGTAAGTTCGCGCCTGGCGCGACAAACGGTGGACGCCCTGCTCGATGCCGCTCCCCGCGGTATTCGTGGACACATTGTCCGCGCTCTCGAGTCATTGGATGGAGTACTTGATGTCGAGCGCGTGCGCATTCGTCGCGCCGGCAACAGGTACTTTGCGGACGTATCAGTCGGCGTGAACCGTAATGCTACGCTCCAGCATTCCGAGCAGATGGCCGAAGCTGTCACCGACGCAGTCCACCGAATCCTGCCTGAAGCAGACGTCACATTTCGCGCACTGCCGCGCGCGGCCGGCACCGAGAGCATTTTCGACCGGGTGCACGCCGTAGCTTCGCGGCACAACCTCAGCGTGCATGATGTGAATGTTCAGGACCTCAACGGCAAGCTGCACCTCGAACAGCATCTTGAACTCGACGAGCGGCTCTCATTGAAGCAGGCGCATGATTTCGTGACCGTGCTGGAGGCCGAAATGCAAAGCGAGGTGCCGGAAATCGATTCGATTTTGACTCATATCGAAAGCGACTCGGCGACGATAGAGTCGGGCGACGCCACCTTTCACGACGCGATGCTCGAACGCAAACTGCGGAAAATTGCTGCCGAATTTCCGGAAATCATTGATCTTCATGAGATCGTGCTGAAGCGAGTTCGTGAGCACGTCTATCTCTCTTGTCACACGACTCTGCCCGACGATCTTTCGCTTGGGCGAGTGCACGACATTTCTACCGCCCTCGAAATACGTTTCAAACAGGCTGCGCCGGAACTATTCAAGGTGTTAATCCACACCGAACCTCAGACCGACAATACCCGGTGACTTCGATTGTGATTCAGAGTGACATTGCCGAACCAACGTGCGGCGTCTATTCGACGAGGAGTATGAAAGCTCGTAGTGGAGCGTCGTCCTTATCTCTTCAAATAAAAAGCCCTCAGCCGAAGCTGAGGGCTTTGTAGCAAAGCCGTATTACTTCACTTTCACAAAGATGATGACCAGCGTGTACAGGGCCAAGGATTCGATAAGAGCCAGACCAAGAATCAAGGCGAGCTGAATTCCTGGTCGCGCTCCTGGGTTACGGGCGAGTGCTTCGGCGGCTGACGCCGTTGCTTTGCCCTGTCCCAGGCCGCAGAGGCCCGATGCGATCGCCATGCCGATTCCGGCGGCAATCGGTACCGCCCAGTTGGGGGCTGCGGCTGCGCCGCCAGCTCCTCCGCCCTGCGCGAACATTGGCGCCGCCACAAACAGAATGGCGAACGCGAGTAAGAAAAACGCAAACTTACGCATTGTGTTGCTCCTTGTATGAATTTGCGGCAAGGAGGTGGTTGACGCTCACCGTGCTGGCGTCCTCACACTTGCTGCTTGTGACACACATTTGTACATCTGCTCCGCAAGATGCCCGGGGAAGGACCTGAGGCATCTGGCTTCACAAAAACGGGCTTTAGTGCTCTTCCGCTACCGCGCCGCCGAGATACACGGTTGCTAGCAGCACGAAAATGTAAGCCTGCAACAACGATACGAAAAGATGGAGCCCGAGAAAGATGACCGGAACTCCGATGGGAATCAGCGAAAGAAAGACTAGAGTGACCAGATCGCCGGCAAAAATATTTGCATAAAGACGGATGGTGAGCGACATCATGCGCGCTATATGGCTGATGATCTCAATCGGGATCATCAATGGCGCAAGCACCAGCATGGGTCCCGTAAAGTGCTTGGCGTATTTGAGCGGACCCTGCTTCTTGATGCCTTGCCAGTGATAGTAAAACCACGCAACCATCGCCAGTCCGAGCGGGATAGCGGGAGTTGCGGTGGGCGACACGAATCCGGGAATTAGTCCGATCAGGTTCGACAGAAGAATAAACAGCCCAAGCGCCAGCAGAAACGGCGTGAATCCTTCGGAGTGATGGCCAATGATTTCCTCACTTTGATGCGTGACGAACTCTTCTCCCATTTCGAACGCGTGTTGCAGCGGGCCGGGAGTTTCCACCGAAATCCGGCTGCGAACCAGCAGGAAGACAACCAGGAGGATGATGGCTACAAGCAGCTCCATCGCGAAAAAATCATTGATCGGCGCAGAGGGATCGAATGCGAAGAGATACTGGTTCTTGGTTCCGGCAGCAGCCGGATGTCCGCCCAAAACCGAAAGCACCTTCGCAGCAATGCCGCCGAAGTAGTGATTGAGAAACTTGGTAAAGAGAAGCTGTTCCTTCATGGGTCTGAGATATTGAGAGGTGTTTCAGTGACCGTGTCGCAGAGCGCCGTAGAGCTCATATGCGGCCTCAATCATAATGGCCGCAGCCGGAATCGCCAGCCCCGCCAGCAGCCCATAAGCGCTCATGGCAGAACTTTTGAATATAGCATAGGCCGCGACGGCGACCAGTCCGTAACGAAGAACAAAACGCAGCACTAAACCTGATCCCCGCTGCGCCCCCTCAGTGGCTATTACGCGATCCGCAAACGCAACCACCAGCTTTTTCAAAGAGACGAAATTCAGGATGGCGATCACGCCCCCTGCCATAAATCCCAGCGCAAAGTGGTGGTCAAACGCGATCCATAGGAACAGAGAAAAGGCCGGGAGCAGCACGTAGAGCAGGTGCACGATGCGATCATAGGCAGCGGTAAAGAAGCTTTGGTCCGCGATGGGATCGCCGTCGGCACTGGACCGTCCCTCAGTCATTCCCGGCCTTCAGGGCGACGCGAAATAGCTGGACAAAGCCGGCAGCAATGCCGAGCCCAAGCCCGACGTATTGAATCCAGTCGGTGTGCAGCCAATGGCCCATCAGCCGGCCGAGAATCCAGCCGACGAATGTGGCCGCCGGCAACATAACTCCAAGCTGAATGTAGCTCTCGATCTGAACCCAGTTGTTCTTGGGAGTATTTGGCATTGAGTTCTAGTGTAAAGGGGAAAACGAGGGCAACCGCAACTCCTCAGACGAGGTTGCCCTTAGTCAGCGGGCTGCTGCTGGGTCGCGCAGTGGATGGCGCCTAGTCCCCAGATAAGGTCACCGCAATAGACGCCTATCACGTCGCGGTCTGGAAACGCATCCGACAGGATGTTCAGGGCGACCCGATCATTCACATCGTTGAACGTAGGAACAAGCACAACGGCATTCGCGATATAGAGATTCGCATAGCTCGCCGGCAGGCGTTGTCCGCGAAAATACACGGGCGAGGGAAGAGGCAGTTCGATGACGTTCAAGCGCTTGCCGTCCTGATCGGTCGCCGCGTGCAGCCTGCGGAGGTTTTCCTGGAGCGGAGCGCAATTTGGATCGGAAGGATTTTTTTCAACCGCAGTTATGACAGTGTTGGGTGCGATGAAGCGCGAGATGTCGTCTACATGGCCATGAGTGTCATCGCCCACAATGCCATGGCCAAGCCAAATGGTTTTGTTGACACCGAGGTAGTCAGCGAACGCTGTTTCAAGCTGCTCGCGAGTGATGCCCGGATTGCGCTGCTGTACGTCGCTGAGCAGACATTCTTCAGTCGTCAGCAGCACGCCACGACCATTCACGTCGATGCTGCCGCCCTCCAGCACGATTCGGCGCGGTTTGCGGCCGACTTCGACAGTAGGCTTCCATGTCTCGAATCCGAACTTCTTGCCTACAAGGCCGGGTAGCTTCTCATCTTTTTTGTAGTTGGGGTATTTCGCCCAACCATTGAATTGCCAATGCGTGATGCCCAGCTTGGGATGCTGGTTGCGACGAACGAAAATCGGTCCGGAATCGCGCGTCCAAACGCGATCTGTCTTCCAGCGGAAGAACTCGACACGATCGAGCGGAACGTGAGCTTGCTTCAGCGTCCGTTCAGCGGCGCGCTGGCGTACTCCGTCATTGACGATGATTCGGACCTTCTCGCCGCGAATGAGATGCCGCACCATCTCGGCATAGACCGATGAAATCGGTTGAAACTTTCCCGGCCAATCATCGCGATTGTGAGGCCACGCGATCCAAGTGGCTTCATGCGGCTCCCATTCGGCGGGCATGCGATACCCGAGCGCCGCGGGAGCAGATTGGACTGAAGATTTTGCCAATATGTCTTACGTTCTCAGGAAAGCTGAACTCTTGTCTGTCGCAGGCAATTCCAGGCGCTTTTCTCCGTGAGCTTCGAGTCTCCGGGGTGAACCGATTCTAATTCTTAATCGAGAAATCTGTGCCCGATCCCACCATAACTCTCGATACGACGGTCACGCAGGAAGGGCCAGTTGCGACGGATTTCTTCGATCTCAGCAAGATTCACTTCTGCACAGAGAGTCTCTTCACGGTCATGCGAGGCTTCGGCTAGAACCCGGCCGAAAGGATCTGCGAGGAAAGACCCTCCCCAGAAGCCGAGTCCCGCGCCCTTGGCTTCATTTCCGCGAATGTTGCCGGTCTCGTGCCCCACGCGATTTGCTACTGCCACAAAAACGCCATTGGCAATCGCGTGGGCACGCTGAATCGTGCGCCAGGCATCGTGTTGGGCGGCTCCGTACTGCTCTTTCTCCGCCGGATGCCAGCCGATTGCGGTCGGATAAAACAGCACATGGGCTCCTTGCAGAGCAGTGAGACGCGCGCCCTCGGGATACCACTGGTCCCAGCAGACGAGCGCTCCGATGCGCCCAACCTGCGTGTCGAAGGCCCTGAACCCGAGATCCCCCGGCGTGAAGTAATACTTCTCGTAGTAGAGAGGATCGTCCGGGATGTGCATCTTGCGATAGAGCCCGGTGATGCTGCCGTCGGGCGCGATCACTACTGCTGTGTTGTGATAAAGACCGCGAGCACGCTTCTCGAAGACCGAAGCAATCACGACCGCCTTGGTGTCGCGCGCGGCCTTGGACATGGCTTGCGTGGTCGGGCCCGGAATGGTCTCCGCTAGATCGAATAGTGCGGGATCTTCGCGTTGGCAGAAATATTGAGTGCGGAACAGCTCGGGCAGGCAGATGATCTGGGCACCGTTGCGGCCGGCTTCGCGCACCCGCTGTTCGGCCTTCTCCAGGTTCGCATCCGGATTAGGCGAGCACGAGAGTTGCACCAGGCCGATTTGGAAACGATCTTCTGACAAGTGTTGATTCCTTCGGGCCAATTCCTGCAAAGCTGAAGATTCGGGAGATCCTGGACACAGCCCAACCCCAGAATGTCATAAATCTGGGCGGCGGGTTGCTTAGCGCTTATTCGAAGATCAGAATTGCGGCGGCAATCACTGTCGTCCAGCGTCCTCGTTTGTCTCCGACAGCAGATTGCGTCATGTTCATCGTCCGCACGATCTTGTTGGAGATGCGGTAGATCTCCTTCTTCTCGTCCCAGGATTTATCAGCGTCGAATTCGACATCCAAGGTGGTCGCGAGCATCTCGGCGGCTAGCTCTTCAGCATAGTCGCCAGCCTGGTCATCACTTTCGCCGAAGCTGTGATGCTCGCTCATGTATCCATAGGTCGCGCGGTCGGAGGGAATCGCAACCCCGATGCTGGATGCCAGCAACCGATGCGGCTCGCGCGTCGAGTTCTCCGCGACCACGGCAAAGACGACTTCGCCGTGATGGAGAAACTTCGCGCCCTCTTTCCGTGAGATCAGCTTGCAATGCGGAGGAAAAATCGAAGAAACCCGCACTAAGTTTTGCGAAGCAATACCGGCATCTCGCAATGCCAACTCAAACGAGGTCAAGCGCTCCTTGTGTTTTCCCACTCCTTTGGTGAGAAAGAGCCGCTTAGGGACCATGTCTTTACCCAATTCTGAGTTCCTCCGGATGTGGCGGGTAATAGCGAAAAATAAAACTAACAGAAAAATTGTGCACTGCGTCGAGGATTTTCGTTTGTTAAGAGGAAGTGAAATCCAGCAGACTGCTGGCCATCCGCTGCTAGCGTGCCTACTGCGCCTGCTTCTTGACCTTTCGATTTACGGCAATTTCCATAAACGCTATGGCGGCGCGGCTGAGGGTCTTGTCTGTGCGATAGACGAGCGCCAACTCCCGCCGGACGGGCTCATCGAGAAAGTTCATTGCGGCCAAGGTGTCAGCGCGAAGCTCGTCGGAGATGTTGGAGCGCGCGATGAACCCGACTCCGACATCGGCGGCGACAAAGCGCTTGAGCAGTTCGCTGGAATCCAGTTCCATCGAGACGTGGCGCTTCAGCCGCCGCTCGCGAAACAGTTGGTCGATGTTGTCCCGCGTCCTGCCAAATTTCGGCAGGACGAGAGGATATTTGGCGATCTCCTCCATCCGAACTTTCTCCAAAGATGCCAAAGGATGGTTCGCAGCCGTGATCAGAACGAGCTCGTCGCGGTGGATTACCACGGCCGTAAGACGGTTATCGGTTACCGGCATGGAAACAACGCCAAAATCAACGACGTTGTCCATGATCGACTCGAGCGTTCTCGTGGTCTCCGCTCGCTGGATGCTGACCGACACCTTGGGATACTGGCGCTTGAATTCAGCGAAGACTTCGGGGAGCACATACAGGCAAGTGGCCTCGTTGGCTCCAACTACGATTTCCCCGCGCGGCGTCCGCTCCATCTCGGCAATGCTCGCAATGATGGATTTCCTGGCGCCCAATACTTCCTCGGCGTACTGCTGAAAAGCTTTGCCGGCGGCCGTGAGAGAGACTTTCGCTCCCGATCGGTCGAAGAGTTTGGCCCCGACTTCCTCTTCCAGCGCACGTATTTGCGACGAGATTGCCGGTTGAGTGCGAAAGCATTTCTCGGCAGCTCGAGAGAAGCTCGAGTGCTTAGCGACTTCGAGAAACGATTTGAGCTGATCAAAGTCCATGAATTCGGGGAAGTGTACTTGGTTGGCTATCGTACCGCGAAACGGATCGGTGTCTTCCTAGACTCTTGCGGGTTGCCAAGTTGACACGCAGAAAATTCGGCTCTTTGCGAAATTTAACGCAGTATGGCTCTCAGTTCGCACGATGTTTGTGGTTCTTCTCTGGTTTGAGGGCATCCAACGTGAACCACCAATCTGAACCGAAGGGCGCTAATGTCTTTCAATCTGCTCTGCATTGATGATGAACCTGCCGTTCTTACCGTTCGAAAGATGCTGCTGGAAAGCAAGGGCTACCGCGTTCTGCTGGCGCAGAGCGGGCCCGAGGGGCTCTCGATTCTGCAACGCGAGCCCGTGCATACCGTGACTCTCGATTACAAGATGCCCGGGATGACGGGAGCAGAAGTGGCCGAACGCATTCGAGCACTGCGTCCGGCGACGCCCATCATTATGCTTTCGGCCTGCGTCGGCCTGCCAGATAGCGAGTTAAAGGACGTAGATGCGTATGTAACCAAGGGCGAATCGCCGGACATGCTACTGCGGACCATCCTGGCGGTGCAACCGCGGAGTGTTAGCAATGCCGGATAGCACGTGAATCGCTCGATTTAAAAGGCGTCGATGCCAGTCAAATTTGATCCGATGATCAGCGTATGGATATCGTGTGTGCCCTCGTATGTCTTCACAGATTCCAAGTTCATCATGTGGCGCATGATTGGATAGTCATCGGTGATCCCGTTTCCGCCGAGGATGTCGCGGGCCATGCGCGCGCATTCTAGCGCCATCCAGACGTTATTTTGCTTGGCCATTGAGATGTGCTGGTGCTGAACTTTCTCCGCGTCCTTGAGCCGGCCGACCTGCAATGCCAGGAGCTGTGCCTTCGTGATCTCGCTGATCATCCACGTCAGCTTCTCCTGTACGAGTTGATGCGAAGCGATAGGCTGGTCACGGAACTGCTTACGCAAGAGGGAATACTGAAGAGCAGTGTCGTAACAAGACATGGCGGCTCCGATCGCCCCCCATGCGATTCCGTAACGAGCCTGGTTCAGGCAGCTCAGCGGCGATTTCAGCCCGTCAGATTTCGGCAGCATATTGCTTACGGGCACGCGCACGTCCTGCAGCGAGAGCCCGGAAGTGACCGACGCCCGCAAGGACCACTTTCCATGCACATCTCGTGCCGAGAATCCGGGACGATTGGTCTCAACCAGGAAGCCTCGAACCTTCCCGCTGTGCTCTTCGCTTTTCGCCCAGATCACTGCGATGTCCGCGATTGAACCTGACGTGATCCACATTTTCTCGCCGTTTAGGACGTATTCGTCCCCTTGACGGACGGCGCGTGTCCGCATGCCGCCCGGATTCGATCCGAAATCCGGCTCGGTCAGCCCAAAGCAGCCTAGCTTCTCGCCCGTGGCTAGTTTGGGGAGCCATTGCTGCTTCTGTTCGTCGCTGCCCAACGCGTATATCGGATACATCACCAGGGCCGATTGCACGCTAACAAACGACCTAACCCCACTGTCGCCACGCTCGAGTTCCTGCATGACGAGCCCGTATTCAACATTCGACATGCCGGCGCAGCCATAGCCCTTGAGGCTGGCTCCGAAAAATCCAAGGTCTCCCATCGGCTTCACGAGCTCTCGAGGAAATCGGCCTTCGCGGTTGCACTCTTCGATGATCGGGATGAGATTCTGCTCGATGAACATGCGGGTATTGTCGCGAACGAGAAGCTCGTCTTCCGAGAGCAGACCGTCGAATTGAATAAAATCAACACCTTTGAACTTGAATGGAGCCATGCAGAGTCCTTTGAAGTCCGCGATTGTGCGGCAATTGCGAGATGAAAATCAGATTTTGAAGAAAACACATTACGTTAACAGATGGCAGGCCGCAGCGCGTTGACCCTCCCCGAGCAGCGTGTTAGCTTGAACGGTTGTGCCAGCCCTTCCGGGCTCACTGTTTACAACCCCAAACCTAAGGTATTTCATTGGCTTCAACCGCTGAAATTAGTACGTCGCTGCGCAAGACTGCACTGAACTCCGTCCATCGAAGGATGGGCGCGAAGATGGTCGATTTCGGCGGCTGGGACATGCCAGTTGAGTATTCCGGTCTGATCTCCGAG
>CAZLIE010000097.1:0-16905 GCA_964559345.1 uncultured Terriglobales bacterium
ATCGATGTGATCGGTTTTCGTTTTGGCATTCACTACGGAGATTTCTGGGGCCATCGGGGGTTCACTCACTCGCTGCTTTTTGCCGGCCTGCTGTCGGGAACAGCGGCAGTCCTGCTATTCCGGCGCGGCATAACGGGAATAAGTGGCTTCCCGCTATTCGCGTATTTGTTTCTCGCAACCGCGAGTCATGGCGTACTCGATGCAATGACGAACGGAGGACTTGGGGTTGCATTCTTCTCACCATTCGACGACTCGCGGTACTTCCTGCCTTGGAGACCGATTCGCGTTTCGCCAGTATCGGCTACGCGCTTCTTCACTCATCGAGGATATCTCGTGCTACGAAGTGAACTGGTGTGGATTTGGCTTCCGGCATTCCTGTTTGCGGCGGTTGTGCTGACATTGAAACGCACGAGAGCGGCAGATATGCCCGCGCGAGCTGGCTAGATCAGTTTGGGAAACCGATGACAGAACAGATTCGGGGCACCCCATCCGGAGAAGTTCTGAGGCAAACAGTGCCGCTCCGCACATTGTTCAATTCAATTGAGTGCCCCACCGGTGTGCATAAAAGCCTGCGACCAGTTGCTGACATTATAGGTGTCTTGACACTTACATCCGTAGTTCGGATCGCCATTTAGGGAACCACATGAAGGCAAATCGCTAGGTAGTCGGCGCATTTACTTTGCGGTAAACGAACTAGGCTGATCGTGCTGTAAGTTGGCGCAGAGTTGAATTCGATTTTCGGTGACCCTTATTTGACCCAAATTGCTCCGGGTCAAATAAGGGTCACCGATTCATGCTCCGCCTGTAACCCTCTGATTTTGAACAGCTCCGAACGTTGTCATCTGCGCCGCAAAGTAGTTGAATTTGCGAGACTGTACGATTCTGTTAACCGGAGGGTTGTAGGTTCGAGTCCTACCTGAGGAGCCATTCTTTTCAATCCATTAGAACGATGCTAAGCATTTTCGGTTGATTCCTATGGGTAGAACTTTGGGGACGATCTCGAATTTTCGCTGCGATATAAGGAATGGAGATTCCTATTGTCTTCGCAAGCGAATGTGGCGCGCTCTCGACCCCTTGTGAAACCCCGTCGGAATCACAATCAAATGAGTAGCAGCGGTGCGGCTTCCATCAGTCATCCTTATGAGACGCACCAGACTTAGGAACAGAAACCCGCAGATTGGCGTGCGTTGGTGAGGGTTGAGATCGGCTTGCATTATCGCGGTGATGCCGCGATCTCCAGATCGATGACACTCAACTGAGATTGACCGGAACTTACTACGTTTCCTACTACACTTCTCTTCGCTACTCCCATGACAAATGGAGTGATCTCTCACCCGGAACGCAGGACGTGCTTCGATAAGGCAATCGGCGTCGGTCTTTTCACGGATGCGCATGTTCAATTTGTTTGAACACCGCATACCAATCACGAGTGATGAGCTGCTGCGCGTCGATGAGCTGCATTTTACCGTCACAGACTTGGCGGTGTAGGTAGTTTTCAACTCGGTCCTTCTCGTGCGCATCTTGGAGCGGCTCCATCCACAGGTTCGTAGGACAATTGGGACAACCGCCCAACTCAAGTGGAATGATATGGTCCAGTTCGTATTCGGAGAGCGTTCCCGAGAGGGTGTAGCGCATCATTCGCTCGCGTTTGATACGGTTGGTCAGTTCGACAGGTGGTCGCACATGTTTTGTGTAGCCGCTAACACATATTGTCTGTTCGATATTCTCCTGCGTGATTGTCTGATCGACTTCGCCCGGCGTCTCCGCAGGTGGATATAGCGCCGCATCTCCACTCCGTCGAACCAGACTTGCCGGATGAGCAGGAGAATGAGATCGGATTATCAGGGAGGCTGCGATTAATGCAACAATGATGAGTAGAACCGCGGTCCTAAACACATCGCGGTTCACTGGGCAGCGCCTTGCAGCGGCCTAATGCCAGCAGGATAGAAATACCTTTCAAACAAATCGCGGCCGATGTGGTAGTCCCTATCACTTTTATACGTCAGCGTGTAATCAAACCGACAGGGATTCTTCTTCACCTGTGCCTGATGATAAAACCTGGCAATATTTGCAAGAAAGGCATCCACACTTGGTCCGCTTCTTATAACTTGGCCAGAAGCGGCGATCATGGCTCCGTCCGTCTTTTCAAAATGCGCTAAACGTTGAGAGCGGCCCTCACATGGACCTCAGTCATCCCGTCGATCAGGTCAACATTGACGAGCACATTATCTGTTTCGCATGTCGGCAATCCGCGCAGGAGCTGCTGCTTAAGTCGCTGCCCCTCTGGCGACTCGGTCCAATGGATCTTGCTGGCCAGCGCCCGCACGGGAGGGCGGGCCGCCCGATCCATTTTGCTGCCGGTCGGCAGCGGTCAGTTATGGCGCGCCCAATGCATCCTTCAATGCTGCTTGGCGTCACATGGTCGCACCCGGCAATAGGTACGAGCACCAACAGGACTGCAAGGAGCCTTCTGTTCGACACCTCATCTCATGTGAAGATAGTTGGCGTGAAGAGGCGATACCGCTTAAAACCACACTACCGGCCCGATTAGGGCAAACAGGGAGGAACCGAATACTTTTGTTTTGCCAACTTATCAGGACTTATCCTCTATTAACCTAGAAACTGCAGGTAACAGTAGCGAAATCCAGCCGCTCCCTTTCTCAGTCACAAACCATTCGTTTCCGTACTTGTGAAGGTGAAGTTCGACACCACTGCCCGCGAGGGGTCCCTCATAATCAGACAGCGACACCGTCGCATCGCGGTCGGTCTTGCTTGTAATGTTCCACGAAACAAAAATGCCTCCTTCGGGATGCTGCTTTCCCCAGCTCCTATGCTCATCCAGAAAGAGGATGGGGCCACGATAACCCCAAACCTGAAAGCGTTTTGACTCAGGTCTAACCAAAAGCAATGCCCTCGACCTACTCAATCCGTATTCTGCGAAGACAGCTTTTTGGAGAATCTGTATTTCTTCGTCCTCACTTTCATCTCTCTTCGGAGCGTAGTTGGGGCATATGTCTTGACCGTCAGGAACGCCATCGTCGTCCGAGTCCCGGTTCTTAGGGTCTAAGCCCATTCGCTCTTCTTCGATGTCCGTCCAACCGTCGCCGTCGGAATCTTGCAGTAGCACCTGGAGAGAGAGCATCCACGTTTGCTTTCCAAGGTGAGGAGATTTCTTAGGGGGAGACAGTTGTCCCTCCATGATATTGCGAAGACCTGGAGGCCCTTGAGTAAATGAAAAGACCAACTCACCTGGTTTACCCTCGACGAGTTTTGGGTCACGGAACCCACGATAAATTCTATTGGGAATGAGAATCGGTCGTGTCCACGAAGTACGGTCAGATGGAGTCTTCGTGGAAATCAAGAAGAGGTCAGCGTCATCGCCAAGTAAGTCGTCGTTAACAATCGCGTAGCCAGTGCCGTCTGATGCCTTGGTAGATGCGATTGGTTTGATTTCTGCGTCGCCGAAATGCCACATCGGATGTGGCCATACTCCAAGAGGTACGGTAGCCGGAAGCAGGGGCATGGTTTTCGACTTGGCCTCAACTCGTCTGGCCGCCGCTAGACTTTCCTTCGTGCCGATTGCACCTAGTTTTATGTATGCGGCTGTCCGATGTTCTTTGCCGCTCTCTCCTGACTGGGTGTTCTCGTTGTCGTCGCTTCCGTCCGCGCTGGCGATGAGCTCGAGTTTCGTTACTTCCTCGGAGCTTTCAGCTTGGTCGCTCTTCTGATGCGTAACCATCGCGCTTGAAGTCAAAAAGGCCGCACTCAATATCGTGCCAACAAGCATCTGCGCTGCTTTGCTGTTCGGGAAATTCATCGCAGCATGAATGTTCGCTTGAACCTGGCCTCTCGGGCAAGGCCAACAGGATACTCCGGGCACATTCCCGATCACGGTAGGTTGTCACAAATGATCGAGTGATCGCTGCCGCCTGATGAAGACGGCAGGTCGCTTAGAATCCTTGCCCGAACTGGGTCCGTTTCACCGTCGCCAGCACTTGCTGCTGGTAGAAGATGGGCCTGCCGTCGTCGGCCGTGACCGTCGACGCGTAGTGCGTCGAGACAAAGAGGGCGAAGATGTTCCGGTTCGAGATGGTCAGGCCGAAATAGTCACCGATGAACCCGCTGCCGGCCGGGCATGGATCACGGGCTCCCGCGCAGGGATATTGGGAGAGCCCCCCAAGGTGCTGCCCTGGCTGCTCTGGATCCCAGTTGAATTGCGTGATGCGCACGTTCGGCCCGACCGGCACGGCACCGCTCCCAGCATCTTTGTATGCTTGCAGCGAGACGTCGATACAGAAGTTCGCCCGCCCGACATCCGCAGGAAGGACACTGGCCTCGTTGGGACAGGATCGACGACGATCATAGAAGGCGATTGCCACCGCGCCATTCGTGCCAGCCGCAATCGTGGGCTGAAACTGGTCGGTGGGCACGCCCGCGACGTCGATGTTGTCGTTCACCTTGACTGGCACCGACCAGGTCAAGCCTCCATCAGTCGACTGCGCGAACTTGACGTCCATGTCCGTGCCGTTCCAGTCCTCATAAGCAAGGTAGAGGTGGCCCGTATGGGTCGGACTGGCGGCGAAGGTCTCGGTGATCCCATCGCGGAAGCGCGTGTTCGGCAGGCCGGGGGTGGGAATGAGATTCACGGTCGTCACGGGTACGAAGGGAGTGAAGCTCTGTCCATCGTCGTCCGAGCGGGCGACAAAGATAGTCGAGGCTGAGCCGTTGGGCGGGAAGGCGACGAAGGCCAGGTAGAGCGACCCGGCCGCATCGATCTGCGGGAAGATGAATGTCACCGCCGGTCCGACTTGCGACGGAGGGCTGACCGTCACCGCCTTGGCAAAGCTCTGGCCGCGGTCGCGCGAGACCGCAATCCGGACCTTGATCGACGTGCCATCGAAGATCGACCAGGCGGCGTAGATGTGGTCCTGGAAGCGGTTGCCGGCGATGTGGTTGACGGCGATCCACTGCTTGTCCTCGACGTGGCCGGCCTGCCTAGCCGACGCATTGGGCGATTGCTCGAGATCGAAACCGCTATTGCCCTTGACCCAATGTTGACCTAGGTCATCGCTGAAAGACATGTCGATCGCGCCGTCCGGATGGAGCGTGCTCGAATCCCAGAACGCATTGAAGGGGAGCATGGTCTGATAGACGCGGCCTTGCGTATCGAAATCGAGGTTCGGGTCGGTGGTATCGGTCCAACTCGGGGGCATCAGTTGCGTACCAGTGGAGACGCAGTCGTAATCCTGGACCTGGTTATTGCTGACCGCTGCGCCATCCGGGATTTGGTACGCTCCCAGATAGAACATGTAGAACGTGCTGAACTTGTCAAAGAAGAATTTCGAGCTCCCCACCAGATCTTCGGTGCCGGGCTTGACCGCGATCCATGACTCCGAGTGGTTGGCGTTAAACGGGCCCAGCCGACACGTCCCTTCCAGCGGCACACGTGAGCCCGGCGGAATCGGATAGCCGCCGCCGAAGGTGGGCGCGCTCGCGACCTGGTTGGTGAACGACACGCTCCCGATCCAGGCATTCTGCCCGGACATAGCCTGACTGCTAGCCATGAAGACTCCTAGCGCGGCTGCGATCTGCAGCCCCACGACCCCGCGTGTCAGCATATGCAGTTTCCCTCCTTGCCTTGCGCCTTGCACTAGTCGAAAGTGCGTGTCATTCAGGTCTTTTCAGCCCTCCTATCGGGCGTCAAAGTATATTTCCTCCATCACTTTCGTTCAACGGTAGCCCGTCCAGCCGGTTGCTCCCAGTTACAGTTCAACCACTGTCGCTCCCGCCCCGCCTTCATTTTGTGCTGGCCTGGCGATGGAGGCGACATCGAGCCGTCCAGTGATCCGCTACAAGACACGACCACAAATGAAAATTCTGATACCAGCCACGCCGATGCGCCTGCTTCAATTTAGAAAGTCTCGAGTCGTTTAGAGCGGCCTATTCCGATCCGACGCTCGAAATCGTCCCGACCATGATGTGGACTTGCACCGGTCACTAGATTGACTTCGCCCGTTGCCGTTCCACTACCTGTCGCGCCGAGAAACCGCCCAGTGCCGCCATTGATCACCCACTGAGAGTGAAGACTGGACGACACATTCGAAGTGGGAACTCCAGATCCCGTCGCAGTTGCGAAGACCTGGTCTCCATTAGCAGCGATCATGGTGAAAAAAGCAGTGAACGTCAGATCACTCGGGTTAAGGCAAACAAATTCGCTTACGGTAGTCATTCCCAGATGTGCAGCCGGTACGCTGCCGCTCACATTGAAGCGAACGGTGTTCTGCGGACACCCTGCATTGCTTTGAGCAGGAAGACTCAGCAGTGCAAAGTCGGCCTTAAATGGTACTTGCTCTGCTGCGTTGGCTGGCACTGGAGAAACGAGAATCGCGCACACTCCAAGGACGAGCAAAAACAAAGTGACACGATTGGAATCTGGGGGAGTCATTATTGGTCCTCCCAATTGACGAATATTGCTTGTAAAAGAGCCCACGAAGCCTAGGACCCGGGGTATCGGCGCGCTGGAAGTTTTGTTGCGGGACAGACTAGGACGTTAATGAAGCGTTGTCAAATGGGACCTGTAGAAGTAACGAATCAGTCTCCGAAACGCGGCGTGACGAATTCGGCCTCCGGCTGTCCGTTCCACAAACTCCGGTTCGCATCTTCGTTCCGGTTTCATCCAAACGCATTCCCGCATCTTTTCTGCTGTGAGTCCGTGGCCGGAGCCGTTCGGTTCGGCCAAGTTGACGAACCGGTATTTAGGCGTTTCGAGACCACGGAGTGCCTCGAAGACTTCATCACGCAAATGTGGCGTGAACCGCTGGCGAGCCCTTGATCGCCTCACGATTGAGCCGTATCGCTGCAATCACGGCGGCAGCAATGAGCCGTGCGTTCTCCGTTCGCCAGCTCGACCAAGAAGTCCGCGATCGGCATTTTCATCAGGGCGTTGAAGGTCGGTAAATTTTCGGGCAGTGTCCTAATCTGGGCGCGCAACAATTCCAGAATGGGATGCAAATTGCCTCAAGCGTTCCATACCCACTTAACGAATCGAATCACGCCGATGATGAATGTCACCAGCGCAGCTAGGCCAAACAGCCATGCAATGAGCGGGCCGAGGCAGCCCGCAGTGCCATCCTCATCATGCGTCGCAAGCCCAATAACGGCGGCTGCGATTGCAGCTCCAAGAGCAATCAACAACCAACCCCACCATTCGAGAGCGGAAGGACTGATAGGCATTTCGGAAGGTGGATTGTAAAGCCCTTGTGCTGCCGAAGCACAGGGCCGAATTTCGACTGTTCAATGCGGAATATAGGGGGATACTGACTTGAGCCTTGACTTTGAAAACAGCAAGCAAGAAGATGGCAGCAACGAAGGCACCTGTGGAGGGGTTACTTCAATGGCAACATTGTCTACGACTGTCCCGCGCCGAGTTCCGCAAGGCGATGCCCATATTCCAGAAGGCAAAACCCTAATCGAGTACGAAGAAGCGGTCGATAGGCTGGCGGAAGATCAGCGCCTTAAGGCAACCGTGTATGCCATGAACACTCTCCTCATTCAAAAGGGGTACTACTCAGCCGAGGAGTTCCGGTTCCAATTTCGCCAGTCAGCCCAGAAACAATTAAAGAACACTGAGCGTTAACACCTCGGCTTTTCGTAGGGATTGTAGGTCTTAGGCATCTTGCAAAGTGTAGTGTCGCCGCATGTGCCATGATCTCCAATCTCGACGCACTGCACGCACTCGCACCCGCACGAACCCCAAAAATCTTCCTTCTTTAGCTCTGTCGTCGCCATCCGCGTAAACCCCCCGTAACAGCTCTGGTAGTCCACGACAATACAACATCACTGCAGCGCTTACTAGAACTTTCCATCCTGCGCTCTGCGATGTTGACAACGTAACATTGCTCTAAAAAACCATGTTGACTATACCATCGCAATGCTGTAATGTGTCAACATTGAAGTATGGGGATGGGGGATTTCATGGGCGATATTAATCAAGCGCGGCGGCTACTTTTGGCCGAGTACGAGCGGGAGCGCGATGAACTCGCGGTGATGATCGCGCGTCTCAGGAAGGAACTCGGCATGGCTGCCGAGGAATCCGCCGAGACGGAGCAGGCTACTGTTCAACCCCAAACCGGATCGGCTGGCTCTGTCGAAGAACTCGTGAAGCCCGGAGATTTTTACCGCATGTCTCAACTTGCAGCCGTCCGGGTGTTCCTAGAAAGGCGCGGCGAGCGCAACACAGCGTCACTGCAGGAGATTGCTCAAGCACTGCTGCGTGGCAAGGCGATAGAAGCGCCTCTCGATGAAAAAGGAATGCGTAACCTCAGCAGCAATCTGAGTAAGACGGGTGATTTCGAGTCGATTGCAAAAGGGCGCTGGGGATTAACGAAATGGTACGGCGGGGCCGGAAAGGCGAAGAGGAAGAAGCAGGAATTCGATGACTCCGGTCAGGATGCAACATCGGCTGCAGATGATTCACAAAGCGCAGCAGCAACACGCGAATAATATTTGAGGGCTAGGTCGGCGGCAACCGAACTAGCCCTGTTGAACCAAATCTCTTGCGGAGACGGTGCGATGCACCTGCGGTTCGTTTTTATTCTAGTTCGAGGCCCACCAAAAGCCAAAGGGCTATTTACGAAGCTCCCACCTCGTAAATAGCCCTCTTTTTTCTTCTGGTGATGGCCTGCTCAATGGTGCGAGCTAGGGACTGGAAATCCTGAGCCTCCCCGGCGTTTGCGGGTTCAAATCCCGTCCATCACCCCAACCAAAACTTCGCCCCATCGGTAGTTGGAAGCTGCCGACAGGGCCAATCAGCAAGCAGGGTTAGCTGCATGCCGACCGCAAACGCATTATCGGCTTGCCCTGCTGGAAAGGCAAGTCACATGTACACCCTCACCAAAGACCAGCAGGTCAGTGTCATTTCGGCACTATTTGAAGGGAATAGCATTCGGAGCACAGAGCGCATGACTGGCATTCACCGTGACACGATCTGCCGATTGCTCGTAAACGTGGGCCGGAACTGCGCGGCGCTGATGGATGCGAAAATGCGCGGACTCGACTGCAAATACCTGGAATGCGATGAAATCTGGACTTACGTGGGCAAGAAGCGCCGTCACGTTCGTTCGGATGATTCCCCCGACATGGGAGACCAATGGGTTTTCGTGGCGCTGGATGCCGACACAAAACTCATTCCCGCGTACACAATCGGCAAGCGGACGAAACAAACCACAATGACCTTTGTGCAAGAGCTCGTAAAGCGCTTTGGCAATCGCCCGCAAATCACCACAGACGGTTTTCGGTTTTACGTAGAAGCCATAGAGCAGCACTTCGGCTCAGAAGTTGATTTCGCGCAGCTCGTAAAGCTGTTTGGGGATTACGGTCAGCACGACTCCGAAGCGAAATACTCCCCAAGCCCAATCATGGAGGTTATATCCAGAATTTGGCAGGGAACTCCTGAGCCGTCGCGCATTTCGACCAGCTACGTTGAACGTCACAACCTCACGATGCGGATGCACATGCGGAGATTTACGAGACTCACAAATGCCTTCAGTAAGAAGCTGGATAATCTGAAAGCAGCCGTCGCGCTCCATTTGGCACATTACAATTTCTGCCGGGTGCATTCGAGTCTGAGAATCACTCCTGCGATGGCAGCTGGGATTTCGGAAACCGTGTGGGGAGTAGAGAACCTGCTCCCCGTATATCACTAGCCTTGGGGTCGCGTTTGCTCGGGAGGGGTAACCTCTATTCGTGTCCCAGTAGCCGTGGAAGAAGTAATAATAAGGTCCGGTTCTTTGATTCGCTCGCGTACTCTCCCACAAAGAGTCTGCAATGCTGTGCGGTTACGCCACCAGGAAATCAATAGATAAATACCAAGCAACACGCCAACAACGGCAACAACAATGAAGGTGGTGTGAATGTTGTCAGTCTTGAACGTGGCCGTCGCAAGCGATGCAATTGCCGAAAATGCGAGCGAAAGCAAGAAAATTGCGAAATTCAACTGCAAATCGGCAGGCGATCCCCTCTGGAAAACCTCTAATTCACTATCTTTGATTTCGTACAAATCTACAGACTCCACGCGACCACGCCGCACGCGTAATGGCTTACCCTCGTCAGGATTTTGGGGAAATGTTCCCATATCACTAGAGATACTTCTTCAGCCAATCTGTGTTCCCTTGCGCAAACGCGTGCCGCCATGCCGCTTCTGTTCCTGATCGAACAACAAACACGCGGGATGTCGGACTCACTTCGGACAATTGATCGCGTATCTGCGCTGCCGTTAGTGGGGTAACAACTGCCCATGAATTCAAAGTAATGGGGCAGTAGAATCCGTAGCTCTTTAGCTTTTCTCTGATTGCAGCATCGGAACCGACACCAATCGCGTCGAATGTGACGATATAGCAAGCCATTTCGAAGAAGGGAGAGTTTACGCCTGCATGTCGGCGGCGTGCAAAACCGCTGGGCTGGCTGGATTCGACTGTGGAAAATCAAATTAGGACACCACCAATTTTCGTTGCAAGTACGGCTGAATGAGAATAGTGTGCCACTGCTCCAGAACCTAGGCTCCCCGACATCACCACCTCAAAACTCGGAGCCGATTCTTATGAGAAGGGCTCTTGTCGTCGCCAACGTCCTACTGACACGGCACCTCAGCAAATCAAGGCGTCAATCGCTGCCAAAATGACAGCGGCAATTTTGGGCTGCTATGTGCGCGCTTTTTGGTGATGTAGCGCTAGGCAGCTTGATTCCCCTTCTCTGAACGTCTCAAGTACTTCTCGAACCACTCGCGCGCAAGTTGAGCGACCTGGTCCAGCGCTCCGGGTTCTTCGAAGAGATGCGTTGCACCTGCAACAATTTCCAATCTGCTCTCACATTGCAGGTAAGACATGGCCTTCCGATTCAGTTCCAAAACGGTATGGTCTTCGCCGCCTACAACGAGCAAAGTGGGAGCGCGGATAGTACCCAGTACAGGCCCGGCCAGATCAGGACGTCCTCCACGCGAGACGACTGCCGCGATTTTCTCCGGGGCCTTGCTGGCTGCGATCAGAGCTGCGGCGGCCCCGGTGCTTGCTCCGAAATATCCGATTGCGAAGTCGGCTAAATAACGTTGCTGCCCGACCCAATGGGATGCGTGCAATAGCCGGTTGGCCAGAAGCTCGATATCGAAACGGAGTTCGGCTGTCCGGAGATCGATCTCTTCTTCGTCGGCAGTAAGCAAATCGAGCAGCAGCGTAGCTATTCCAGCCTGCTGCAGTATGGCCGCCACGTGCTGGTTGCGGGGGCTGTGCCGGCTGCTACCACTACCATGAGCAAAGAGAACAATGCCGTGCGCGTCTGTAGGAACCCGTAGGTCCCCCTGAAGGACCGCGTCACCGGCAACGATCTGCACTGGCAGGCTTTGCTCAGCGCTGCTATAGGGATCGAAAGCCCCTAGGACTTGTGCGCCTTCGTAGCTCAACTCCGAGCTGCCGTGATCTTCATATCCAGCAGCACCGCGCTCGCTCTGTCCCCACGTCGCCATCCCGCGAATCTCTGCGTCGCCGGATGGGTTGAGCCCAGACATCGGATAAATCCCAGAGCGCCCCACTTCAGCTTTTCGACCAGCGCCTCCGCCGGGCACACCGCTCTCTCGTTTTTCTTGTTCCGTTTTGCGTCTTTGTTGACCGTTCATCGTGCTGCTTCCTTTTTTCCTTCTATGCTGCTTTATCGCCCGCTTTGGCGTAGGTGCCCATTAGCTCTGCTTCTTCGATGATCTTCTCTTGCATTGCAGCAATCACCTCAGCGTGGGTTGCGTTTGGTTTAAGTGCCAGTTCCTCACGCAAGGCATAGAGGCGCGCGAAGTAGCGATGCTTGCCGGAAGGAGGGCAGGGCCCCATATATCCGACCTTGCCCGAATCGTTTCTCCCTTGCAGTCCGAAACCAGGAATAGACGCGTTGCGAGGGACGTTCTCATCGATGCGATTCACGCTCGGTGGAATGTTGTAGGCAAGCCAATGGACGAATCCATCTCTCTTGGGCGCGTCGGGATCGTGGAGGATCAGTACGAAGGATTTCGTCTCTTTGGGAGCATCAGTCCAGGAAAACTCTGGCGAGATATCCTGGCCCTCGCAGGTGAATTGCTTTGGGATTGGCTCTCCGTGCGAAAAAGAGGGACTTGTGAGTTTCATATGGTCTCCTTGGTGTTGCCTGCATTGCCATTGCTCTTCGGGCACTTTGCTTCAGCGGCTCTCGTGTGATGGCGACACAAGCTTGCTCTCAAGAAGTTGGATTCCGGCCGCTGCGACCGGGATTCCAGTCGACGGGCAGGTGTCTCCCTTCCCTGCTCAAGCCGCTTTGCGCAGCTCCACGCGCGATTGCAGCACCTGCAGAATGTTGGCGCGAGAGATCATCCCTTCGAAATGGCGATGTGCGACAACCGGTACCTGATTCAGGTCCTCGCGCACTAGGAGTTCCGTGGCTTTGGTCACGCGTGTTTCAGGTTCCTGCAGCGCTAAATGTCTCAAGCGGCCAGCACGCGGCCGAGCGTGCCCAATTTGGTCGGATTGGCTTGCTTCAAGAGCTGTTGCCAGAGCAACCGCAGAGTAACTGCCATCTCTTCAGAGCACTATCGCATCCACTTTACTTTAGGGTTCAACAGAGGGAGGACAGGATGCCGGAAAAGGAAACAATTGAACACGCTCATCAGGATGAGCGAGAAGGCAAATCTCCAAGCACGCAAGCGGGTGAGTTCGTGCGCGAAGAAATGCACCACGTTCGCGAAGGCAAACACGGTGCTCGGTCCACTAAGCAAGCAATTGCCATTGGACTGTCAAAGGCTCGTCGTGCGGGAGTCAAATTGGGAGCTCCCAAGAGAGGAAGCGCGGAAGTAAAGCAAAAAGCCCAGCGTGATATTCGAAAAGGCCAGTCCTCCCATGGGCGCAAGCCTTCAGCAACCCGTTCCCGCGCCATTTCGGGCGTGCTTAAGCGCGAGGGACGCTCTGCAGCCTCCAAAAAGAGCCTGGCCAGTCAAGCGAAGAGCGCAGCGAAGACTCGGGGCGCGGCTGCCCGCCATCAAGCGGCCATGAAAGCTGTTCGAACAAAAGGCAAGGCCGGCCTGAGACGAGCGGCTCAGAAGGCGGCACATACTCGGGTGAACCATCGCCGCGCAGCATAGAGGCGCACCCCTTCCGATTTGAAAGTCTTCGGGCGTAAATCGTCGAACCGATCTATTCACAATCAGGTCTCAGAGTTGTTTCTGCTACTAACCTTTGATGAGGGCGGTTGGTTCAAGATGGGCGAGCTTGCAGGCGATTCCGGCACAGTAAACGACATCGACTACACGTGTATATGGAACTGCCCTCACAACTACTGGCGCGATTAAAGCTCTTCCCGCAATTCAGCTCCTACGCCGCCAGAACAATAGTACGTCGCACGCTTAAAAGATTGGCATAGCCGGATTTCCATGGAAGAGTGCTTCGGGAAGGTCCACCACATGGGACACTCTGCCCTGATCAATTTCCGCGACGAATAGCGGCTGCCAGCGCATTCCCACCGCGAAGGGACTCTGATTCGTCGGACCTTTTTGGCGCGAAAAGATCAACTTGATCCCTTGTCCGGCGAAGAGCAGTTCCGACGCGTCCTTGTGCGTCATTCCAGAATCGATCATCACGTGGACAGCCGAAGCCTTTGTTCGAGCAGCCTGCACGAGCACCCAGCCAGCCTGCCGATTCAGGCGCGCTCGAACCTCGCCACTGTTCTTGGCAGATTCAACCAAGTCGCGAAGCTGTTGGCCGTTTCCCGAGAGGAATGACACAGCTGCAATTCTCTCCGCCGTCATAGTCAAGTGCGTCGTCCGATCCAGACTTAAAATCCGCAGCGCGAAGCCCAAGCAGATAGCAAGAATCAGAGACACGCCATACATAACCCACAACCTCGGCGTGTGACTTCGAATCCAGCCAAACACACGGTGCGCGAACCGGCCGCCAGGATTTCCGGGAATGAACATGGGAAGATTGTGCATTGATGCGATGTATCCATCGCCATACTGCCATTGCATGCGCTCTTCTTCACTGCGAGCGAGGAAGTAATAGAACCAGAGTACGTTGACGTAGATGATGAGCAGGATGAAACG
This sequence comes from uncultured Terriglobales bacterium, assembly GCA_964559345.1. Classification (GTDB taxonomy): domain Bacteria; phylum Acidobacteriota; class Terriglobia; order Terriglobales; family Acidobacteriaceae; genus Gp1-AA112. The sequence continues at coordinate 14,105 of CAZLIE010000097.1, forward strand.
CGGCCAAATGATCAACAGACCGAGACCTGCGATTGCCAGGAATAGCTATTGTGGATGACGTACGCGTTTGTAAAGACCACCTTTTACAACTCCTCGTTTCCGGAACTTCGCGTAGTAGATCTGGAAGGCGCCCGCAAAAAATCCGGCGAGCCCCAGAAGTAAAATCAGACCTCCGATCGAGGGCACCAGATCCATCGAGAGGTGGGGCAAGAAAAACGCGGGTAGCCAGGCCAGCGCGCGGACTTCAGAAGCAGCGGAAAGGAAGGGTGCGTATGCCGAGTAGTAGTAGAGCGCGAACGGAGTGACCATGAAGATCATCTCCAGCGTGATTAGGAAATACGCCAGAAATCCAGCCGCTCGCGCCAATGATTTCATTTATTCCTCGGCTATCGACTAGGTTATTCCGCATTCGGCTGCTTCGAACAGGGCTGGTTTCGTAGCAATAGTTGACCCGAATTAGAAGTGAATGACCGGACCGGTGGTCAATTCGGGAATACTTCATCGCTGGAAAGACTCGAGCCGCGATGGAGCCGAGAGTTTCATCAGATACTGCTCGGGATGCGCCCAAAACTTGTCTCGCAATTCCCGCAGACTTCCCGCTCCGCCATAGCTGATGGCAGAGCACAGATGCTTCAGCATGTTGTGAATTACAGCACGCGCCGACCCGCGAGCTGGCACGCTCACTTCGAGGCCTTCTGCACCGATCGCTTCGACTTCGCGCGGACCTGCTTCTTCGAGGTCGAGCCGATCTCGAATTGCCCCGATGGATGCCATCCCACGGAACACCTTGAACGGGACCTTGACGATTTTCTGAGACTCCGGTTCGAGCACGGACTTGAGCACGATCTCGCCGGGCGTCTCTTCGGTTCCCGCAAACGCAGAGCCAAGCATTACGCAGTCACCGCCAAACATAAGGGCTTGCGCGATGCTTCCGTCGCGTTTAATCCCACCATCGGCTATCAGGGGGAGGCGATCACCCGCAGCCGTTCTGCATTGCACGAGAGCCTCGACTTGAGGGATTCCAAAATTCGTGGTGAGTCGCGTCGTGCAGCCACCTCCCGGACCAATGCCCACCTTGATTCCATTTACGCCACATTCCAGAAGAAATTGCGCTCCTTCGGATGTGGCGACGTTACCCGCAATGAGTTCCACGTCCGGATGTCGCTTCCGTAGTTCTTGGAGCGCGCGTTCCATGACGCGTGAGTGTCCGTGCGCAATATCGATGACGAGCACATCTGCACCAGCACGAATAAGTTCTGCAGTTCTTTCGAGATAATCGCCGGTTGCGCCCACGGCTGCACCCACTCGTAATCGGCCTTGATCGTCTCTCGTCGCAAATGGATGGTGTTTATGTTTCAGCAGGTCCTTGGCAGTGATAATGCCCAATAAAGTTCCGTCGGCATTGATTAGCGGCAGCTTCTTTATCTTCTTGGCAGTCATCACGCGCTCTGCATCGCCGAGTGAAATCAGACCCGTGTGCAACACCAGCTGATCTCGCCGTGTCATTCGCTTGGATACAAATTCGTCTGCACTGACGAAACGCACATCACGCCTCGTCAGAAGACCAGCGAGCCGGCGCGCTTCGTCTATAACGACCAGCGTCCCTACCTGGGTATGCTCCATCTTGCGAATTGCTTCGCCGATGCGCTGCTGACCGGAAATTGTGTGTGGCTCCAAAATGACACCATGTTGAGTTCGCTTGACTGCTGCGACCTCCTTCACCTGAGGCTCAATGTCGCCGGCACGAAATCCACGGTCAATCACGCCAATTCCACCTTCTTCGGCGAGCACTACGGCCATCGCTGATCGCGTAATGGTGTCCATGTTTGCTGAAATGATCGGGCGTTTTAGAGTCACGTGTTCGGAGAGCCGCGTTGACAGGTCGATAGCATTGGGATCGCGGCGCATGAGCACGCCGCATTGCGGAGTAAACAAGAAATCATCAAACGTACAGCCGCGGACGAACTGCAGCAGATCCATGCTCAGTCCTCTCCCTCGAAGTTTACCGTCTTGTCTCGTTCCAGGCAGGCAAATTGACGGCAGGTGCTCGCGGCAGCAATTTTTTCTGTAAAGAGAGTTTTTTTCAAGAGAGACGGACTTTTGCTTGGAGCGCCTGAGCGCGGCTCAACCAAGCCGTTTATGAGTTCCGTCCCGCTGGATATGAGCTCTGGTTCACAGTTTCCGGAGCCTGCCAGTCGCTTCGTATTATGCGGCTGGAGCGAGAGTGCTTTTGTAGTCCGCCACGAACTTTTCGATACCCTTTGTCGTCAGCTCATGCCGAATATCGAATGTATCCCAAGGATGATTTATGTCAATCTCCTTGTATGGGATTAGCTTTAGCTGTTTTCCCTGACCGTCAACAGCGGAGTAGTGGAAATCCTGTTTTGAAACTTCAGTGCCGGATGCGGCCCATATTTCCAGAACCTTGGCCGGCGCCGTGGCGAGTTCCGATTTCAGCGCAAGCGCGTAAAGCAAGTGCTCCAATTTCCGAATGCTGGCAGTCAGCACATGGACGTGGCCGTCGCCAACTTCGTACATCTTCTTGATGTTTTTTATGAGATCCATTCCATTCTCGCCAAGATCATCCAATCTCCCGACAAACGGAGACACATAGACCGGTTGTCTTGCACCTTTGGTCGCGCTGTACACAGCGGCTGCTTGTTCCTGTGAAAAACACAACGTCATGTTCACGCAAATGTTCCACTTGACGGACTCCTGTGCCGCGCGCAGCCCCTCGCGAGTGCAGGGATATTTGATATAAGCATTCGGAATCCAGGAAAACATCTCACGGCCCTGCGCTA
>CAZLIE010000098.1:0-16839 GCA_964559345.1 uncultured Terriglobales bacterium
TGATGTCGGAGATGCCCTGAACGGCTTGCCGCAAAATGTCGTCGGCGACGCGGAAGGACTCGAAGAACCCCGCATTCTGCGCGACGGCCAGCAGCTTCTCGTTGGGAATCACGATGGTGGTATCGACGGAGTCGATCAGTTCGGCGAGTCCGCGGTCGGCCTGCGCCAGTCGCCGCTTGCCTTCGAAGGCAAATGGCTTTGTCACTACAGCAACCGTGAGCGCGCCCATTTCGCTCGCCAGAGAGGCGATGATCGGAGCAGCCCCGGTGCCGGTGCCGCCGCCTAGTCCGGCCGTGACGAAGACCATGTCGGCGCCTTCGAGCGCCTCAATAATCTGGTGCGCATCTTCGAGCGCAGCCTTGCGGCCGACCTCAGGATTCGCCCCTGCGCCCAGTCCGCTGGTTAGCTTCACGCCGAGCTGGAGCTTCACCGAAGCCTGTGACATCTGCAGCGCCTGCATGTCGGTGTTAGCGACCAGAAAATCAACGCCTTCTACCTTGGCGCTGATCATGCGATTCACGGCATTGCCGCCGCCACCGCCGACGCCAATGACCTTGATCTTGGCATTGTTGCGGGGGTCTTCGTTAAAACTGATGCGAATGTCCTCTTCGCGGTGTCCGTTGCTGCTCTCGTTGCCTTTGCTACGAACCATCTTCAACCTCCGTGAAACATGCTGCGTGACTTCTTATGTTGTGATCGGCCGAGTGCTCGGTGACTCGACAATCAGTTCTGCGAACTCACACTCCCACAAACAGTGACTTCAGCTTGGCCTTGATTCCCTGCTCTTCTCTCATGCGTCCGACGCGTGCGCGGTGTGTGTACAGCAACAATCCGACGCTGGCTGCGTATTCCGGCTGCGCAAACATACTTGGCATTCTTGGAACTGCGCTCACGTGCGCCAGTCGCGCCGGACAGCGCATCACCTGCTCGGCAATGTCGGCGATCAAGGCGAGACGAGCGCCGCCGCCAGTGAGGACACAGCCCGCACCGATTGCGTCGAATACGCCGGCCTGGCGAAGCTGGTCGCGCAACATCTCGAATAGCTCACGCGTCCGCGGCTCGAGGATCTCCGCCAGAGTCCGTTGAGGCACGAGACGCGGCGGACGATCGCCGACGGAAGGTATTTCAATCTCATTGCAGTCAGGGACGCTGGTTACTACGGCGCATCCAAAGAGCCGCTTGATCTTGTCGGCTTCAGCCAAGGGACAGCGGAGGCCCACTGCAACGTCGTTGCTAAAGTGATCGCCGCCGATAGGAACTACTCCGGCATACGCGACTGCGCCTTCGTAAAAGACAATGACATTCGTCGAGCCGGCACCGATATCCAACAGACAAACGCCCAACTCGCGTTCGTCGGCGTCGAGTGTGGCATCGGCGCAGGCGAGAGCCTCAAATACGAGATCATCCACGTGTACCCCGGCACGGTTCGCTGCCGTGACCAGGTTCTGCGCGCCCCCGGCCGCGGCGGTCACTACATGTGCATTTACCTCGAGGCGAGTACCGGTCATACCGGCGGGATCCTGGATGCTGCCCTGCTCGTCGATAATGAATTCCTGCGGAAGCAGATGGATGGTCTGGCGATCGGGCGGTAATGAAACTGAGCGCGCGCGCTCCACCGCCTGCCTGACGTCGTCGCGAGTGATCTCCCGCGGACGCGAGCCAAGAGTGATTCCGCCGCGACTGTTGATTCCGCGAATATGTGGGCCAGCGATTCCCAGCGTGGTGCGTTCGATTGCTACTTCGGCCGCAGCCTCGGCCTGTTCCATCGCACGCTGGATACAAGCAGTGGCCTTCTCTAGCTCGACGATGACACCCTTACGCGAGCCGCGTGACTCACTCACGCCGTGGCCGCGGTAGCGCAGTCCGGCCGCAGTCACTTCGCCAACCAGAACGCAGGTCTTCATGCTGCCTACATCCAGGATGCTGATGATATTGTCAGTTACCTTGGCCATTCTTTCCGAATTCTGTGACCCACTTTTACTGGGTGCCTGGTTGAAGAAGTCTTTGCTGCGATTGTCGGTTTCGCTGCGGGAACTACGTCAGGATTTACGATGATCTGTCCCTCATACCGCAGATCCACGGACTCGAGCTTCTGAAACTGTTGCCTCCACGCCCCAGCATGAGCCAGGTAAATCTTGTAGCGCTCGAGAAACTGATCGTCTCCGAGATGCACCAGCACCGAGCCGGCGGGATCTGTAACCGTGACCTTCGCATCCTGCGGATCGCTCAGTTCAACTTCGCTGATGTCCTTCGAATAATGTCCATCACCTGAATCGAGATCGGAGAGCAGGCGCGAATAGATCTTGATCCGCGCAGCCCGCGTAGATAGCGGGTCGGAATCCTTCAATCCAGCGATTACTGGAAATGAATAATGTGCTTTGCGCGGAAGGTCCATCAGCACGCCATAGGCGTCCACGAACTGAATGCGTCCGTGTATTTCCGCAAACGCTACTGGCGTTCGTTCGTGGATCTGGACCGCAATGTGATTGGGTAGCATCCTCATCAGCGCCGCCGATTCGACCCAGGGAATGTCCTCAAGCTGCTTCTTTCGCTGCTCCAGCGGAATAAAAAAAACGTTGCGCCCCAGATCGGCGCCGAGGACGTCCATTACCTGCGAGCGGGTGACCTTCTCGATGCCCTGGACAGAAATGTCGTCGCTCGATTCCAGACGAAATCGCCAGCTTCGTGTGCCGTAGCGGTATGCGCTGCCATAGGCCGCTGCTGCCACCGAGAGCACGGCCATGGCGACCAGCACGCCGCGAACGCGGTTCGCCGCCTTCTTCGGAAGCGCGCCTCTGCGTACTACGACGCGGCGATCGGCACGGCGGAATTGCGGCTCAGGATTGGTTTCGGCGAGAGAAGACTCCTGGGCGAACTCGTAACCGGGTTCGTCGTCGCGCTCAGAAACGACGTTGACGCGAGTGGGTAATTCCACTTCGTTGTACTGAGCGTCTTTGCGCGGCATTAATGAGTGAGTGGAGTAATCGCCTATTCGTCAATATAACTGCAATTGAAGAAAATTGAGAGTGTGAAAATGAGAACAAGAATTATTTTTTCGACAAAAGTTGCGTGTGACGGATCAGTTCGCCCAGGCTAAGCTGTGTGGTCTGGAGGGATTGTCCACAACAATAAAAAGCCTTCGCGAGTACGCGAAGGCTCATGTTGAACGTGAGCAAAATCGAACTCTACGAGACCGCGTTCATGGCCGACAGGTGCGACGCCACCGCCTTCCACTTGCCATTTTGTTTCACGAAAGTGTCGGTAAATCGCACTTTGGACGGAAGCGGCTTGCCTTTGTACGTGCCGCTCTGGCTTCCGATTCCGGTGACCACCGCTGCATTTCCATACTGGTGGACGTTCAACTCATCGTTCTTTACCGAGTCGAACTTCAGATCACCCGACTTCAACGCTGAGATCAGAGCTTGCTTGTCGGTAACAGAGCCGTCTTCGTTGGTACTCACATATCCGTTCGCCAGAATTGAATCGACCGTGGCCGTGTCGCCTTTGGTGAGGGAGTCGACCCACCTATTCTCGAGGTCCTTCAGCGCCTGCTCGCTCGCGCCATTTCCCTTGGCCGCTTTGGTTTGCGATTGAGCGAGAGCTGCAACCAGGAGCGCTAACAGAAGCAGCCCAATGGGTAGGGTTCGTGACATTTGACTACCTCCTAACGGCGAGCTATTTAACACGTCAAAACGGAGCCCGTCAAGGGTGTGGAGAGAGTCGGCGTTAGTTCTGCTGAAAACCGAGACGAGAAGTCGAAGATGATCTAGCCTGCAGCGCGCGTTGCCGAGGATCGCTTGCGCAATTCGTCGAGCACCATCGGCCCGATCTGATAGACGCTGCCGGCGCCCAGTGTGAGGATGACGTCGCCATCATTCGCTTTGCTTGCCGCGGCAACCGCGGCATCGGCAAATGTTCTGCAGTACTCCGCATCGGCGCCCGTCGCACGGATTCGATCAGCTAAGTCCTCCGCCGTAATACCGTCGATCGGTTCCTCGCTGGCTGCATAGATATCCAGGACTTCGAGGGCGTCAGCATCCCGGAATGCCGTAGCGAACTCGTCGGCGAGGTCGCGCGTGCGGGTGTAGCGATGAGGTTGGAAGATCACGTTGATCTTCGAAAACCCGCACTGACGGGCGGCAGCAAGCGTTGCACGAATCTCGGTGGGATGGTGGCCGTAGTCGTCCACTACAGTCACGCCGGCGATCTTGCCCTTGATTTGGAAGCGGCGATCGACGCCGCGAAACTGGCTGAGGGCTTCGGCGATCTTGTCGGCGGGGACATCCAGTCCGATGCCGGCGGCAATCGCTGCAGTGGCGTTGAGGACATTGTGCTGACCGGGCACATGCAGCTCAAATCTTCCAATCACTTTGTCGCGATTTGCGACTTCAAACCGACTGCGGGGCGCGCCATCTTCGCTTCCGGCGCATGCGACGACTGAACTGCGAAAATCAACGGCGTCGTTCATGCCATAGGTGACCAGTCTCCGCCCGACTCGGGGCAGCAGCTTGCGAATGCGATTATCATCGCCACAGGCGATCACAGTTCCGTAGAACGGCACGCGGTTCATGAAATCTACGAATGCCTGCTCGACGTCATCCATATCGCGATAGCAATCCATGTGCTCGCGATCGATATTGGTCACGATGGACAGAATCGGGGAGAGCTTTAGAAATGATCGATCGCTCTCGTCCGCCTCGGCGACCAGGTACTGCGATTTTCCGAGACGCGCGTTCGATCCCATGGCGTCCACACGTCCTCCGACCACCACGGTGGGATCGAGTCCGCCGGCGGCAAGCACCGCCGCCACCATCGACGTAGTCGTCGTCTTACCGTGCATGCCGGCGACGGCAATTCCGTACTTCAGACGCATGAGCTCGGCCAGCATTTCGGCGCGCGGGATGACCGGAATGTGCTGCGCGCGGGCGGCGTTCACTTCAGGATTGTCGCGAGCGACGGCGGAGCTGGTGATCACCACTTGCGTGCCGGTGATGTTCTCGGGGCGGTGGCCAACAAAGATGATGGCACCGAGCCCGGCAAGTCGCTGCGTGACGGGCGAATCTTTCAGGTCGGAGCCGGAGACTTTGTACCCGAGGTTCAGCAAGACCTCGGCGATTCCCGACATGCCGATGCCGCCTACACCGACAAAATGGAGCCTTTGAACCTTGGCAAACATGGATAGCTTAGACGAGTTTACGTGACTCCGGCCAGCTTGGCCGCTATCTCTGCGATCTCGCGTCCGGCATCTGGATGCGCGAGTGCCCGCGCCCGCGTGGCCATGGAATTCAGAGTCGCTGGACTGGAAAGTAATTCCACCACAGCGGCGGTCAGAGTCTCAGCGTTGAGGCTCTTTTCGGGAATTAAGCGGCCAGCGCCCGCCTGCTGCAGGGCTTCGGCGTTCTTCAACTGATGATCATCGGCAGCGAATGGAAATGGCACAAAGATGGCGGGCTTTCCGGCGGCGGTGATCTCGGCGACGGTGCTCGCGCCTGATCGACACAATAAGACGTCTGCGTCGGCAAAGGCCGACGGCATGTCGTCGATGAATTTTCTTATCCGCGCTGGGAAGCCTGCCTGCTTGTACGCCGCATCCACTTTCTCGAAATCGCGCTCACCAGTTTGATGGACGACCCTGATTCCAAGCTCCTTCCAGCGGGCTATTCCGTCGATCATGGTCTGGTTCAGGACCCGGGCGCCCTGGCTGCCTCCAAACACGAGCAGAGAACCGGGAGGAGAAAATCTTCGCTGAGGAATATTGAAGAACTGCTGACGTACCGGAACACCCGTCACTCGGGCGTTGCGAAAGAGGCGCTTTGTCTCTTCAAAGTGGACGGCCGCCGCGCTTACGCAGCGCGCGACCATGCGATTCGCGAATCCGGGAACAAGATTTGGCTCGAACGCCAGCGTCGGGATTCGCGATAGGATCGCGGCCAGCATTCCGGGACCGGAAGCGTATCCCCCGACTCCGATTACGACCTGCGGTCGAAAGTCGGCAAAAATGCTGCGGCAGGTAAGGACTGCGCGCGGCAGATCGGTCAGCGTGCGCGCCCGGCGAGCAAGGCTTACGTTCTTGAGCGCCCCCACTTGAAGGAGCCGCAGATCGAATCCGGCTTGGGGAACCAGACGTGTCTCAATACCGCGCGAGGTGCCGATAAAGATCAGCTCGGCAGAATAACGCTCGCGCAATTCGCGTCCGATCGCCAATGCAGGGATCACGTGTCCGCCGGTCCCGCCACCGACGATTACGGCGCGCATTGGTGATGACTGAGAGATCACTTGAAGATCGTGCGCCGCGGTGTCTTCGGCTGGTTGCGGCCACCCTTCATTAAGGGCTCAGAACCAAGCCGATCAAGCTCAGCAAACCATCGACCCACGTCGAATTTAATTGCTTCGAGGAGAACTCCTCCCGGAACTTTGCGGATTGACACTCGATTACGCTCGAGACAGAACTCAGACAGCAACCGAAGGGTCTGGCCTCTGGCGTCGGAGAACAGTTTGGCTATAAAAACCTTCCTGGCCAGGGCGATCTCCTAATCCGTTTGCTGGCTGACATTAAGCAGCACTCCAACACATGCCAGCGTGATGAACAGAGAACTTCCACCGTAAGAGACAAACGGCAACGGAATGCCTTTGGTCGGAAGCAGCCCGAGCACGACACTTATGTTGAAGAAAGCTTGAATGGCGATGGTGCTGGTAATCCCGACTGCAAGGAACCGGGCATATAGATCCGCTGTGCGAAATGCGGCGCGGATTCCGCGATAGCAGAAGACGGAAAACAGAAGGACGATGGCGATGGTCCCGAGCAGCCCGAGTTCTTCCGCGATCACAGCAAAGATGAAGTCGGTATGCGGTTCGGGCAAGTAGAAGAGCTTCTGCTTGCCTTCCATCAAACCTAAACCGGTGATGCCTCCCGTGCCGACGGCAATGAGCGACTGGATCATGTGGAAGCCGCGGCCCTGGGGATCGGCCCAGGGGTCGAGGAATGCCAGCATGCGCTCGCGCCGCCAGCCCACGCGGAACAGCAAGAAGTAAAGTGCAGGCAAACTGGCCAGAATTCCGTAGCCGAGGTACTTCAATTGCATGCCGGCAATGTAGAGCACGGAAGCGGTCAACGCCATGCAGACCATTGCCGTCCCAAGATCCGGTTGTTTCACGATCAGCAGTGAGAAGATCAAGCTGGGCAAGATCGCAGGAACCAGCGTGTTGCGCCAATCGTTAATCGCCTTTGCGCGCGTTTCCAGAAAGTAAGCCAGAAAAAGAATCAATGCGGGCTTCGCCAGCTCCGATGGTTGGAATGACATAGCGCCGAAGCGGATCCAGCGATGCGTGTTGTGAGAGCGGTCGAGCAACAGCACGGCAACCAGCAGCACCATCGTGACACCCAGCAGCGTGAAAACCATGGCCGGATGCTTGTAGCGGCGGTAATCCACGCGCATCAGCACGAGCATGGTAAGCAATCCGGCAACTGCCCACCCGATCTGACGCACGGCGAAAGTGTAGGGGGATCCGAATCGATCTTTGGCCATCACTGCCGAAGCGCTGAAGACCATCACGAGTCCGACCAGTACAAGAAGCAAGGTAGCGCCGAACAGCCAGCGGTCAACGCTGATCCGCTTGGCCATTATCGATGCTCCCGGGCAACCGCGGCCGGTTGGGCCATCGCTTCGACAATCTGCCGAAAGGTTCGCCCGCGATGCTCATAGTTGTCGAACTGATCGAAACTGGAGCACGCAGGAGCAAGCAACACTACGTCGCCGGGCCGAGCAAGTTCATGCGCACGCGCGACTGCGGCCTGCAGTGTTCCTGCTGGCATCACCTCAACCGCCTGTTGCACATGCGAGCGAATCTTCTCCGCCGCCGCGCCGATGGTGTAAACGCGTTTCACCCGCTCGCGCAGCAATTGATTCATCAGGGTGTAGTCGCTGTCCTTATCTTTGCCGCCGAGAATCAGATGGATGTTGCCTGGAAATGACTCGATGGCTTTTATCGTGGCATCGACGTTGGTCGCTTTGGAGTCGTTGTAATAATCGACGCCGCCTATATTGGCAATGAACTGCAGGCGGTGATCGACGGCTTTGAAATGTTGGACCGCATTGCGGATGCTCTGTGCGTCACATCCGCAGATGCGCCCGACCGCGACTGCAGCCAGCACATTTTCGAGATTATGGGCACCCTTCAGCGGAATCTCGGAAACAGGCATGATGTTCTCGTCGCGCTTCCCATCTCGCCAGTAAATCTCTCCGCCCCGGACGAATGCTCCCATTTGCGGGCCAGTAAGCTCCTGCTTACGCGTGAACCAGCAGAGTTGGGCCTTGGTTTTTGATTTCAGTCCCGCGCTTCCAGCATCGTCGAGGTTGAGCACTGAATAGTCTGACGCTGTCTGCCTCTCGAAAATGCGCGCCTTGGTCGCGGTGTACGCCTCCATGGTGCCGTGGCGGTCGAGGTGGTCGGGCGTGATGTTCAGAACAACGGCTATCGCAGGATGAAATGTCTCGACCGTTTCCAGTTGAAAACTCGAGACCTCAATCACATTGGTAGTGTCATCGGTGGAGTCGTCCACCAGCAGGATGACGGGAGTGCCGATATTTCCACCGACCAGCGTTCGCTGACTGGAGCTGGCGATGAGCTCTCCGCATAACGTCGTCGTTGTAGTCTTGCCGTTCGAGCCGGTGATGGCGACGATGCGGCCCCGCAGGAACCGCGCTGCAAGCTCGATCTCACCGATTACGGGAATGCCCTGCGCGCGGGCCCGGGCAAGCTGCGGCACGTCGGAAGGAACTCCAGGACTGACGACGATCAGATCCTGATCGCGGAATGTGCGCTCGCCGTGTCCACCGGTTTCGATGGCAATCCCCCGCTCGAGTAATGCGGGAATCTGGTCTTTAAGCTCGTGTTGAGTGCGCGTGTCGGAGACGGTGACGCGCGCGCCGCGCGCGGCGAGGAATTGTGCGGAGGCGACGCCGGACTTTCCTAATCCGACGACCAGCACGCGCTTACCTTTCACTTCCATCGGCACCCGCCATTCTGACACGAGATGGTGTGGAGATTACCGGAGTTTCAAAGTAGTGAGAGCAAAAAGTGCAAACACTAGCGCACTGATCCAAAAACGTACAATCACCTTCGACTCGGACCAGCCAATCAATTCGAAATGATGGTGTAATGGCGCCATTTTGAAGATCCGTTTCTTGCGGAGCTTGTACGAACCCACCTGCAACATCACGGAGAGCGCTTCAAGCACGAAGACTCCGCCAATAAACGGCAGCAGCAACTCCTGCTTGATGAGCACGGCTACGGTGCCGATCGCGCCGCCCAGGGCGAGCGAGCCAACGTCGCCCATGAATATCTCGGCGGGATGCGCGTTGTACCAGAGGAATCCGATGCTTGACCCCACCATCGCCCCACAGAAGATCGTCACCTCCGCCACCTGCGGCATCTTCTCTACTCCGAGGTATTCGGCGAACTGCGCGTGCCCGCTCACATAGGTAAGCACGGTGAGAGCGGCAGCGGCAATGATCGTGCAGCCGATTGCCAGACCGTCCAGGCCGTCAGTCAGGTTGACTGCATTGCTCGATCCAACCAGCACCAGCACGAGAAAGACGATGAACGGCAAAAATGCAAAGATCCAGAGATGAGGAACTCTCTGCAACGCCGCTATGGCCAGATCGGGCCGGAAATTCTTCGCAAAGGGGACCATCAGGCGGGTTGAATACTGTCCTGCGGCCTGGAGGCCCACCAGCAGAACGGCTATCACCACGCTCGCGAGTATCTGCAGGCCCATTTTGCTGCGCCCCGTGAGTCCGAGATTGCGGTGATGAACGATCTTGAGATAGTCATCGGCAAATCCGATGGCCCCGAAGGCGGTGAGCCCGAGCAAGGCGATCCATATGTACACATTCGACAAGTCAGCCCAAAGCACTGTGGGCACGATGATGGCGATGACGATGAGCACGCCGCCCATCGTGGGAGTGCCGGCCTTCTTCTGGTGCGCGGCAGGGCCTTCTTCTCGAATGTATTGTCCGATCTGGAACTCTCTAAGCTGGCGGATGATCGCCGGACCGACGATCAGTCCCATGAATAGCGCGGTGAGACTCGCGAATGCGGTGCGAAACGTGAGGTAGCGGAAGATGCGGAATGGCGGAAAAAACGCGTGCAGCTTCTGATATAGGAGCCAGTAGAGCAATTCTCGCTTTCCTTCCTCTTAATTCCTGTCGCAGACGCTTAGAAAAACTGACCACAGAGGATGCAGAGGAGCACAGCGGACAATTGAAGTTTCTTTCCTCAGTGCCCTTCTGTGTCCTCTGTGGTTACGACGACTTGTTGCTCTTGGCCAACTTCTTTTCTGCCACACGCTGCCGCAGGCGATCCAATGCTTTCTCCAGCTTCACGCCGCGGGATGCTTTCAACAGCACCAGGTCCCCTGGGCGCAAGTTTTGTGCGAGCCAGTCTCCCGCATCTTCCGGCTGTGAGACGAAGGTTGCGAGCACGCCTCCGGCCTTCGCCTGCTCCACTATAAAGGTGGCGGCGCCGCGCACTCCGATCAAGACATCGATCTTCCGTTGTGCAATGTGGTTCCCAGCGTCGCGATGCAAGTCGGGGGCTTGCGGTCCTAGTTCGAGCATCTCGCCTGCAATCACGATGCGCCGTTTTGCTGTTGACGACGCGAGCGCATCTACCATTGCTTTGAGCGCATTCGGATTTGAGTTGTAGGAATCGTTGATGATGGTCGCGCCGAGCACTTCCACGATCTCACCGCGCTTGTCGGGAGCTTGGAGCGACGCCAGTGATGCCGCAGCTTCAGTGGGAGAGATTCCAGCTTCGAGCCCAACGGCGACCGCCGCCAGCGCATTCACGACGTTGTGCTTTCCCATCAACGGCATTTCGGCAGTGGTCTTTATGCCGCCATCGGTCAGCAGTTGGAAGCGGGAACCACGCGGACCAAGGTCTTCGATTTGCCGGGCGGAGACATCTGCCGGATGTTCCATCCCGAATAGAACTACTTTGCCATGAAAGTCGCGGCCAAACTGTGAGACGTAAGCATCGTCCGCATTGAGAAACGCTGCACCACCGGGCGGGAGCGCGGCAATGAGCTCATACTTCGCGCGTGCGATTCCCGATACTCCTTCAGGAAAGTATTCGAGATGTACGGGCGCAACCATGGTGACCACCCCCCAGTCCGGCTTGGCGATTTCGCACAGAGCGGCAATCTCACCGGCGTGCGACATGCCCATCTCGATTACTGCCATCTCATGTTCGGGTTCGAGTTTGAGAAGCTGCAGCGGCAGGCCAAAGTGGTTGTTCAGATTGCCCTGTGACTTCAAGACTCGAAAGCGCGTGGAGAGCACGTGAGCAATCGTGTCTTTCGTGGTCGTTTTGCCGGCCGAACCGGTGACCCCAATCAGCCGCTTGCCCCACAGGCGCCGAACTGCCGCACTCAGGCGCTGGAGAGCGATGAGCGTGTGCTTCACGACGAGCACGCCAGACCGGCTTGCGAACCGGTCTGCTTGATCGGCAGCAACTACCGCTGCCAGAGCTCCGGAGTCAAGAGCCTTCTCGACAAAGTCGTGTCCGTCGAGTCGCCCGCCCTTGACAGCAAAGAAGAGATCGCCGGGCGTAATCGTGCGCGAGTCGATGGAATACCCGGAAGCTATCTGCTCGGCGCCGTACCTGCCTTGGGCTTCTATAAACTCCGCGACCCGCCACAACGGCAACTTCATCCGACCGGCACTCCCTCGCGCAATGCAGACTTGTATCCTGATTTGGCTAGAGCCTCAAGCGCAACCTGAACATCGTCGAAAGGGAAGGTCCCTTCGGGGGTGATCTGGTATTTCTCGTGTCCCTTACCTGCGAGAAGCACGATGTCGCCCGGCTTCGCTTCGGAGAGAGCGAGCGCGATGGCGGCTCGGCGATCGGGCTCGACAGCATAACGCGTCGCTGTCTCACGTAAGCCTGGCAACGCGTGGCCAATAATCTGCAGCGGATCTTCGCTTCGCGGATTGTCCGAGGTAAGCACAACGAAATCGCTGCCCTCGCCGGCGGCGCGTCCCATCAGCGGCCGCTTGTTGGCGTCGCGATCCCCACCGCAGCCAAAGAGCGTAATGATTCTCCCGCCGCGCTTCTGTTGCGACAGCAACTGCCGGGCGATGCGGGTGAGATTGCGAATCGCATCGTCGGTATGCGCATAATCGACGACAACAATGAAGGGCTGTCCGCAATCGACTCGTTCAAACCTGCCCGGCACGCGATCGAAGCCGGCAACGGCATCGCGAATCTGGTCGAGGCTGCAGTCGCGGGCGTAAGCGGCCGCCGACGCAGCAAGCACGTTATAGATGTTGATCTCGCCGATTAAACGTGAATCCACCTGCACCGGCGTGCCCTTCATCCACATCCGAAACCGAGTGCCGCTCTGCGTGTACTCGATATTTTCGGCGGTGAGGTCGCACGAAGCATGCAGTCCGTAGCTCAACACTTCTGATCCATGCTCGAGCGCGGTCCTTCGCAGCTTCACTCCGTAGGAGTCATCCTCATTCAGGATTGCACCTCTTGGAGGTTTGGTTCCATCGCCGGTGAATAGTTTTTGCTTGGCGGCAAAGTAGGCATCCATCGTCTGGTGAAAATCGAGGTGATCGCGGGTGAGATTCGTAAACACTGCGACGTCATAATGCAGGCCGTACACGCGCCCTTGTTCCAGCGCATGGGATGAAACCTCCATCACGACCTCTTTGGCTCCGGCCTTCAGCGCGTCTGCAAACGTAGCATTCAGTTCAAGCGATTCGGGCGTGGTATGCGGGGCAGGAAGAACAGCTCCGGCGACGTGGTACTCGATCGTGCCAAGCATTGCTACTGACCGGCCGGCGCTCTGCAGAATGTGTTCGATCAGGAACGTTGTAGTCGTCTTGCCATTCGTGCCGGTAACGCCGGTCAGCTTCAGTCTGTCTGCCGGGCGATCATAGAAGTTGGCGCTGATCTTGGCCATTGCGCGTCGGCCGTGTGCAACGCGAGCAAAGGGAATGTTCTGAGGCTCTGTTATGGAAGGCGAATCTGAGACAATCGCTGCTGCGCCGGAGCGGATGGACGATTCGATAAATCGATTGCCATCGCTCGACTCTCCACGAATCGCAAGAAACACAAAGCCGGGCTGAACCTTGCGCGAATCATGAGCGACGCCAGTGACTGGCGCGTCACCTGAGACGGAAAGAGTCTCCACATTGCGCAGAAGTTTGCGGAAGGTCATCTGGACGCGATTATAGCCGTAGAATTCGAGGGTTCAGTTCAGTGCAAAGACCTAAGTTGATGCACGAAAGTTTACTCACCGGGCAAATTGGACGGTGACGTGTCCACCCCAGGGAACGCGACTTCCGGGGGGCGGATTCTGCTGACGTGCGATGCCAGAACCGAAGATATCCACTTCAACTCCGGCCTGCTCGCTTTCCTCGATTACGGCGCGAAGGGGCTTGCCTATGAAGGACGGAACAGTTCTAGCTGCGCTTACATCCAGAACAACGGTTCCGCCAGGCGGAAGCGGTTTGTCCAATCCGGGGGATGAAGCAGGAGTGGTGTCGGTTGCCGAGGCGATCTGGACAGTGTCTACATTGTTGGTCGGGTGGTAGCTCGATGAGACGATGCCACGTGAATTCGGCTGATTGCTGGCGACGATTGCCGGCGCGTCATTCTGGCGATCGTCAGGGTTGATCTCCTCGCCAATGTGGTCCGGAGAGCCTTCGATCGTGTCGCTGCTCTTTAGCGACGCGCGAAGAAGCGCGCGGCGCGGATTTCTAACATCGATGTCATGCGGGACGTCCATGTATTCCAGCACTTGCTGGGCAATGCGGTTGAACAGCGGAGCGCCGATGTCGCCTCCATGATGATGTGCGCCTACGGGAGAATCGATGATCGCGGTCACCGTAATAGCAGGATTGTTCACCGGCGCAAATCCGGAGAACGAGGCGATGTCCTTGGATCCGTAGCGATGGGTCAATGGATTAATTTTCTGCGCTGTTCCAGTTTTTCCCGCCGAGCTATAGCCGTCGAGAATGGCCTTGCTCGCGGTTCCCTTCAGCACGACCTCCTCCAGCATTTTCTTCATCTCGCTCGCGGTAAAAGAAGAGATGGCGCGATGCTGCTGACCGGGATGAAAGACCACGGTCTTCGCCGTTCCTGAAGTCCGATCCTGTGACGGAGTGGTGCCAGCGACGATTCGAGGCGGCGTCCAGATACCGTCGTTTGCCATGCTGGAAGTCATTGCGACGAGCTGAAGAGGAGAGACGCCGATCTCCTGGCCCATCGAAATTGCGCCGATGCTCATCTTCGACCAGCGGCTCACAGGCTTGGTGATGCCGCGGGTCTCGCCTTGAAGCTCAATTCCGGTCTGTGATCCAAAGCCGAACGCGCGAATGTATTTGTACATGCGATCATCGCCGAGACGCAGCGCAATCTTGATCGCTCCCACATCGCTGGATTTCTGAAGGACCTGGCTTACCGATAGCAGGCCGTATGGATGCCAGTCATGAATGCGTCGCCCGCCCAGGATGATGGATCCCATCTGGCAATCGAAGACTTCATCGGGATTTGTGACTTTTTCTTCAAGCGCCGCGGCAATGGTGACCATCTTGAAAGTCGAACCTGGCTCGTACGCGTCGCTGACAGCGCGATTCTTGAGCGATTTCGGATCTATCCCTCGCGAGTTGTTCGGATTGAAAGTTGGCCGATTCGCCAGCGCGAGTATCTCTCCGGTCTTGGGATTCGCAACGATCACCGTACCGGCTTCAGCGTGCGTCTTCTGCATCGTCGCGTCGAGCTCGCGCTCGGCGATGTGCTGAATGTCCTCGTCGATTGTCAGGACGAGATTCTGGCCGGGCTCCGGGTTCTTCTCAACACGGCCAAACCAGCGATGGCGCGCGTCCATGGTGATAATCATTTTCCCCGGACGACCACGCAGCCGCTGATCAAAAGTACGCTCCAGGCCGGCCAGACCCTCATCATCCATTCCGACGTAGCCCAATACTTGGGAGGCTAGCTCGTTTTTTGGGTAAAAACGCTTTGGCTCTTTCTGAAAGTAGATGCCGCGCATGTTAAGCGCCCGGATCCGTGTGGCCGTATCGTTGTCGAGCTTGCGCGCGATCCAAACGAAAGAACGTGAAGATTCAAGCTTGGCAAACACTTCCTTTGGATCAGCCCTAAGAACGTGGGCCAGCAGCTTGGCCGCCGTAGCCTGATCGGGTATCTCTGAGGGGACGGCGAAGACGGAATCGACCTGGACGCTCATGGCCAACTCGCGTCCCTTACGGTCGTAGATGATGCCCCGAGGTGGCGCTACTTCGATGCTGCGCTGCTGCTGCCGGGCGGCACGTTGAGTGAGTTGTCCATAATCGACAACCTGAAGCCACAGCAAACGCGCGCAAATCACCAGCAGCCAAAAGCAGAAGAATGCCGCAAATAATGAGAGCCGCAGACGGCCTTCATTCTTTGCGCTGTTCGCAGCCATTCTCGGAATCCAGTAGGTGTAGTGGAGTAGAGAAACGTGTGTGGCGGCCCAGGATGGTTTGCCTTGGCCACCACTTCGCAGCCGGCTTGCCGGCTAAACTAGCATTGCCTGCGACTTCGGCGTTACGCCTGGCCTAGCGGGCGGTATCGATCACTTGGACGCCTGAAACCTTCGCCAACACTGGAGCATTCGGCTCAGCGCTGATTTCGAGGTGCATGACTTGTCCGGCCTGCGGCGAAACGAGACCAAGTCGCTGGGCGAGTTGCTCGATGCGCTCCGGGTCACGCAGTGAAGCCTGTTCCAATCGCAATGATCGGTTTTGCTCGAGCAGTGCGTCGCGCTCGATCTTCTGCGCCTCGATTTTGTAGCCGTATTCGATGGAACTGAAGTGCTGCCACGCGTAGATCATGGTAAAGAGAAACAACACGGCTACCGAGACGGAGAACATCGTCATCTCTCGCGCGCGACGCGGGTCGGCGACCTTCACCAGCCGGGAGTTGTCGATGCCCTTGTTGAAGTAGATTTCCGGCGTAACTCCGCCCCACTTTCGGCCGCCGCGAACTGGCTGCCACATGCGATAACCGTTTGCTCTAGGAACTGCACGGGTTGCCATTTAAGCCACTCCAGCCAGTTGGTACTCGGAGTATTCGTACACGCGCCCATGTAGGACCAATTCGTCCATCAGCTCTTCATCGCGATAGATGTGCGCATCGGTCTCTGCACGCTGCACGCTTTCAATCAACTCGTCGATAAGTCTGCCTGTGTACATTCACTACCTCCGTCACTTTCATTTACTGCTGGCCGAAGCCAGCAAACTTGTTAAACCGGCCAGCACCGCGCTGATGTCAGGTAGGTGTGCTGTGGAAGTTTGTTTCGCCCTTAAGTACATCCGGTGGGACGATGCTGCCCGGTTGTAACCTCTCGGCTGGCCAGCTTCCATCTGGTTCACCGTTAAACTCTTTCTGCCGCCCGCAACTTTGCGCTTCGCGCTCGCGGGTTGCGATCCAATTCCGTTTGCGAGGCTTTCAGCGGCTTTTTCGTGAGCAGCCTATAAATGCCTCGCTTTGCTCCTTCGCGCATTGCATCCTTCACCATCCTGTCTTCCAGCGACTGGAAGCTGATGATGACCAGCCTCCCTGATGAAGGGAGGAGGACCTGAGGGGCCGCCGCGAGGAGCGCCTGCAGGTCCTCAAGTTCGCGGTTTACGAAAATTCGGATTGCCTGGAAAGTGGTTGTCGCCGGATTGATTCGCGCGTGTTTCATTGCCGGGAGCGCGGCCGCTACAACTTGCGCAAGATGCGCAGTGGATCGTATCGGCCGTGCCCGGACAATGGCTCTGGCGATTCTCCGCGACCTCC
>CAZLIE010000099.1:0-16630 GCA_964559345.1 uncultured Terriglobales bacterium
GGCGGACTTATCTGAGGATCTCCGTCGCGTCGCACTCAAGCGAACAAAATCAATACAGGAGGGGTTATGCGCTCGAAAGCCTTTTGTTGTCTAGCGCTGTGTCTATTCTTCGTTGCCGGCTGCGCCGCGCAAGAAATCACTGCCGACATCCGCGGCACTGTTTACGATCCATCGGGCGCGGTAATCAGCGGCGCTCACGTAAACATCATCAATACAGATCGCAATATTGTTGAACGCGCAATTACAACGGGCTCCAACGGCGCCTACAACGCTACCGTGCTGCCCCTGGGTCGTTACCAGATCACGGTCGATGCCCCCGGATTTTCACGCTTCAACGCCAATGACATCGTTCTCAACCTGAATGACCGTCGGGTGTACGACATCAGGCTCAAGGTGGGATCGCAGGAACAGCAGGTGACGGTCAGCGAATCTCCAATCGAAGTCAATCTCGAAAACAATACTGCGTCTGGCCTGATCAACGGAACACAGATTCGCGAGCTCTCAGTGCTGTCGCGCAACTTCGTGCAACTGGTAACGCTGATGCCGGGCGTTTCGTCCAACATGGCAACCGACCAGCTCTATGTCGGAGCCTCAAACCCGACCGGGCTCTCGAATCAGATCAACATTGTTATCGACGGCAACCGCCCATCGCAAAACAGCTTTTTGATCGACGGAGCCGAGGATCTGAACCGCGGCTCTAACCTGACGCTGTACGCTTATCCCAGCATCGACTCCATCGCCGAGTTCAAGGTATTGAGGGCGAACTATCTACCTGAACATGGACGCACCTCCTCAGGCGAAGTGAGCGTTGTCACGCGCGCAGGCACGAACTCGTTTCACGGCTCGGCTTACGAGTTCTTCCGCAACGACAAGCTGAACGCCAATAACTACTTCACCAATCTTGCAAAGCTCAAGCGTCCGCCGCTCAGATGGAATGACTGGGGCTTTACTCTTGGCGGACCTATCAAGAAGGGCAACACCTTTTTCTTCTACTCGCAAGAGTGGCGTCATTTCATCACTAGCACGAGTTTTACGAGCAGTCAGCTGCCCACCGCTGGCGAATTGGCCGGGAACTTCCCCACCGCTGTCTGCACCGCTTACGACGCCAGCAACCACTGCACCGCCACCGGCACCTCGATTACTAACATCGATCCAGCCGCGGCGGCTTATGTAAAGGACATTTACAGCAAGCTTCCACCGGCGAATCAGCCCAATGGGAACCTGATCAGCTCGAATCGAAACCTCTACTACTATCGCGAAGAAGCCGTTCGCCTCGACCACAACTTCGGATCGAAGATCAACGTTTTCGGCCGCTATGCCGACGATTCAATCCCAACGCAGGAGCCGGGCGGTATCTACACCGGTTTGCCTCTCCCCGGAGTGGCAAATACCCAGAGCAATACTCCGGCACGCGTCTTTGCTGGGCACGTGACGGCCGCCCTCTCTCCCACTTTAGTGAACGACGCTGGCTACACTTATTCCTGGGGTGGTATTACCAGCGATCCAATTGGCACAATGGCTCGGGCGAACTCGCCCGATATTAAGCCGGCACTGCCCTTCGCGAGCAGCGCTGCCGTGGTTCCGCTATTGACGTTCCAGAACGGCCAGGGCCTCTCGGGTTTCGGTCCCTATCGCGATTACGACAAGGATCAAACCGTATTTGACGCGCTGTCGAAGAGCCTCGGCAATCACTCGCTGAAGTTCGGGGGCACATTCAACTATTACAATCACAAGGAGAATTCGAATAACACCCCAACGTTTACCATCAGCCAATCGGCGGGGTGCGCTGCTGGTTCGCCGGCCAACTGCGCCGCAGCCAACAACACCTTCGCGCAGAACTGGGCGAACTTCCTGCTCGGCCGTGCCTTCCGTTTTTCTGAGGCGCAAGCTCCTGTGAACTATCTGGTCTCTGAAAAGGAATTCGAGGCCTACGGTCAGGACGAATGGCGCATCCGGCCCAATCTGACCCTGGATTTGGGAGTGCGCTGGACGAGGCTGAACGCGCCGGTTTCGCAAAACAACCTAACCAGCACGTTCGATCCGAAGCTGTATAGCCTATCGGCGGCTGAGGCGATTAACCCCGCGACTGGTTTCTACAGTTCAGCATTGAACCCAACTCAGCTTGCCGGCTACATCCAGGCCGGGCACAATTCGCCGTTTGGTAAGTCGGTCGTACCGAACAATAGCGCATTTGCGCCCCGCTTTGGATTTGCCTGGGATCCGTTCGGGAATCACGAAACCAGCATCCGCGGAGGATTCGGTCTCTTCTATGGCTTGAATTCAGTCGATAATCACATTAGCTTCCAGAGCGGTAATCCTGGCATCTCTCCGGCGAATACGAACTTTTCCAATACCAGCCTATCGAATCCAACCGGGCCGACGGGCGGGGGTGCGACTACAACCATCGCTCCGCCAACCATCTACGGTCCCAATCCGGCCAATTGGAAAATCCCATATTCGGAAATGTTTGACCTCGACGTTCAGCATCAGTTCGCTCACTCGATGATGCTCGACATTGGGTACTACGGCAATCTCGGACGCCATCTGATGGGCGGCATTGATGTAAACATGCCCAGACCACTGGCGTTCCAGAAAATTCCGGGATATTGCTCGCAATATCCTGCCGGCTCCGAGTGCTATTTCCAGGCGGGCGATTATCAACTTCTGAATTCAGTTCGTCCGTACGTCGGCTTTGACGCGATCAACCTGTGGAGCAATGCTTTTACGTCCAGCTATAACGGGCTGCAAGCTCAGTTCCAGAAGACCTTTAGCGATAGCTCTCAAATCGTGCTGAACTACACCTGGTCACATGATCTGACCGACGCCTCGGAAAATTTCCGCGGCGCGGAGAACACATACAATCTAAAGCGCGACTGGGGCAATTCGATCTTCGACCGTCGTCACGTCTTCAGCGGCACCTACGTGTACTACCTGCCGTTCTACAAGAACCAGAGGGGATTCATTGGACATACCCTCGGGGGATGGGAGCTTTCCGGTGTGGCGTACGTCAGCACCGGCATTCATTACGACTTCGCCACCGTAAGTTGCCAGGAGGATTATGTCGGCCTCGGAACGTGCGGCAACTCCTGGGCTGGCGATCCGCCGGACCAAATCGCCGATCCGAATGTCGGAGCTCCGCACACCATCGCGCATTGGTTCAACCCCGCGGCCTTCGCCTACGCAGGGTGCACGGCTGCGACTCCAAAATGCACGCCTGCAGTTCCCCCGCTGCGCCAGGGTAATGCTCGCCGAGGCCAGATTCAGGGCCCCGGAATCAAGCGTTGGGACGCCTCAATCTTCAAGAACATCAAGATCGGCGAGCGAATCAACACGCAGTTCCGAGCCGAGTTCTTCAATGCTCTGAACAATGTGAACCTCGCTCAGGGCACGCCGGTGTCTGGGTTGAGCACATCGTTGAACAGCAGGCTGTACGACCAAATTCTGAATGCCCGCGATCCTCGCAACATTCAGTTGGCGTTGAAGGTAACCTTCTAGTCGTATCGAGAGAACTAAATTGGGCGCTGGGGAATCCAGCGCCCTTTTCTTGCGCAAAAAAAGACAGTCGGATGAGGTTTAGATTGATTCGAAGGACCTCCGGCTAATAACTCCCCTTCATCTTTTCCCGAATCTGCTTCGCGAGTTTGTCGATCTCGTCAGCTTTTTTGACAACGTCGATGGACAACGTGTGCTCGTCTGTCTTGTCCACGTACTCTTTCAGTTCTGTCGCCAGGCGGAGAAGACGTTCGGTGTCCTTCTGGATGTCGGACTGACGCTGCTTGTTCAGCGCCTTCTCGCGATCGCGTTCCATTTTTCGTTCAGCCTCATCGCGGCGGGGATCACGCCCGAACTGGGGATCTGACGTTGGATTGGACAATTGCGGTGCGGCAGCCGCGAACATTGGCTCAGTCCAGAATTGAGAGCACGTGAGCAAAAGAACGCAGATGATGCAGGTAGGGAATACAACCTTCACGAAAGACCTCGCGGGGGATATAGCCCGATTATAGATTCCCGTTAGTGACTGTCTATTCCATTCGCGTCGCCTGGAGTCGAGCGGCCGCAGGCGAATGCCTGTCCCAAGTGATTCATGTTTTCGGGGAGAAAATGTTCCACGTGGAACATTCTGGAATTTGGCGGGAACGAGTGGCAGCGCTAGCGTGGTTTGACTTCGACTTTGGGTATAGCAAAACTGTCTCGCCCAGCCTTCACACCAATGTCACGAAACTGCGGAAAACTCACTGTTAGTACCCTGTTAGTCGCTGTTATTTCTCGATTTGCGGAATTTGGCTGAAAACTCGTGAATTCTCTGCCTCTTCTCTGTTCTTGGCAAAGAACAGGGAATTCGAACTTTCGAAGCCTCCCGAATTGCAGGTTTCTCGGTTGCTATAATCCGGAGTCGATTCCTCCTTTTGATGCCGTTGATTCTCACAGTCCTGCTGAGCGAGCCCATCTGGATAAAGGTCTTCTCCGGATGGCATGACGATCTTGTCAATTGGTTGCAGCACGATGCGCCCCGGATCCTGGTGGTGTTGTTCGTGGCTGCGATCTTGGTCCGGCTGCTGGCGCTGGTTACCCATAAGCTTACTCAGTACACCCACGGCCGCGAGCTTCCCAGCGGCATTCGCGTCCAGCAGATACGCACTCTCGCTTCGATAATTAACAGCGTAGGGATGTCGGTCATCTACTTCTTTGCGCTTCTGCAGATTCTTGAGATCGTCAAGATCGATCCGAAGCCATTCTTGGCCAGCGCTGGAGTCGTCGGTCTGGCCATCGGTTTCGGCGCGCAAACGCTTGTCCATGATGTGATCAACGGCTTTTTCATCCTCATCGAAAATGCCTACGACATTGGCGACGTGGTGCGGCTCGCCGGCGTCCAGGGTACGGTCGAGCAGATGTCGATGCGCAAGACCGTGCTGCGCGACGATACCGGGACCGTGCACACGGTCCCGAACAGCGAGATAAAAATCATTTCCAACATGACGCGCGACTGGGCACAAGTGGCCTTGAATGTCGCCGTTGATTACAGTGAGAGATCAGAACGCGTGATCGAATTGCTGAAGGAAATTGGCAGTGATCTGCACCAGGACCCGGACTTTGGCGGGTACCTCGTCTCTGAGCCTGAAGTTCCGGGGATCGATCGCGTGAACGGCAACGAAGTCGATTACCTGATCCTCGCTAAAGTAAGGCCGGGCAAGCAATACGCGATCAAGCGTGAGCTGCGGCGGCGAATCAAAGAGTGCTTCGAAAAAAACAACGTCAAAGCCGGCTCGCCAAACCGGATGTACGTGGTGGAAGCGCCTATGCCCACTGTACAAAATTGAATGGATACAGGTCTGAACGACAAAGTCGTGCTGA
Source organism: uncultured Terriglobales bacterium (assembly GCA_964559345.1). GTDB lineage: Bacteria > Acidobacteriota > Terriglobia > Terriglobales > Acidobacteriaceae > Gp1-AA112. The sequence continues at coordinate 5,353 of CAZLIE010000099.1, forward strand.
TTACCGGCTCGAGCGACGGTATAGCACGAGCCGCTGCGGAGGGATTCGCCGCTGAAGGTGCGCGCTTGGTGATGTGTTCGCGCAGCGATTTGAAATTGCGCAAAGCCGTCGATGAGATCCGCGCTCGCCACAAGGTCGAAATCATGGCTGAGGCTTTGGACGTCATCGACTTTCCTGCCGTTGAGTCTTTTGTCAGGCGCGCTGTGGAGCGTCTCGGGCGGATTGATGTTTGCGTAGCAAATGCCGGCGGGCCTCCGGCCAAGAACTTTCTTTCGATATCCATGGACGAGTGGCGGAAAGCGGTCGAGCTTATCTTTCTTAGCGTCGTTAACCTGGCCAAATCCGTGCTGCCTTACATGCAGAAGAACCGGGCGGGACGCTTCATTGCCATCACATCGAATTCCGTAAAAGCTCCGATACCAGATCTGGTGATTTCGAACGCAGTCCGGCCGTCAGTGGTCGGACTGCTGAAAAGTCTTTCCGTGGAATTCGGAAAAGACAACATCACCTTCAACAATGTCGCTCCGGGCTATACCACGACCGAGCGTCTCAAAGAACTTGCGGGCACGCGCGCGCTGGCGGCAAACGTAGGCACGTCGGATATCTACGACAAATGGGCGGAGGACGTGCCGCTACAACGTCTCGCTGCTCCGGCAGAAGTCGCCGACGCCATTGTCTGGCTGGCTTCTGAACGCGCTTCCTATGTAACTGGGCAAACCATCGTCGTCGATGGCGGCAAATACAGAGGAGTCGCGTGAGGGCGCTGCACATCGATGGAGATCAACTAACGCTCGGCGATCTGCGCGATGTCGTGGACGAGCGTCGTCCAGTGTTGCTCGCTCCGGACGCGAGAGAAAAAGTAGCGCGGTCGCGGGAGATTGTCGAAGAGCTCGTCCGCGAAAACCGCCTGGCGTATGCGATTACGACCGGCGTTGGAAAACTGAGCGACGTCAGAATCCCCCCAGAACAGATTCGCGAGCTGCAAATGAATCTTCTGCGCTCGCATTCGGTCGGAGTAGGGCCGCCGCTTTCCGAGCGAGTCACGCGCGCGATGATCCTGCTGCGGGCAAACTCTCTCGCGAAGGGATTCTCCGGCGTGCGTCCGCTGATCATCGACACGCTCTGCGAGATGCTAAATCGCGGCTTGCATCCGGTAATTCCGTCACAAGGAAGTGTTGGCGCCAGCGGCGATCTTGCGCCCCTCTCGCATCTCGCGCTGGTGCTCGCGGGTGAAGGTGAAGCTGTTTACCAAGGCAAACGCTTGGCGGGCCGGGAAGCGATGTCCGCGGCTCAAGTGAAGGTCGTCACCATCGAGGCGAAAGAGGCCATATCGCTGATCAATGGCACGCAAGCGATGCTGGCCATCGGGACGCTTTCACTATTGTCCGCACAGACTTTGGTCGATACCGCGGATGTGCTGGGCGCGCTCACTCTCGATGCGCTGCGTGGAACGACTGTCGCGATGGATGATCGCATCCATCGCGCGCGTCCTCATAATGGACAACTGCAAAGTGCGCGCAATGTAAGACGGCTGGTGGAGGGCTCGGAAATTCGAGAATCTCACGCGGATTGCAATCGCGTGCAGGACGCTTACTCGCTGCGTTGCATTCCGCAAGTGCATGGCGCCGTGCGCGACACTCTCAGTTTTTGCCGGCAGGGATTCGAGACGGAGATGAATTCCGCGGTCGATAATCCGCTGGTCTTCCCTGCTGTGCATTCCAATCGCGAGCCGTTGCGGCCGTCGAAGATTCCAGCGATGAACAATCGCCGAGCTTCAGAATCAGGGTTTGCGAATGAGCAGACGAGTTACGGTGACATCATCTCCGGCGGCAACTTTCACGGAGAGCCGGTCGCGTTTGCACTCGACTACCTGGCGATCGCCCTCACCGCTCTCGCGGGCATCTCCGAACGCAGGATTGAGCGACTGGTAAATCCGGCACTGAACGAAGGCCTTCCGCCATTTCTCGCGCCGGGCGCCGGTTTGAATTCGGGATTCATGATGCCGCAGGTCACGGCTGCAGCCCTCGCCAGCGAGAATAAAATCCTCGCTCATCCTGCCTCGGTGGATTCCATCACCACCAGCGGCAACAAGGAAGACTATGTCTCGATGGGAATGAACGCGGCGCTGAAGCTCGAGCGAGTCGTCGCCAACACCACGCATGTTCTCGCGATCGAGGCGGCGACGTCAGCCCAAGCAATTGATTTCCTTGCGCCGCTGAAGACGAGTCCCAAGCTTCAGCAGGCCCATGCGGCAATTCGCAGCGTCTGTCCAACGGTCGATCGCGACCGCGTACTCTCGGATGAATTCGCGAAACTCGCGAAGCTGATCACTGAAGGGAAACTCTCGTCGCTGATTCCAGAGTAGCTGCTGGTTGGAACAAATTACACACTTGAGTCTCTGAATCGCTTTGTTTTCAATGACCAACAATGGAACGTGGCTTGCAACGCAATAAGGTGCAGCCCTCCCCCAGATTGCTGCGAGCACGTCGGCTTATTTTTGAGGAGGCAGTAGGTGACTAAGTTGATTCCGCACGCACTTGTTGCAACGCTGCTCGTCACGGGTTTGGGATGCAGTAAGCAAATGAGCACTCCTGCGGCGGCTAGTCTGGCGGAAAACAGCAGTGCAGAGACAGCTCAGGCGATTCCATTCGCTAAGACGAAGGCCGGTTCTGTCCTGGGCGAAAACTCTAAATCGTCTTTGGTGCCGGACGAAGTTGTAATTGCGTCGGGCACTCCGATCACAGTTCGTCTCCAGAATGGAGTGTCGAGTGCAACTTCGAATCCTGGAGATCAGTTCGAGGCTGTTCTTGATCAACCAATCGTTTCAGAAGGCCGGACGCTCGCGCCGGAAGGCACGCGCGTGAGTGGCCGAGTGATCAACGTGCGGCGTTCTGGTCGACTCTCGCATTCAGGCTATCTGCGGATCGCGCTCTCATCTATGACGATCAACGGAAAGGCCCTTCCTGTGCAGAGCTCCAGCATCATGGTCGCTGGCGCGTCGCACAAGAGACGCAATTTCGGCTGGATCGGTGGAGGCGCGGGCGGAGGAGCGATTATCGGCGCGCTGGCTGGCGGTGGCACGGGCGCTTTGATTGGCACTGCCATCGGTGGCGCTGCCGGGACCACGACTGCGTTTGCTACTGGAAAGAAAGATGTCGGGTTCGGACCCGAACGAAGGCTTACATTCCGTCTGACACATCCAGTGACGATCGCCTAAGACTGCTTTCGAATACACAAACCGCAGCTCCTTAGCTGCGGATTTTTTTGGAGCCATCTTCCTATGCGGCGGCTTCATTCAGTTTCTTGAGTGGCTGGGCAAGAACTTGAGACTGCCTTGTACGTCTGCGAGATTTCTCATCGGTTTTGTCGGGTGCCTGTTCCTCGAATAGCTTGTCCAATAGCTTTCCTTTGGTGCTGCGCGGGCCGTGGCTCTGGCCGCGAGTAGTCGTAATTTCGCCGGTCTCCATCAGCATCTTGAAACGGCGTAGATTGTCGTTCACTTCTCGCTCTTCAGCTATCGCCATTGCTGCTCCGCCTTGAAGTAAGCCGGCGTGCATTTTGACGCGAAGAGCTAGCTTCACCTGTGTGCCGCGATCCGATCCTGCTTCCTTGAACTCTACCCTTCCACTCAAGTCATACCCAGAGCGGCTGTCGGGCACAGTTCGCCAGGCGATCATCTGATTGGGAGTGTCCAAAGTGACTTCGCTGGTCCACTCCAATATTCCAACGATTGGATCTCGACGCACCCATCGCGAGTGTGCGTCGTCGATCTGCGTGACAGATTGAATGTGCTTCATCCAAAGCGGCGCGTTGGTCACGTCCTTCCAAACCGAGTAAAGATCAGCCGCGGTGCGGTTCACCAGGACGATGCCATTGGCGCTGATCTCTGAACGGAGCATATCGGCGAGCGGGCCCGCACTTGCTGCCTTGACCGCGATCGCGCCACCGGCCAAGCCCAGAGCCGCACCCGTTGCAGACTTGCGGGTCCAACCGTAGATGGCAAGAGCTGTGCCACCGAGCATCGCGCCCCACGGCGCGAGCGATTTTTTTCTGTCGGGCTCTTCAGGTTGATCCGGCTGAGATTCCGGACGAGGGTCTTCCATCGCACTTCGCTCCAAAGGGATCTGCGAAGTGAGATGTAGGTTCAGCAGAACACGATGGCCGCGTACTTTGTTTCAGGCGAGCTTGATCCAGGTCGCACGCGCTTTGGCGCACAGCGCTCCGTCACTGTCGTGGAGCGCTGCCTCAGCATGGAATTTTCGACCTTCGCTTCCCACTGGCCAGCTTGTGACCACGTAGGGACGAAGCGCGTAAACCGGCAAAACCTGTTCAACGGCAAGGCGTCCGGTAACTAAGGTGCCTTGCCACGGGAATCCTGCGGCAAATCCCGTTGGGCAATCCATCGCCGCCCATACGAACTCAGGACGAACTACGGCTCCTCCATTGGTGAGCCCTGGGTCGGGAGTCCAGGGAGCAGCAAAGATGCTCGGCTTTCCATTCTCGTTCTTATGTCTTCCTGGAAAGATACGAAGGCCATCGCCGGGCGCGCGCTCCGGTCCACAGGTGAAGCAAGTTGGAAACGGATGATTCTGAAATGCCGGAGACTTCTCTGCGGCCTGTTCGGCTTCTTCAAAGGTAATCGGAGCGGCTTGCGTTAGCTCGATTCGTGTCCGAATCGCCTGAATGATGGTTTCCTCACCGTCAAGCAGTTGCGCGGAGTCTCTTTCAACTTTCGCTTCAAGATCGCGTTCAAGAGGCACAGGTTTGCGCAAAGTACACTCACATGCGCCAGATAGTGAGGATGCAAGCATCCCCGAGCTATATCCACCGTTGCCGGTATCGGGAGGCCCACAAAAACGCCGGGGGATTCTAAAAAATGATGACGACACTCACGCCAGAATAGCATTGACTTGATTTCTGACTTTGACGTGTGGCGGATCCTGATCAAGCAGCTTGCGGGAGTTCTGCCTGTTCACCCGGTTCCAGTGCTTGCTGACCTTTCAGTTTCTTGCCTTCGGCTTTGAGCAGTTCCGAATTCAACTCAGCTCCAATCAAAATCGCGATGCTGCTCACGTACAGCCATAGCATCAATGCGATCACGGCTCCGATGGTCCCGTACGTTTTGTTGTAATTCGCGAAATGGGAAACATAGGCATTCACTGCGACTGAGATGAGTATCCATAGTGTTGTGCCAAGCACAGCGCCTGGAAGCGAATCTTTGAACCGCTGACGAACATTAGGTCCGAGAAAGTACAGCATCTCCATCGCGAGCACGATTGAGCCGATAATGATGCCCCATCGTATGTAGGGCCAAGTCCACTGAAACGCATCGGACAGGTGCAGGAGTTTGCCAATCCACACGCCCGCACGGCTTCCGATCATGGTCAATATCAAGGACAGCGACATCAGGCCGCCCGTCAGAAATGTGAGCCCGACCGCGACCAGACGCTGCTTGAACATCGGCCTGCTCTTCCGCGCGTCGTAGGCAATGTCAAGCGCGTCGATCATTGCCGAGAAGCCGCCCGACGCCGCCCACAGTGTGCCAATAATCCCGAAAGATAGTAATTTCCCTCTCCCCGGGATTAGTACGCTGTGAAGAATGCGCCGAACTAAACCCATGGCATCGCCGGGGACGATCCGGGCTGCCATGTCCATCACCTGATTGAAGAGGTTGGGTACTGGCAGATAACCGAGGATGGTCGCGAGCAGAATCAGCAAGGGAAACAAAGAGAGCAGAAAATAATAGGATAGGCCCGCCGCAATGTTGAACACACGCGTGCGCTGAACCTCCTTATAGACGTTCATGATGACTTCTTTGGCTCTGCTGAGTCCAATTTCCATGCTGATGTGTGCTTCTGAGAAGTGATGAGGATATCGAGCGGTTGGATGAACACTAGCAGGCTTAGAGATGTCGCTGGACCCAAACGACTGCTCCAGGCATCTATATTTCGTTCCCGCTGAAGCCCTCCCGACCGATATCGGCCAATGGAAGCAGAGGTACGTTCAGATATACTTTTTGTTCAATACACGATGGCAGAAAACAACAGAGCAGCGGCTCCTAGCCGCAATGGGCGGCATGTTTGGCGTGCGATCCTATTCACCCTGATTGCCATCGTTGTCCTCGCGGCTTTTATTTCAAGACGCAAGGGAGAGGTTCCCGTCCGAGTTGATCGCGTCCTGAGGCAGGATCTCGTCAACTCAATTTCCACGAATGGGAAAGTGGAACCTATTGACAATTTCGAGGCCCACGCTCCAGCGCCCACGACGGTACGAAGAATCCTTGTGCATGAGGGTCAGCGCGTCCATGCGGGCGAATTGGTGATGCAACTGGACGACGCCGATGCTCGTGCGCAGGCTGCAAAAGCGACAGCTGCGCTGCGTACCGCCCAGGCCGACCAGCACGCGATCCAGTCTGGCGGAACACAGGAAGAGGTAATCACCACCCAAGCTGACCTGATCAAAGCTCGAAGCGATCGCGATGCTGCGCAAAGAAGCTACGACACACTGCAGCATTTACAAAAAACCGGAGCAGCTGCGCCAGCAGAACTGAGAGAAGCGGCGAATCGGCTGGCCGCCGCCGATGCCCAACTGAAGCTGCTGCAGCAAAAGCAGCAACAACGCTACTCGGGTCCAGAGGTGGCGAGAGTGCAGGCCGAAGCCGACGAGGCGCGCGCTTCTCTCTTGGCCGCCCAGAATCTGCTGCAGCACAGCGACATTCGTTCTCCGTTTGAAGGCACGGTGTACAGCATTCCCGTCCGGCAGGGAGAATACGTGCAGCAGGGCGAACTACTGCTGCAGCTGGCGAACCTTCACAGAGTCCAGGTCCGCGCATTCGTGGACGAACCGGAAATCGGAAAACTCTCTGTCGGACAGCCGGTCTCGGTAAGCTGGGACGCACTACCCGGCAAGAGTTGGCAAGGCGAAATTACGCAAGTCCCTTACACGGTTACAACGCTTGGCACCCGGAACGTCGGCCAAGTGCTCTGCGCAGTGGAGAACAGTGATTCCCGGTTGCTGCCGAATACGAATGTCACCGTGAACGTGAGTCTCGCCAGAAAGAACGACGTGATTACCGTCGCTCGCGAAGCATTGCACCAGGACGAGAAGGGCCATTTCGTTTATGTGATTAAAGAGGGGCATCTGAGCCGGCAACCCGTTGATGCGGGCATCTCAAATAACACGCGGACCGAGATCGCATCCGGACTGCGGCCGGGAGATGTAGTCGCTCTGAACACTCTGAATCCAGCAGAAGTTCTTCGTCCCGGACTTGCAGTCAGCACTCCGCGCTGATATCCGATGTCAATTCGAATGTTCCAGACCCTCGCCTTGGCCGTCGTCATCTCCATGCCTCTGCTCTCGCAGGCTGACCCGCCGCTAGACTCCGTTCGTAATTTCATGATCAATGGTGCCGCCGATCTGGCCATTCAGGCGCTCAACCAGTCGATACGCCAAGATCCTTCAAGTGCTGAGGGACACAATCTGCTTTGCCGGGTGCACTACGCCGAAGAACGCTGGGATTCCGCAATCCGAGAATGCGAGCGTGCGGCCCAGTTAAGTCCCACAAATGGCGAGTATCAGCTTTGGTTAGGGCGCGCCTACGGACAAAAAGCAGATCATTCGAGTTGGCTGATGGCTATCGGCCTGGCAAAGAAGTCGCGCGCTGCTTTTGAGCGTGCAGTGCAGCTTGCTCCCAACAACATCGATGCTCGCGCAGATCTCAGCGAGTACTACATCGAAGCCCCGGCATTCCTCGGGGGAGGAGCCGACAAAGCTGTTGCCCAGGCAAATGCAACTGAGAGGTTGGATCCGGCAACGGCTTGGTGGATTCGCGGTCGAGTCGCCGAACACGACAAGCGTACCCTAGACGCCGAACAGGCCTACAAGAAAGCCATACAAGTGGCCAAGTATCCTCCTCGACACATCTTCGATTTGGCATCGTTTTATCGGCACGCAAACCGGCTCGACGACCTGGAAAGAACGGCGGCGCAGGCGGCCAGGCTCGACGCCAACAATACTTCTACACTGGTTGATTCCGCTTCACTGCTGCTTCGAGTTGGAAGAAACTTCCCGCTGGCGGCTTCCATGCTGCGTCGCTACATCGATCAAGGCACCCGATCGGAGGACGCTCCGCTCTTCCGCGCGCAGTACCTGCTGGGACAAGTACTGGAAAAGAGCGGAGACACTGCCGGAGCACGCGCCGCCTACCAGGCAGCCACTGCAAATGCCAGTGGATTCGAGCCCGCGAAAACCGCAATGAGAAGAGTCGCCTCCTGACCCGCAATTGCTGTTCCCGGAACCGGAAGGCGACTGCCGTTACTGGCCTGCCGCAAGTTGGGAGGGCGCTTTCGTCTGTGGCAGAAAAGCATCTGACAGCGAAATCACCTTCATCGCCTGTTGTAACTGTTCGAGGGACGCGGAGCTCTTCACTTCCATGTCCACGCTTTCCCCCGGAAGTAAGTCAAAATAATTGTCCGACAACTTCGTGTCGAGATTTCCAAAGGAAAGATATACGTCACGTGCAAGCTGCTGCGACTCCACTCGCAGCCGATATCCAGAAGGACTTTTCTCCAATGAAGTCTTGATTTCCGCTTTGATCAGCGGCACGTCCTTCATGTTCGAGAAGAAATAAAGATTGCGGCTCACAGGCTTCCCTGCCACCGCGAGCTCTGCGACAACGAAGACACGGTCGCGACGCTGCTCCGCAAGCAGGCTCATGATTGGCAAGCTCATGTACACGGCGCTTGAGAGTGGCTTGATCTGAACATCCGCAGATTTCTCCTGCAGAACCTTGCCGGTCAAATCGAGCAGCCTCATTCGCAACTGCGCTGGCTGCGCCGCCTGCCGGTCGGAAACCACGTAAATTTGCAGTGCTCCATTCTCTTCATCCGGACTGACCAGCAGGTCGTTATAGAAGCGTCGCGCATAGTACTGCAGCGCCTTCCAGCGACCATAATAGTCAATGCTCGACCATGACGCGACCGGCCAGCAGTCGTTTAGTTGCCAATAGAGCGAACCCATGGTGCGCGGGCGGTTGCGCCGAAGGTGTTCCGCACCCATCTTGATCGCTTCTGCCTGCATTATCTGGCTGGCATAAAGAAATGACTGGAAGTCTTTTGGCTCGCCGAAGTAACGCAGCAGGTAGTCGTAGATGCGGGCATTCCCGCCGTTGTTTTTCTGGTGAGACAACATCACAGGAGAGCTGATCTCCCAATCGGCGGGCGTGCTGAACGCTTCGATGGTTCTTAACTCCGGAAATGATTGGAAGCCATACTCCGTCATGAACCTCGGTGATTGCTGCTTGTACTTCTCGATCGGCGCCAGCGCGTGCCAGACTTCCCAATAATGCATGTCACCGTTGGTCTGTCCACCCGGGACATCCTCGAAGTTCGCGCTGGGGGAGCTAGGCCAGTACGGCACGCCGCCTCCATATTCGGTCACCACGTCTGGCAGCACTCGGTTGAAAAGAACCATGTAGTCTTGCCAGACGTGATCGCGCGTCTTCTCCGGCAAGCTCTCCTTCCACCGAACGCGATCTCCCCAGAAGAACCACCCAGTCTCGGACTCATTGTTTCCGCACCAGATCAGGATGCTGGGATGGTTGCGCAATCGCTTCACCTGGTCGGTAGCTTCGTGGCGCACGTTGTCGAGAAACTCAGGATCCCCCGGATGCATGTCGCCGCCGAACATGAAGTCCTGCCAAATGATCAGCCCAAGTTCGTCGCAGATCGCATAAAAGTCATCGGATTCATAAATTCCGCCGCCCCATTCGCGCACCATGTTCATGTTGGCATCGCGTGCTGATTGCAAAATGTCCCGGTAACGGTCTGCCGTCACCCGGCTGGGGAAGCTGTCGAAGGGAATAACGTCCGCACCTTTTCCAAATATCGGAATGCCGTTAACGACAAACTCCATGCTCTTGCCCCACTGGTCAGGCTCACGCCGCAAATGAAGCGACCGAAGACCCGTCCGAACCACCACCTGATCCGCCCCGGCATGTTTGATCTCGACGTTAGCCGAAAAATCGTAAAGCGCCTGGGCGCCATAACCAGCCGGATACCAGCGCGCCGGCTTCTCAATTTCCAGTGGCACTGCAATACGGTTTAGGCCTTGATGTAGTGTGAGATTTCGATCCACTCGCTTGCCGGATTTCGCATTGGCATTTGCCTGCGCGTAGGAGATGGTCACCTTGGCTGGCGTGGGCCCGTCAGCTTCGATCTCCAGATTCGCCGAAAGGTTTGCGAGCTCTTCGGTGACTTCGTTCTGCGCAATATGGAAATCTCGGATGATGGCATCGTTCCATGACTCCAATGTAACCGGCTTCCAAATTCCCAACGTCACAAAACGTGGTCCCCAGTCCCAGCCGAATTGATAGGGAGCTTTACGAGTGTATGGATCAGTCCCTATGCCGAGTTCCACGACAGCGTCGTGGGTCGAAATGGACGGCAAATGATAGGAGGCGAACTGAATCCGCTTCAGTACTTCGTTGATGGGGGAGCGAAAGACGACACGCAGAGTGTTTGAACCCGCTTTGAGATGCGGCTTGGCATCAACTCGCCAGATGCGGAACATGTTTTCTGCACGCAAAACACCCTGATCGTTCAGGTACACGGAAGCAAAGGTGTCGAGACCTTGAAACACAAACTCGATGTGCTTGCGTGCCAGCGTCGCCTGCGACACATCGAATGTGGTGCGATATTCCCAATCCTCGAGCCCGATCCACTGCAGGCTTTTTTCATTGTCACGGTAGAAAGGTTCGGGAATGATCTTGTTGCGCAGCAAATCAGTCTGAATGCAGCCCGGCACCTCGGCAGGAATCCATTCGCTGACGCGCTGCACCGTCGCGGCATCCACGTCAGGAGCGGCCCCAGGAACGTGATTCAAGGAACTGTCGGGGGCAAGCCGAACCTGCCACCCTCGAGTGAGATCCAGTACTTGCTTATCGGATGATGCTGCGAACGCAGCAGGCAGAGTGGACATTAGCAAAACGATGACACTTGCGCACTGAATTGGAGATCGAGTCATAGTAAATCGGTTTAGTGCAGTGCCGGATAATAACACTGGCTGCGCATCTGCTTGCTGCGGGATGATGTGGCGTCAAGCCGGCAGCAGGTCCCTTTCGGTGCTCGGGCTTCGGATCTTTCGTTGCGTTCGTCCGCAGCGACGGCTAATCTCTTCGGCATGCAACTCACCTGGCTTGATTGGTCGGCGATTGTTGGCTACCTCGTAATCACTATCGTGATGGGTCTCTACTTCCGGCGCCGCTCCGGAAGCAGTATGG
>CAZLIE010000100.1:0-16411 GCA_964559345.1 uncultured Terriglobales bacterium
GAGCCGGTCATCACAGCGATGATCATGACCAACGAGGAATCCGTTGGCGGGATTCTCAAGCTGGTCGAGGAGAAGCGGGGCAAGCAGAAGAACTTTGAATACGTCACGTCGAACCGCGTGATGCTCACGTACGAGCTGCCGCTGAACGAGATCGTGCTCGACTTTTACGATCGCCTGAAGTCAGTCTCGCGCGGATACGCCTCACTCGATTACCACCTCAGCGGCACATGGGAATCGCCTATGGTGAAGCTCGACATCCTTGTTTCCGGAGAGCCCGTAGATGCGCTCTCGCTGATCGTGCATCGCGACAGCGCTTATGAGCGGGGACGCGCACTTGCCGCGAAGATGAAGGAATTGATCCCACGGCAGATGTTCGAGGTCGCCATCCAGGCTGCAATCGGCGGCAAGGTCATTGCCCGCGAGACCGTCGCGGCCATCCGCAAGAATGTGCTGGCCAAATGCTACGGCGGCGACATCACGCGAAAGCGCAAGCTGCTCGAAAAACAGAAAGAAGGCAAGAAGCGGATGAAGCGCATCGGACGCGTGGACATCCCGCAAGAGGCCTTCTTGGCCGTGTTGAAGGTAGGGGAGTAGTCTAGAGCGATTCTCGCAGGCCCTCTCTCGTAATGGAACCACTTCTCGTCGTCATTCTCGGTCCCACTGGCAGTGGGAAAACTGCTCTGTCGCTGAAATTGGCCGAGCACCATGGCGGCGAGATTGTCAGTTGCGACTCAGTCGCGGTCTATCGCGAATTTGAAATTGGTACCGCTAAGCCTTCGTCGGCAGACCGAAAGCGCATCCGTCATCATCTGATTGACGTCGCAGCGCCTGCGGAAGAATTTACGGCCGGCGACTACTCGCGCCTCGCGCGCAAGGCCATTGCCGATATCGCGCGTCGCGGCTGCTTGCCGGTCATTGTCGGAGGAACCGGACTGTATCTTCGCGCACTGATTCATGGCCTCTTCGAGGGACCGCCGCGATCCGAGCAGCTCCGCATTCGTCTGCGCCGCCGAGCTGACCAGAAGACAATCCAGCACCTGCACCGGGTGCTGTCGCGGCTCGATCCGGAAGCCGCGTCGCGCATTCATCCGAACGACACGCCGAAGCTGATTCGCGCGATTGAAGTTTGCCTGCTCGCCGGCGAGCGTCTCACGGTGATGTGGGACAAAGGACGCGACGCGCTGGTTGGCTATCGCATTCTGCGCATCGGCTTGGAGCCGGATCGCAATGCGCTCTACGCGAGAATCAACGAGCGCTGCGCGGCTATGTTTGATGGCGGTCTAATCGAGGAGACGCAGCGCCTGCTGACTGCATACCGCTCTCCGGACCAGGTAGATGACTCCGATCATCGTCCGATTGCACGTCCGCTGGGATCGCTTGGATACAAGCAGGCGACTCAGCACATTCGCGGGGAGCTCTCGGGGAAGCTGGCCCTGTTCGAGGCGCAGCAAGCGCATCGCAATTACGCCAAGCGCCAACTGACATGGTTTCGACGCGAGCCGGACGTGCACTGGCTCAAGCATTTTGGCGATGATCCGCAAGTGCTCAGTGCGGCGGAAGAGCTGATCGTCGAAGCGCAGCGTTCCGTCGAAAGCGCGGTTTCGGAGACGATCAGATAAGTTTCGTCAGCTTGCGTTCGGCCAGGTGCTTCACGACCTTGCCGACGTCCTGCGAATGCTCACGGGTGGTGACAAGGATTGCGTCTTCTGTCTCAACCACCACAATGTTGTTCACACCAACGGCTGCGACGAACTTCTTCGGAGCGTAAACGTAGTTGCCTTCAGCGTTCAGGACGAAATAGTCGCTGGCTTCGAGAACGTTTGAACCGTCTCCGTTGGTGGAGTTAGCGAGCTGGTGTTCGAAAAGCGCGGTCCATGAGCCTAGATCGTTCCAGCCGAAATCCGCGCGCAAGCAATAGAGATTCGATGAGTGCTCGCCCTTGGCTGAACGCGGCTCGAGCACGGCATAGTCGATGCTGATGTTCTCGCATTTCTCGTATATGTTCTGGAAGATCGACTGGAACCTGGAGCTTCCCCATGAGCTGGCAATCTCTTCCAGGTAGGGAGCCGTTTCGGAAAGATGTTCGCGCATGGCATTGACCAATGTCTTGGCCGACCACACAAACATCCCGCTGTTCCAGTAGTAGTTCCCGGCGGCGACAAATTCTTCTGCGCGTTGCTGGTTGGGCTTCTCTGTAAATCGATGTACGCGGAAGAGCCCGTCGCCCAGTTTTTCTCCGGCCTCGATGTAGCCGTATCCGGTCTCAGCGCGACTGGGAGAAACGCCCATTACGACCATGTTCTCGCCCTTCTCTGCGAGTTCAATGGCTTGCGTCAAAACGGTGCGAAAACTCTTCTCGTCCTTGATTACGTGGTCGGCTGGGAACATTCCGATTACAGCATCGGGATCTTCCCGATGCAGGATGAACGCCGCCAATCCGATCGCGGGAGCCGTGTTGCGCGCCAACGGCTCAGAGACGATCTGCTTCCTGGGAATCTTCTTTAGTTGTCCGCTGATCACTTCGGAGACGTGATCATTGGTGATGACCCAGAAGTTGTCTGGCGCGGCGAGCGGCAACAGACGTTCGACCGTCTGCTGGATCATCGATTGATCGCCATCGAGGTTCAGTACCTGCTTCGCCATCTTGCGGCGGCTGCGCGGCCAGAAACGTGTGCCGCTTCCGCCGGCAAGAATGACAGGATAAAAATTGGGATTCTTAGACATGAGTTAAAGGTGCGTCAGCATTCAGTCGCTCGGGCCTGAATGCCTGCCGAGTCACTGAGTCATTTTACAGAGCTGCGCAGCGGCCTGCGTCTCAGGCTGGCTCACCGATTCCGCAGGCAACATCGCGCGTACGCAGTCAAATTCCCACTGTGGACGAATTCGATATGAATGCAATGACGCCGGCAGTACCACAGCCTCCCCGCGTCCGACCGTTACGCCGGGAGCGCCGTCGGATTCAATCACTCCGGCTCCGCGCAGCCCGACTATGCAATGAGGTGAAGAGCGGCCCGGGCTCTGTTCGAGCTTGAATGATTTCTCCTGCTTGAGGAGCATCTTGTCCACTTCAAAACAGGGCGACGAGACCAGCACGACGCGCCCATTTCCACCTCGGCTCTTCACTTTTCCCGCGCCGGTAACTTCCTTCATCGCTTCGAGACCACGCTCAATGTGCAGTTGGCGCGGACGCCCGTAGTCATACAGCCTGTACGTAGTATCGGAATTCTGCTGCGTCTCGAGGAGCACGCAATTCGGACCAATTGCGTGTACAGTGCCCGCATCCACGTAAATCATGTCTCCGGGCTGCACCTCGATACAGTTCAGCAGCTCTTCCATGCGGTTGTTTCGAATTGCCGATTCCACTTCTGCCCGGCGGACGCCTGGCTTCAACCCGAGCGTGACCTGCGCTCCCGGGGACGCGTCGAGAACATACCAGCATTCCGTCTTGCCACAGGGCAATCCGTGACGCTTTGCTCCTTCGTCATCGGGATGTACCTGGACCGACAGCTTGTCCTTCGGGAAAATAATCTTCATCAACAAAGGAAAGCGGCGATCGTTCGCAAGCGTCCCGTTGAGCTCTTGTCCAAATTCGGAAGCCAACTCCCCCAGTGTGCGGCCCTGTAGAGCACCATTCGCTACCCGGCATTCTTCGCCCGTGAGCCAAACCTCGCCAATCGGTTCGTTGCCGACTTTGTGCGCAGGATAGTAAGCGCTCAGGTCGTGGGTTCCCCAGACGCGCTCATGAAATTCGGGTAGGAGGAGTAGTGGATAAAGTTGAGACATTACCAATGTTCAGTGTAGCTGAGTTTGCCTGAGCGTTCACGGGGAGCAGCGCTTTAGGGTGGCCGGTGTTGACGCAAGAGAGATGAAACCAAGATTAAATGGGAAGGTCCAATTTCCGCCGAACTGACTCGGGGACTTCCACCCGAAACCTGATAGCCAGGGCGAACGCGCCCTAGTACTTCCTCAGAACCCCAATCACTCTGCCCTGAATCTGGACCGCGTTTGCCGCCACCATGATTGGCGCCATGGTAGCGTTCGCCGGTTGCAGACGAACCTTGGGCCCTTCTCGATAAAAGCGCTTCAATGTGGTTTCGCTGCCGTCCACGAGAGCAACGACGATTTCGCCATCGCGCGGATTCTTTATCCGCTCCACCATCACGTAGTCGCCGTTGACGATGTGCTCGTCCTGCATCGAATCTCCGCGCACCTCGAGCACAAAGACTTCTTTGGATCGCGTGATGTCTTCGAGTGAGATGGTGTCCGGGTTCTCGAAAGTTTCTACCGGAAGGCCTGCGGCGATGCGTCCTACCAACGGCAATTTGATGGATTCGATGACGGTCGGCTTCTGTCGTCGCGGAATGCCTCTCACCGGCAATACGTCGATCGACCGGCTGCGGTTATATCCGCGCTTCAGCAGTCCTTTTTTCTCGAGGTTGGTGATGTGCTTATGCACGGTCGCGAGAGACCGCAAGCCCATGCCATTGCCGATCTCCTCGAAGGAAGGCGAGTATCCGTGGGACTGCACAAAGGTCGAAAGGAAGTCGTAAATCTCACGTTGCCGCTTGGTGAGTGCCATACGCCCACTAGTATTAGAGAATAAAAGGCGAATGGTCAACTAAAATTGTGCAGATCGGGAAAACGACTCAACTTCGGCACCACGGATTTCACGGATTCCGAGGATTCATCAAAGGTGCAGGCTCCTGTCGATCCAGCTTTTAGGAGGCCCCGACACCCATTTCGCTGAGGATCTCTTCTACGGCGAGCACTGCGGTTTCGAGCTCGCTGTCCTCGGTATAGAAATGGGGCGACATGCGGACCCCAGCCTTCGGCCTCCAGTCAACCAGCACGTCACGCTTGAGCAGCGCATCGCAAACTTCTCTTGAATTCGGCATATCGATACTGACGGTGCCGCCTCGCTTTTCCGGATCGCGTGGGGTGTTCACGCGCCAGCTGCGGGCGTCTGCGAGCTGGATCAACTTTGCGACTTGCCGCTTCGACTTCTCTCGTATCCGCTGCACACCCGCTTCCGCAATGATCTTCAATCCCGGACGCGCCGCATATAACGCGGGCACATTCGGCGTGCCGTTCATAAATCGGTAAGGCGGATCGGCGTAACGGTTTTTGCCGATCTCAAACGCGAATGGATCTTCGTGGGCAATCCATCCCGTGAATTTGGGCTCGAGCTTGTGCCCGAGATCGGGACGCACATAGAGATAGCCGGTTCCCGGCCCTCCGCACAGCCACTTGAGGACGCCTCCGCAAGCGAAATCGACATTCAGCTCACGCACGTCGACCGGCACAGTCCCGAGCGATTGAAAGGTGTCGAGCACGACATGCGCTCCCACGTTGTGCGCGTGTTCAATAATCGCCTTCGCATCGTTGATGTATGCGCTGCGAAAGATCACGTGTGAGATGGGGACAACGAGCGTCTCTTCGTCAATGGCATCGAGCAGGCGTTCGGTCGGAACGTGGATGCCGTCATCGGTCGGGACCATGTGGACGCGTGCGCCATTCGCGCGCTGCGCCTCCCAGAAATACATAACCGACGGAAAGTTCATGTCGGTATAAACGACCTTGTTTCTCTTGCCAGACAAATGCAAGCAAGACGCGACCACTGCCTCGCATTGAGTCACGTTCTGGTGCAATGAAACAGTGTCGCTTTCGGCATGCATGAGTCCTTCCACGAGATGGCCCACTTCGTGAGCGAGCTCCCACCATGTTTCGTGCCATGCGCGCACGCCGCGAGTCGCCCACACCTCTGCATACTCCTTCAGTGCAGCTTGCGTGCCGCGAGGCATTGCGCCAAGCGAGTTACTGATCAGGTAAGTTGTCGTCTGCAGGATGGGGAACTCAGAACGAAAACGTAAGAGCTCGTCTGCCATGGCGTTGATTGTAGTTCAGGCACGCCTGGCCGCAGGTTCTCCAGTAGGCGAAGACAGTTTTTCCAGAGCGTCGAAAACCTCCTGACCATCAGGAGCTTCTCCGAGCTCATACAACTGAGCGAAGACTATCTTTCCCTGCTTATCGACAATGTAGATAGCACGCTCGTTAATCCCAGGAATCGGATCGCCGGTGCGGAACACATCGTATTTTTGCGCGATCTCGCCGTGCGGATAGAAGTCGCTGGCGAGTGGGTACCGCAGCTTTCCGATTTCCTTCTCCTGCCATGCAATGTGACTCCAGGTGGAGTCCACGCTTATGCCCAGAACCTGGGCATCTAATGCAGCGAACTTGTCGAGTTCTCGACTGTACGCCGTCATCTGCTCCGTTCAAGTAGGTGTCCAATCAAGCGGATAGAACGCCAGCACAACAGATTTCTTTCCACGAAACTCGCTCAGGCGGATCTTGTGCCTGCGGTCCCCGGTGACGGCGGGCAGCTCGAAATCCGGTGCTTCAGTGCCGACTTTTAGCACGCTGAGCCTCCATGCAAACACCTTTCCCGCGTGAGGGTGGGTGGGGAGAAACTGGACGGGCAGGTCATCACAGATTGTAACGGTCCAGGTGCACACCATCAACCCACCGTTAACGACAAGGTAACAAGGCCTGTATGATTTTTGGGTAAAAAGCTCGCGGCGCGAGTCCATTTGGTCGCGCCAGGAACAGTGGCTTATTGCAGATTGACCTTGCCTGTAAGTTGCACATCTTTCACGGACTTCCCCACATAGACGGCAAATTCGCCGGGATCAACTTTCCAGGTTTTTCCAGCTACATCGTAGTATGCGAATGCACGCTGATCGAGAGGGACAGTGATCTGGCGAGTTTCGCCCGGGTTCAGTTCCACGCGAGCAAACCCTTTCAGCTCCTTGACAGGGCGCGGGACACTCGGATGAGCTTCTCCCACATAGACCTGCGCCACTTCCGCAGCCGGACGAGAACCGGTGTTCGTCACGTCAAACGTGACCGTCACCGGCTGGCCCGATCGCGTGCCGGTCGGAGTCACATTCAAGTTCTTATACGCGAAGCTTGAATAGCTCAGGCCATAGCCGAACGGAAACAGCGGCTTGATATTGTCGTGATCGAAGTGCCGGTATCCAACGAAAACGCCTTCGCTGTAGTTCACGCGTTTGGGACCGTCGTTCGGGTAGTAGCTGTTGAAAGCGGCATTGTCTTCAATGCGGCGCTCGAGAGTGATCGGCAGCCGTCCCGATGGGCTGTAGTCGCCGAACAGAAGCTGGGCCATGGCAGTGCCGCCTTCCTGTCCTGAATACCAGCCATGAAGTAGGGCTGGAACCTGATCGACCCAGGCACTCATGTCCGCGCCGCCGCCCGCTGTAAGCACGACGATTGTCTTTTTGTTCGCCGCCATGATTTCACGCACGAGCTCATCCTGACCCGGCGGCAGGCGGAAAGTGCGATCTGAGCCTTCGCCCTCGATGGTGGAGTCGAATCCGATGAAGACCACGGCAGCGTCTGCCTGGGAGGCAATCGTTTTTGCGTCGGCTTCCACCGCTTCTGATTGAGGAAGAACGCCGAAGGCGAGGCGGCTCGGACCCCATTCGCTGTTGCGAAAATACTCCAAACGAATTTTGTGTTTGCTTCCCACATCGAGCGAAACGGTAGCAAAATTCAACAACGCGGTTGCGCGTTCCCAGTTATCGATGACGAGTTTGTCGTCAACATAAACCCGGTATCCGCCATTTCCTCCGGGTCCGCGTACAAAGAAGTCATGTGGACCGCTGCTGTGCGCAACGTAGTTTCCCGTCCAGCGCATCGAGACTTGTTTCCCGTTCTCGCTGTAGTCTTCTGGGCCAATGTTGATGCGCCTGTCCACACGCGTTTGTGTCGGCGTTCCTTCCAGCTTGGAATTTGCAAAATACTCACCGCGCAACCCCGGCTGACCATCGTCGGTTATGAATTCGGTTTTACCTGCAATCTCAGGGTAGGTCCTGAGTCCGCGGTTGTACAACACCTTTGCGTTGCCGAGATAACTGCTGAGCCCCTCGAGATAGCTCACGGCATGGAATGGAACCACGTGCGCGCTGCCTCCGCCGTCGGGCTCCGCCGGATAAGCATCTGGTCCGATTACGGCAACGCTGCGGATAGTTTTCTTGTCTAGCGGCAACAGACTGCCTTCGTTCTTCAGAAGGACAATGCTCTCGCGCGCGGCCTGTAGGGCCAAAGCGTCCGCCGGTTTGTTCAGCAGCGAGATCGAGTGGTCCGCCTGCTCACGATCCAGAAACCTGAACAGGACGGCCTCTCGCAGGATGCGTCGAACCTTGTCATCGATGGTCGCCTGCGTGACCTTACCCGACTGCACGGCGGGAAGCAGCGTTTCGCGGTTCATGAATTTGCCTGAAGGCATCTCAAGATCCAACCCGCCATTCGCTGCGGCCACTCCGTCATAAGTGGCGCTCCAGTCAGACATGACAATGCCCTGGAATCCCCAGTCTTTTTTCGCGATTTGATTGTTCAGGAGATCATTCTGGGTCGCATGCTCACCGTTCACGAGATTATAGGAGTCCATGATGGCACCGACCTTGCCCTGCTTAACTGCCGCTTCAAAAACCGGCAGATAAATTTCGCGCATAGTGCGTTCGTCGATCTCGGAATTGATGTTGTGGCGATCGTATTCGGAGTTGTTGCCCATGTAATGCTTTACCGTCGCGATGACTCCGCGGCTCTGCACGCCGCGAATGTATGAGACTGCTGTCTGCGACGCGAGGAATGGGTCTTCACCGAAGTATTCAAAATTGCGTCCGCACATTGGCGCGCGGTAGATGTTCACGCCTGGCCCAAGCAGGAAGTGCACACCCCGCGCCCGCGCATCGTCGCCAAGGGCCTGCCCAGCACGCTCCACCAGCGCCGGGTCCCAGCTCGCGGCGAACCCTACACCACCTGGCATCGTCGTTGACGGGCCGTAGTTGCGAATGCCCACAGGGCCGTCCGCCATCTTCAGCGCCGGCAGTCCGAGCCGCTTATTCTCTCGAATATAGAAATCGTCAACGCCTCCAATCATGTCGATCTTTTCCTCGAGCGTCATGCGCTGAAGGATCGAGTTAACCCGCTGCTCGACTTGCGGAGATGTTGGAGACAGCGACGTGGAGGTCTGGGGAGCCGATTGAGGAAACCCAGATGACGAGAGAAACGCAACTGCACAGATGAGGCGAACGAAGCGTGGGAGCAACGCAATCCTCCGTAGTAAATCGATTTGGCGAATTGTACCCTAATGCTGCGGGCAGGCCCGAGAGAGCGGTTTCGTTGAGCGATACGACAGGATTTCGGGGCGATCAGTCAAAGCACGCGCGCATGACAATTCAAATGCATACACGTTTAGGAATACTCCGCCCCTCATTTCCCGGCGTTCACTAAACTGGGATCGACCGTGGGAGCTCGAGCGAGCCTTTGCAGTCGATCTTGCAGCTTTAGCCAGTCATTTTTGTGACGCTTGGTCGCCAGCATGCTTGGGGCATTGCGATAGAACTCAAGAATGTTGTTCTTCAGGTCCGGAGTAAGCATATCGAAATTACGATCGGCCAGCTTCGATAGAAGCAAGTAGTAGCTCTCATCTGTGAGCTTGTATTGGCCGGGGAGAGTGGGTTCGGCCGTGTCGAGGTTCACGTCTTGCAATTGAGGCTGTTCTCGCGCGTTTCGGACACGTTATCACGGTATCGAACCATGGTGTCGTCGAGGCTCTTCAGATAGAGGTCTTCTGTTTTTTGGGAAGGGACCTTAAATGCGACTGCCTTGAACGGACCGATTTTGGGAATGAGCTTAAAAAGGAATGCAATCACGCGTGCAACCACGCACGCGTGCTCGTACTCTTTGCTCCATTCTTTTCGTAATCCGCTCGGGAGAGATAGTAGATATATTTCCGTTTAGCGGCATCATTCTTCTCGCGAACGTTTACGTTGTTCTGGGTGAGCAGTGCGGCCTTAGCATCTTTGGGATGATGCCGCTGACCGAGTGACGATAGTTTCCGATGGAGAGATCGAGCGCGCTGAAGATGTCTTTCAACTCGATTCCGTAGGTGTCTCGAAACGCACCCTCCATCACAGGCCTCGACACCTTGAATCCGATGAAATCGTGATAGGACTTGGGGGCGTACCGCTGTTTCGCTACTTGCGCTACATCAAATCCGAACTCCGTCCGGATGTGGGCGGTCGGATTATCTTCGTACGCGACCCTCTTGCCGTATCTGGCGCGAAGCTTGGGATAATCGATCGAGACTGCCTGATTTACGTAGGCGTGTCCGGCAGTGTCTGAGGCGTAATGTGAAAGCGCTCCGAGCGCAAATGCGTATTCATTCCCGTCCTGCGCGTCCCTCAGCAGGTTTATGACAAAGTCTCCGCTGCGGACGTAGTGCATCATGTCGCTGAAATGCCTGTTCCGAACGGGTAGTAGCCCAAGTCCTGAACCACACAGCCGCCATAGGCATACGCGTGGGCCTCAATGAGTTGCTCCGGCGTTGTATTTGGAAATTTCTCGAGCAAGAGGGGCTTAAATTGCGGATTCCATGCCAAATCGACGATCTGGTCGTGGGTGAGGACGGAATAGGCAAAACCGGACGGAACCTCTGCCAGAATCAGGAGCCAAAATGACAGAGTGAACGCTAGTAGTGGCCCAACTCGGTGCATAGCCGAGGGAAGCATCACTTTCCCTTCACCGGCAGTCGCAGTCTTCAGTAAAGTGGCACGATCTCAGGTTTTGGCTACGACACTTTGGCGTCATTGAGTTAAGACATTCGCCCGATTGAGCAGCCAGCATGGATTGCTAAACTCGAAACATGCTCGCAATCAATCTCTCGCGGCTCGTGCTCGGTCTGATGGTGGCTTGGTTTCATCGCCCAATCGCGGACTTCATATTAACCCGCGAGCACGCTCTCGATTCGTTCTTCCGCAGCCGCGGTGTACATCTGCCTTCGCCACCGAGTCAGGCAACGGCTCAGAATCTTTACTTTGGGCTCGGCATTTTCATCTCGTTGTTTTCCATCGCAAGCATCTGGACCACGCTGTAATCATCTGGCGTCGAAAATCCGAATAGCGTTCTCACCTTCCACGATACCAACGTGGATGCGGGCGCCACGCTACAATCGCGAGGGATACGGGATTCTTTCCTCAAGGTCACTCGTGAACTCAGCACTCATGCGGAAAGCCATCGAGCTCTCGATCGAAAATGTAAATGCAGGTCGTGGTGGACCATTTGCGGCCATCATTGTCAAGGACGGAGAAGTGATCGCGGAAGGTACGAATCTGGTGACTTCGACAAATGACGCCAGCGCGCATGCTGAAGTAGTAGCAATCCGCGAGGCCTGTCGCCGATTGCAGTGCTTCGAATTGAGAGGCTGCGAGATCTACAGCTCGGCCGAGCCGTGTCCGATGTGCATGGGCCTGGTTTACTGGGCGCGGCTGGCAAAGGTTTATTACGGCAACTCGGCGGAAGACGCAGCTCGCGCTGGATTTGACGACGCATACATCTACCGCGAACTGGCCCTTCCAACTGTGGAGCGAGCTATCCCCATGGAGCAGATCATGCGCGCAGAGGCATGGTGCGGCTTCGAGGCTTGGGGGAAGAAGGCCGACAAGATCACGTATTAAATGCTCGCTGTCACCCTCTATGCAGCGGCTCTCATCGCTATTCCAGATCCGTGCTTGATGACTGCTGCGCCAACCAGTCCCATGCAAAAGTAGCCTACTATTTCCGTGAACTCTATGCGGCGGTGTAACTGCCAGGAAAGCCATACCAGTTCCAGTATGAGATGTTCGTGGTGATTACGACCAGCAGTCCAGCCGCACTGACGAATGCCACACGCGAGGCGTAGCTTCGCAGGCCAGTAGCGAAAGAGAGGAGGATTGCCGCGAGCAGTCCCTGAATGACATTCGTGCCAAACTCTCTCAACAACTGCCCTGCAGACATTCCCTCCGCGCCGGACGGATGATAGATCCAAATTCCACTGGGGCCCGTGGCAATCTTCTGCTGGCGTCGTCATTGCGGCGCTCTGTTACTCGCGTGTTGCCCCCGATGGTACGCCGAGTGACCGAAAGAAGTAGAAGTCGGATTGCGTGAGATTGTTATGCATCATTCCGAGAAGGGCCGGCTCACTGGGCAGATCTTTCATTCCCACTGATCCGAGTCCCAGTCCTACGTGAGCGATGGAAGCTCAGACAAACATCGCAAGTCCGCCCAACACTCCCGCCAGGGCAATTTTCTTTGCCATATGAACCTCCTGATGCGGGCATATTATGCGATAGTCGGATGGAAATGACCGCTGCGAATTTGGCTTGATTGAGTGAGCGGTGAGTCCCGAGTGGGACGAGACGCTATTCGGGTTCGAGAGCTGTGTCCACCATCACCAACTTGCCAGCCTCGACTCGAACCGTCTTCTCTGCAGGCTTGTAGCCCGGCTCGCGGAAAACAACGACGTAGTTACCCTCGGGTAACGGCGCATGGGCGGGTGTGGCAATAGGGACGTCATGACCGTTGAGACTGATGCGCGCACCTGCCGGATTAGTCCGGAAATCGACCATTCCTTTACCTGCGGGCACAGATCCCCAAAGTTTTCCCAATCGCGGATGGACATTCCCGGCCTGGCGCGAATCGGATGGGTTCAGCACCGGTGCAAAGCGGAACACCTGTCCGTCGTTGATACTCGCGGTTGCCGATGCTGGCCGGTAGCCATCGAGATATACGACAATGCGGTGATATCCGGTGGCGACCGGAATCTGGGCAGGACTGAAGGCGCCGGTGTTCGCACCATCAATCTCGATAGAGGCTCCGGTTGGCTCCGTCGCAATTGAAACCGCCGTAGTAATCGCCTGAAGAGTGGCGGAGTAAGTGCTGCTTCGACGTCCGACCTCGAATGTCTCGCTATGCGGGGTGTATCCGGTTTTTGTAAGCACCACCTGGTGCGTTCCCGGAGCCAGGCCTGCCATGGAGAATGGCGTCACCCATTCCGAACTCGACTTTCCATCAATCTCGATTGCAGCCCCGTCGGGTACGGATGTGAAGCGCACCTGAATTTTGCCGCCGGTTCTGGGCGGCGCGGGCTTCTCGGCCGGCTGGCTACTTTCTTCGACCGGTCTCTTTCGTTCCGCGATGATTGGCTTGTCCGGCTTTGCAGGCGCAACGATTTCCTTCGCGCGTTGTTCGGGCGCAGGCTGAATCTCTGGTCCGGCGCTGACGGTTACACCTCCGGCAACTTGAGCGGTTTGCCGAAACGGCCGGGGCTTGCTTGCAACCGAGTGTGGATGAGTCATTGTGTACAGGCTATAGAGACCTGCCAATACGCAAATGACGGTGAGGGCGCCCAGTGCAATGAGCGGATTCTTGTTCCCTGCACGCGGACTCCTCATGGGAGTGCGCCGCATTGGAATCGGAATCGTCTTTGGACCACCGGCATCGAGCATCGTTCCAGACATAGCTCGATCTTTGCGTTTGGAAGCGGCGACGGCTCCTACCGCAACCACCGGGCTGGTTAGCGATGTCTTCCCGCTCGGCTTGAGATCATGCGTGGTGTAGTTCTGGATGTCGCTGACAAGGGCGGCCCCAGTCTGATATCTCTTTTGCGGATCCTTGGAGAGTGCGCGCATAATCACCGCGCTTAACCGGCGGTCAATGTGCGGGTTCAGCTCGTGCGGTGGAACGGGGTCTTCATTCGCGATCTTATAGATGATGGTGACGATGCTCTCACCGTCGAAAGGCTTCTGGCCTGTCACCATTTCATAAAGGATCACTCCATAGCTGAAGAGATCGGAGCGCCCATCCAGTTCCAGGCCCTTAAGCTGCTCAGGAGACATGTAATTCGGACTGCCTAAGATCTGGCTGCCGCTCGTCATGGAGCCCGCAGCTTTGGCAATGCCAAAATCCATGATCTTGAGGACATTCTGCGGAGTGATCATGATGTTGGCGGGCTTTACATCACGATGGATCACCTTCAAGGAGTGCGCGTAATCCAGCCCGGCACAGACTTGCCGGCTCAATTCAATCACCTGCTCAGTCGGAAGGATGCAATTCAACGTGAGAAGCGATTGCAGCGTCTGCCCCTCCATGAACTCCATAGCGATGTAGAAGAGTCCGTCGCTGTCGTTTGCGTCATAGACGGTGACGATGTTCGAGTGGTTCATCGCGCCTGCGGCGCGCGCCTCGTACTTAAACCGGCGGAGCAGATCGTCGGGCGCAATGCCGTTCACATCAAGACGCATGGTCTTGAGAGCGACTGTGCGCCCGATGTTGGGATCGATGGCGCGGTACACCACTCCCATGGCGCCGCGGCCGACTTCATCCACGATCTCGTATCTGCCGATTCTCTCAACCGTCGAATTCATGCGCGAGCAAACCCGTCCCGAGGCGGAACTTACCGCAACCTACTATTCAAATCGATGAATACAACGCGCGCGAGCATTACCAGCGGGCTGCCGGTTACTTTGGGAACTTTCAATACTTGGTTCCCATCGTGAGCAGCAGGTCTGGCTTGGTCAAAAAAATGACTCTCGCAAGTCCACCCGGATTGCACATGGTCTCAGCCAGCCGCCAATCATGGGAGAGGATATTCCCTATTAAATTCCCTGTTATTTTTCGACAAGGCGTGGAAATGGCCGGAAACGCGGTCAAAAGGTTCTGTCCGAGTCGATCAGGATGGTTACCGGCCCGTCGTTTATCAGAGTGACTTGCATTCTTGCTTGGAATTGACCGGTTTCGCAGGGAATGCCCTGTTGGCGAATTTGCCCGACCACGTACTCGTAGAGCGATCGTGCTTGCTCCGGTCGGGCTGCATCATCGAAGGAAGGACGCTTGCCTCGGCGCACGTCGCCAAAAATTGTGAATTGCGAGACGACGAGTACCGCCCCGCCAATCTCACGAACGCTGCGATTCATTTTTCCGTCTTGATCTTCGAAGATGCGTAGCCCAAGCAATTTCTCGACGATGTAATCGGCGGACCCGGTGGTGTCGTTGCGTGCAACGCCGAGGAGCACGAACAAACCTGAGCCGATCGCGCCGGTGATGACGCCACCAACCGTTACACTTGCCTGGGTAACCCGCTGGACGACAGCGCGCATGAACAGGAAGGATACACTCGCGCTTCCTGATTTCTGCCGCGACCCTGCCGACTCGTGGCACTAGTGGTGAAAGCTATATCCGACGAAAATGAAGTTCGAATCAATGCCGGGATTGAATGGATGTCCAGTGTCGGCATTTGAAATGTGGTGGTATCGGTAGCCGACCATCACAGACCGCGAATCGCTGGTGAATATCTGCGCACCGCCCATGAACGAGAACGTAAAATCGAAATCGTTGGAGTGGGGAACCGGGACGTCGCGCGTGAAATGAAGCAGTCCGCCATTGATTCCGGCAACGGGCTGAAAGCGTCGCCGACGACGGAAGTTGAATTCGAATCCGACCGGCGCGAACCCCAAGCCGAATGTAGTCCGCCTGCCAATGTTCCCTGCACAGCCGACGCATTGAATGAGAGTCAACTTTTTCGGGTCCTGCACGACCTCCACGCCGTGGATGGTCGGTTGTGACACGAGGGCGATCGGTACGTTGTCCAAGGTGAACTTCCAAGCCACGCTATTGCTGGCCAAAAGCACTCTCCGCCATCCAAAGCCCGCCATGAAGACCCGGCGTTCTTCGCTCTTGCCGATCCACGTGAGCGAGTCCAGTGAATAGCCCGCCCACACCTGATATTCGTTCGCGCCGGCGTGGAGAGCGTCGGTCTGAAAATCGCGGATGGAATTCTGTTGAGCGGCGAGGCAGGGACAAACGAGGAATAGGAGCAACAGGGGGAGCGGGAGATTTTTCATTCGCAATCGAAGGACTGCGCCTTCAGACTAACCGCAACTGCTCGCAAGTGTCACGCGCTCGCACTCAGGCCGCCAAAGTGCTAACAAACTTTAGTACATGAACACTTTGTTGTTGCGTAGGGAAACCTGACGTTGTAAGTAGTGTTCCAATATGTAGAGAATTCCTTTTCAAGGCGACGGTATTTGAAGCCGCCTCGAAACAGTCCCCGGATGAGCGGGGCAGGAGCTGTGTACATGAACTCGGGATCAAAGCTGCTCTCGGATTTTTTTGACGCCCTCGTATCGCGGACATTTTCGTCCACCATCGGCTTAAGCGATCGTTCGGTTACGACCTACATTTCGGAGATGTTGAGTGGCTTCTGCCAGGCCGAAGAGCTGTATAAGATCCGCACCGCGGCCGGCAAGAGCCTGGACGATGTCGGCGAAATGCTTCTCGAGTCCGATCCAGTGTTCGGCCCGGCGCCTTCTTTTGGCCGCGAGCGCGAAGTGCGCAAGCATCTGGGCGATTACACGCTGTTTTTTGCAGGTATGTTCCCGGACAGCATCAATCATTACCGTCTGCGCCGGCACCGTCTCGAAAACCTAGTGGATTTCATCAAGGCGGGTAAAGAGAGCTATTACATCGTCTCCAAGTTCGACGTCTTCGAGTATGCAGAGGCGGCGCCGCTCTT
>CAZLIE010000101.1:0-11292 GCA_964559345.1 uncultured Terriglobales bacterium
TCCTGAAGCGCTTCTTTTGCGCGAAGGATCTCCCGGAATGTTTCGAATTGAATTGCGCTTTCCAGGCTCTTGGCCCATGGAGGTGGTTTCTTGGTGAGAGCCAAGCCAGAGCATTTTCAGCCTGAAGCACTGCGGGAGATCCTTCGGCCAAAAGCAGGCCTTCAGGATGACAGGTGATTGAGAGCATCGCCATGATTAAGTTCAACAGTCCGAGTGAAAACTCGTGTCTGACACGAGCTGCGGTCTATACCAACACTAAAAATGCTCTAAGTCCCCCACTTCATGCGTGGTTCTGCTCAAATAGTATGGCCGGGACTGACGACCAGAAGACACCGCGTTTCACGTCCATGTCCGCCTGCGACAACATTTTTCCCTGATCGAGTTGTTTATCCATTGACGTTTGCTGAATTCTGAGCACTCGCATCAACTGGTGCTGTTTAGCCACTCTGGAAATATGGCAATACCAAGTCATTTTGGCTAATCGTCTTTATCTGCGCATTTCCTCGGTGGCATTTACGTCACCAAGCGCGGTAACGCCATCATTTGGCCTTTATCGGCTCTCAATCTCACCCAATACTCGCGTCCGAAAGGACTGAGGTAGGTCATTCCCAATCGTTGATATACCGTTTGAGGAATGCCGATGTCCGCCAGGAACAGTTCTCCGGTCCTGTTCGGCAGCAGGCCTATTTTGGGAAGTGCCAGGGTCATGGTCCACCGCGGCCGGATATAGACACCCGGAGCTTCACCCGTTGTAGAGTTGAGGCCTGACGGGATGTCGAGTGAGAGAATCTGAGCGCCGCTGACATTCGCCCATTCCATGAGCCGCGCAGCCCCGCCTGTGGGAGCAGATTTCAAACCATAGCCTATAACCGCATCCAGGACGATGTCGGGACGCTCCCGGTCAACCTCAGCGATGCTGATCTCCGTTCCCGAAGTCGCCTGAAATACCTTGCGTTGGAATGCGGGAACTTCCCCCACATGCTCAGGGTCAGCAAGACACAGCGTCACCCGGCAGCCATGGTTGGCAAGATGTCGCGCTGCGCAGATGCCGCCTCCGCCGTTGCCGCCGCCGCCCGCCACTACGACGTAAAAGGCTTTCTTCCATCGGTCGCCCACCAATTCCATAGCTAGTGAGGCTAAATTCCGGCCGGCGTTCTCCATCATCTGGAAAAGGTTAGGGCCAGTCTCTTGCACAGCAATGCGATCCACTTCACGCATTTGCTGTTCGGTTATCGCCGGAACTTCCGCGCCGGCGTCGGTTAGGAAACGTGAAGCTGCCGTAATGACTCGAACACTCATTTCTCTATTACCTTGATCGCATGACCATCCGGATCACGCACCATCATTGCTTTGCGCCATAGCAATTCGGGAATCTCGACCGGGTTCTCTCCTGGCGAGATGAAGTTGACCATCTTTGTGCGAAGCTGTTGAACGGCTGCGTCAATCTTTGGAGTCTTCAAATCAATCTCGTGATGAACGATGTCGTTGGAGCGCTCGTCGGTGGGGAATGGGCGCCCGTTGTTGGGCTCGAGATATTCGAGCAACTCGATCCCTGGCGCCTGCGAAAGGCGAAGACTCGTAATGCGAACTCGCGCGCCAGATACGCCGGATAGCCTTTCCTGCTCTGGTCCGTAGTTAAGGCTCCTTCCTGCAACCCGAAAACCCAAGAGATCGCGATAGAACTTCAAGCTTTCTTCAGTGTCGTTGACGGCGATGGCTGTGTGGTCGATGCCCAGGAATACCCGAGTCGTTTTCCGGTGCCATTTGGCATCGCCTTTATCGGACGGGAAATGCAGCAACTCCAGAGGATGTCCATCGGGATCTTGGAAATAATAAGCTTCTATTCCCGCTGCATCCTTGTTCCATTTCGGTAATTTCTGAGGCGATGTAGAGATGCCGGAAACATGATTCTCCTGCAGTTTCTGATAAGCCTTGTTCATGTCACTGACAACGATGGCTATGTGCTGGAACCAACGATCATTGCTGCGGGAGTCCGGAGGCACAGGTCTTCCTTTATCGCCCAAAAACTGCACTAGCTCGATGAATTCGTCTCCTAGTCGCAGGCGAACGAGACGGATGTGATCATCCGGAACATTTTCCAATCGGGAGTATTCGTCGCCCTTGAATCGGTCATCTGAGACCTGCTCAAATGAAAGGACCTGAGTGTAGAAGTTTTCCTCCATGTCAGCATCGGAAACCGTCATCCCAATCGCATCCACGGAGTTGATGAGAGTGTGGGCCTGCTGCTCTGGTGCAAGTGTCTGCTGAGCCGAAACTCCCAGACGGAGAAACATGACAAAAGCAAGAAATACCTGCCGGAGACAGAACATGCCGCTTCCAACAAGCAATAACTTAGTGCACGGACTTCGAAGCGTCGCCTCGCAACTCATCGCAATCGTTCCAGCAGGTGATCGCCAACACGCAAAGCGTTCGCCATAATCGTTAGAGCAGGATTAACGGCCCCACTCGAAACAAAGAAACTGCCGTCAACAATGTAAAGATTGTCGAGGTCGTGAGCCTTGCAGTTCACATCGAGTGCCGACGTCTTAGGATCGCGCCCAAAGCGCACTGTGCCGCATTGATGCGCCGTACCCCCAATCGGAATCTGCTTCCCTAAATACAGCGACCGGGGCAGCAGGTGGTGTTCATGGCATCCCATTTTGCCCAACATGTTCTTCAGCTTGGCGCGCAGGCGGTTGTGGCCTTCCATATTGGTTTCTTTGAGATGAAGAACAATTTCCCCTTTTGAATTCAGCGTCACCTGATTCTCCGGATCAGGCAGATCCTCCGATGTCAGCCAGAAGTCCAGCGCATGATGCGCCATCGTATCGAGTGCGAATCCCGGCTTGAATAGCGCCCAATCGGGCGCCTCGCCGCTCAGCATAGCCGCGTCGGACTTCCCCAGCATTTGTATATGGCCTAGTGGATACTCCCAATCCTTGGATTTGAAGTAGAAGTCGTTGACTCCTAGCGTCTTCTGAAAGACCGTTGGATTAGGCTCTTTCGAAATAGCCATCAGCGCTGAATTGTTATGCCGCATGTAGTGTCGCCCGACTACGCCGGAACTGTTGGCCAAACCTTTGGGATGCTTGTCATTCGCCGAACGCAGCAGCAGAGCCGCGGAGTTGATCGCACCGCAGGAGACCACTACTACATCGGCAGAAAATTGCTCTTCGTCTTCGCCGTGCTGGACGATCACGTTCTTGACCTCACGGCCGGTGGCGCTGGTCTCGAGTTTCTTCACATAGGAATTGGTGCGCAACATCACGTTCGGATACTGCTGCAGGGTTGGTTCGACACAGATCACTTCGGCATCTGCCTTCGCGTGAACCAAACAGGGAAAGCCGTCGAAAGTATCGCAGCGTATGCAGCGGCTCGTATTCTTCGGTTTTCCGTTTTCAAACTGATCAAGCAGGATTCCAACTGGCAGATGAAATGGATGCAAGCCCGCTTTCTTCATGCGATCCGAAAGCTGCTGGATTGCGGGTTCATGAGTAACTGGCGGGTAGTTGTATTCGGCGCTGGCCGGGGGCTCAGTGGGGTCTATTCCATGTTTGCCGTGGACGTGGTAAAGGTGTTCGGCTTTCGTGTAGTACGTCTCCAGGTCTTCATATCGAATCGGCCAGGCAGGGGAAACGCCCCCATAGTGCCGGATCTCGCCGAAGTCTTCCTTACGCAAACGCAGAAGCGCGGCGCCATATACCTTTGTGTTTCCCCCGACGTAGTAGTGAATCCCCGCATGGAACGGCTTTCCTCCTGAGTCGTACCATGCCTCCGCCGCCCTATACTTGTTCTCGATGAAGACGGCACGCGAGTTCCAGTTGTCCTTCTCGCGTGGGAGATAGTCGCCGCGCTCGAGCAGCAGAATGCGTTTTCCCGAAGGCGCGAGCTGATGCGCCAGCGTACCGCCGCCCGCGCCGGTCCCGATGATGATGATGTCGAAATGTTCTGGCACGTCGGCCTCTCTTTCCTAAGTTGTCAGGCGGCTGTTTGAGGTACAACAACTCGTTCATCTGTAGCGGTGGCGCCCTGAGCGTAACCGCAATGAAAAATGCAGCGGTGCACGTAATCGTGGTGCAGCTTGGCGCAGAGAACTTGAGGAAATCTCTTCGACCTGACGTACGCCTCTGCCGCTAGCAGCATGCCAAGGGGTGGTGCACTGAAATAGATCCAGGCACCGGTCCAGACACCCGCCGGAAGCGCCGACGCCACCGTTCGCGCAGGGTTGATGCTCATGCCCGAAATGGGACCTGCGAGAGCGATAAAGACAGCTACCAGCGAGCCGGCGATCACACCAGTAAAGCGCGCGAAACGATGTGAATTGGACGTGAGGAGTACGGCCGACATTAAGGTGAACGACATGGCAAACTCAGCGGCAAATGCTGCAACCCAGCCGGCGTTGCTAGGCACTGTGACGACATAATTGACCGATGGGTCGGCCATCCAGGGTCCGAGTAACTTCGTCATCAGGACCACACCGGCCAAACCGCCCAGGAACTGCGCCAGGATATAAAAGGCGGCGTCCCAAAAAGAAATTTTGTGCAAGACATAAAACGTTAATGTGATTGCGGGATTGATGTGCGCACCCGACCGCCTGCCCCAAGGGGAATAGATGATGATCACCGCGGTGAGACCCATTGCCATGGCCATAATCCCGCTCCGCACAGAGGTGCTTTGGATGCGGCTGTGCAGCGGCGAGCCGGGATATTGCAGAAGTGTGGCAAACAGCGCAGCAGAAATCATAAAAAAGCCAAGGCCAGCCGCTTCCATCAGATATTCCGGCCAGTGCTGTCGTGCGGCATTCCACATTCATTTGCCTCACGCTGCACGGCAACGACCCTCGTTCACGTGAATGTTCCCGGGATTTTTGAGAACTTCAAAACGGGACTCTGGACCAGATCCCGTAAAACGAATTGCCATACGCTGGTCGCCGACTTTGAAGTTGGTTATCGTGATCTCGGGAAGCCATTCCGGAAGTGTGGGTTCAACATAAAGTTCATTCTGCGGGACATTGGCGTTGATGCCTAGAATCGTACGCAGGAACATGAAGATCGAACCTGCTGCCCAAGCCTGCGGAATGTTCGCGCCGAGATACTGCACTGGGAAGCTGCCTTCAGTCCGTTCCAAACCGGCGAATAGTTCAGGCAAGCGATAGCCCTGAAACGCCGCAGCCGCATCGAGAATCGCTTTCGCGATCCGGTTTGCTTCCTGCCACAATCCGTACTGCTTCGCGCCGAAAGCAATGATGGCGTTGTCGTGCGGCCACACGGAGCCACGTTGGTATTCATGCGGGTTGTACGCCGGGTTGTGTATAGAAAGCGTGCGGATTCCCCAGCCAGAGAACATATCTGGCTTCAGCACGCGCTCAATGACTCGCTGCGCACGATCCTGCGGGACGATTCCTGACCACAACAGGTGTCCGGGATTAGAAGCGATGGTTTTAACCTGCCGCTTCTCAGGATCTAGAGCGAAGGCGTAGAAGCCCTCATCGTCCATCCAGTAGGTATCGTTAAAGCGTCGCTTCAATTCCTCCGCCTGATTTTTCAGGTCTCTTGCTGCTGAACTGTCGCCGAGAAAATCAAGAATCTCGGCCATGCGCAACTTTGCGTCATAGACGTAGCCCTGAAGCTCACAGATCGCGATGGGCTGCTCGACTTGGGATCCATCGGGATAAACGAGAGCATCCGACGCGTCTTTCCACGCGAGATTGTGGTAACCCTGCGGCGAGAACGTCTTGTATTCTTGAAAGCCATCTCCGTCGAGGTCCCCGTAGCGGTCGATCCAGTCCAAGCAGCGCAGTGCCGGATCACGGAACTCCCGCAAAATGTCTTCTCTTCCAGTCCATCGAAAAGTTTCGGATAGCAGGATTGGGAACAGAATTGTTGCATCTGCAGTGCCGTAGTACGGAACGTGCGGGATCAGTTTGAAATGCGCCAGCTCGCCGAAACGGATCTCATGCAGAATTTTGCCAGGCTGCGCATCGCGGAAGTCGTCGCGCTCCTTTGCCTGAAACTGGGCAAGGCGTTTCAGCGTTCCGTTTGCCAGCGGGCAGTTGATGAAAATGTTTTGCAGCGAGACGATCAGGCTATCCCGGCCAAATACCGTGACGAACCAGGGCACACCGGCAGCAGGCATCCAAAGCTCGTCGCTGATGTCGTGTTCGTAGAGCCGCAGCGCGCCCATATCGCGCACCGATTGATCGTAAGCTTCCTGCACATGCGGATTGGCCGCTTGAACCTGCGTTGTGCTTTTCTTCCACTGGTGCTGCAGACCGTCCATGGCAGTGTCGCCATCAGTCGCCTGATTGCACCGATAGGCTGGCGGCTGACGCTTGCCATCTAAAACCGGTATCAGGAGAGAGCACGCATGCCATTGGCCATTCGGCGGGAGCGTGACCTCGAACGTGACGCTTCCGTTTGCATGATGTGGCCGAGACTGCATGCACCGGATTTGCCAGATAAAGCCCCGTTCGAAATCTCCGTTTTTGTATTGCGCAACCAACTCGGAGTTGTTTGTGCTCCAGACGGTATCGACGGTTCCGCGCCTCACCACCCGGTGAGTCTTAACTTCGAAAAGGTCGGAGAAATCAGACTCGATGCTTAGCTCGAAGTGAAATGAAACCTGGCGATTGGAATAGTTCGCAATATCGAAATCCTCATGCACACCGTCACCGACGGCCCTCTCGATGGTCAACGCGAGTTCCCGCGCACGGATGGTTCCGGAATTCGTTTCGACTTGTGGTGAGACAAGGTAATAACGGGCTCCGTAGTAGCTGACAGTGGAGGAAGTCGCGAGATTCCAAGGAGTCCCTTCGATTCTGATGTGATATCGCGATACAAACCGGGTGTCCTGCGCAAAAAAGCCGAGTTCAGAATCGGGAGCGATCTCGCCATTGTCGAGCGTCACCATGAACATGTTCCCCTGGTTTATGGTGATCAGAGATGGTCCAACTTTGATCCCGTTTGGCATGGCTGTGCTGCTCTATCCAGCTTTTCGTAACTCCTGCTTGGCTTGCATTTCGGGCAGCGTGTATGGCAGCGCGCTCGCGAAGGTGGGATACCCATAAACCGTCGACCGCAGGTCATTGACTGAGATGCCGAAGCGGATCGCCATCGAAAAGATGTGGATGTATTCTTCAGCGCCTTTTCCAAACAGATGGGCTCCAAGCACTCTCCCGGAAGGGGAATCGATGATGACTTTGGCTTTGGCCGCCGACTCGCCCGCAATGGCAAAGACCTTCCAATCCTTCATGTCGCTCGTAAGTGCTGCGACCCTGTACTCACGTTCGCGCGCCTCTGCTTCGGTCCAGCCCACCTTGGCAAGTGGCGGCACGGCGAAGACCACGCTCGGAATCGAGTCGTACTGGACTCGCTCGACATTGCCCTCCAGAAAGTTTCGGGCGGCGACCCGTCCTTCATAGGAGGCCACCGGCGAAAGTTGCATGCGCCCGTGCGCGTCCCCCGCAGCGAAGACCTGGCGATTCGAGTGACTGCGCAGGAAATCGTCAACCACGACACCGCGGTCGTTTCTTTCGATACTCGCCTTTTCTAAATCCAGATCATCAATCGAGGGAGGGCGGCCAGCCGCGTTCAGCACGAAATCGGCCTCAAAGGCGCGCGCCTGGCCGTCGCTCTCGACTTCGATCTTGAATCCGCTTTCCTGGCGATGAATCGCAAGCATGTTGGTTCGCACAAAAAGATCGATTTTGAGTTCGTCTTTTGAGAACTGATGCAGTGCCTCAACGATTTCGGGCTCATAATCCAGCAGCGGACGAGGATCGGGAGTGATCATCGTTACCTTCGAACCGAGCCGTGCGAAGACCTGCCCGAACTCCATGGCTACGACCCCGGCTCCCACGATGAACAGCCGGCGTGGCGGTTGACGCGATGCGAGAATCTCATCGCTCGAGTGCATTAGCTCCGCGCCTTCAAACTTCAACCTGCGCGGCATGGAGCCGGTAGCGATCAGGATGCCTTCGGCTTCGAAGTGCTGCCCATCCACTTCGACTTGATTCATAGCCACGAACCGTGGACGGCCCTGGATGAGATCGATGCCGCTGCTCTTGAGCGACTGTTCCGTAGCGGCTGTTACTGGTCGCGTGAAGGTCTCTTTTCGGTCGATGACGCGAGACCAATCCACTCGAATCTCGCCGGTATTGATGCCAAAGGAACCGGCACGGCGGACCTCGTCCAGCACCTCCGAGCTCCGTACAAGAACCTTCTTCGGATTACACCCGTTCAGCGCACACAAGCCGCCGATTGCGCCATGATCTACCACCGCAACCCGCCGCCCCGCTTTCCTGACAAGACTGGCAGCGCTAATTCCTGCGCCGCCGCCGCCGATTGCAATGAAGTCATAAGTTTTCATGCCGCCTCCAAATGCGAGCCTCGCGAGTGGCCGCCACACATCATCTTGGTGCTTAAATTCGATTAGTAAACCATGTCGCAAATGACCAAGGTCGGCAGCGCCGTCGTCTAGGACGTTGAGGCGAATGCAACATATCTGCCCTTTGACCTGTGATGCAAAATTGGAGCGCCGGTTACAGCGTGCTAAAAGTGAATATCTGGTCAAACCGCACCAGCTACGCTGTTCGCGCAAATTGGGACGGCAAGGCAATGCTGAGAGCTTTGCACGCCTGATATTGTGCGAACCGGTTTCTACCGTGAGTCGCTCATTTGGCGATACGCCTTTTCGGAATACGCTCGTCGGGCTGCTGAAGTGCGGCGATTCGCAACCGCAAGGCTTCGCGATTTCTGTCGAGTATCAACCCGAGAGATTCGAGTTGAGCACGAATGCAGTCCAGTTCGCGCTTGTCGGATAGTTGATCGATGCAGGCCGAAGCATCGGCCAAGGATTTAGTAAGTTGCCTGAGGTTGGAAAGCGTTGCTTCGTCCATATAAATGCCTCGGCACCCACGAACGTTGGACGGCCCTGGATAACATCGATGCCGCTGCTCTTGAGCGACTGCCCCGTTGCAGCTGTTATCGGACGCATGAGGGTCTCTTTTTGGTCGATGACGCCAAACCAATCCACTCCAATCTCGTCGGTATTGATGCCAAAGGAACCGGGACGGCGAACCTCGTCCAGCACTTCCGAGCTGCGTACAAGTACCTTCTTCGAATTACAACCGTTCAGCGCACACAAGCCGCCGATTGCGATGAAGTCATAAGTTTTCATGCCGCCGCCAAGTGTGAGCCTCGCGAGTGGGCCACACAGAGAGCACCCCGCTAGCCAGATCAACGCGGGTGGCTCCAGAAAGCCTTTTCCTTGTATCGCGACGTAGAGCTACTTACGCCGCCACACGTCCGACTGGAGGCTGCTGCGCCGGAGCTTTTGAAATGTTCGCGACTGTCTCATGCACTTGCTCCGGCTCGGCGGCGACAGCCACATCCGCTTGGGAGATGATGCCGACCACTCGATTCTGCTCATCCACAATCGGTACCCTGCGGATTTTGTGCTCTTGCATCAGCTTCAGGCAGTTCTCAAGACTGTCTTGTGGCTTGCAAGCCACTGGTTCTGTTGTCATTGATTCGCTTACCTTTGTGCTCTTTGGGTCTTTGCCGTCGGCAATAACCGTGCAACAGAGATCGCGATCGGTGACTACACCTTCCAACTGTCGCGATTGTTGATCGGCAATGATTGGGACCGAGCCTACGTTCTGCTTACGCAGCGTCTTTGCCACGTCCTGAACAGTTTGGTCTGCCGTGCAGCAGACGGGGTTCTTCGACATCACATCCTGTACTTTTTTCACATGCACCTCCAGTCATCTGACCTTGGGTCTGTTAACGGTAATTAAATTCTGCGAGGTAATGAGACATGCCGGTGTTTAGGAAGCCAAAGGCATCGCAGATTGCCCTTCTGATGTGTGATGCAAACGCCCAGCGCTGGTTACAGTCAGCCCAGCAGGCTGCTGCGGCAAACCCTCTCGAATCAGGGCAAACCGGCTACGCTGTTCGCAGAAATTCCGGGGACAAGGCGCCCCTGAGAACTTTGCGTGCGCGATGCAGACGTATCTTGACGTTTGCGGTTGAGATGCCCAGGGCGATGGCGATCTCGGTAATGGCGCGTTCTTGGATATCGCGGAGAATGACGACCTCACGATACGCAGGCGGCAACGCAGATAACCCGCGTCTGAGCGCCGCCTGAAGTTCTCGACGCTCGATCGCATCATGTGTGGGCGGACTAGCGAACGAGGAGCTTTGTTCCGGTGGCTCGAGCGGCTCGTGAATATAGTTCCTGTTCTGACGCCTCCTGATCCGAGCTTCGTTGAGGGCAATCTGCAGTAACCACTGCCGAAACTTCGCGGGCGAGTGCAATTGATGCAAATGCGTAAACGCCTTTAGAAGGGCTTCCTGGGAGACCTCCTCAGCTTCGGCATGATCGCGCAGAATTGAATAAGCAATGGAATAGATGACTTTTTCGTACGGGCGTATCAATTCGTGGAAAAGGGGGTGTTTCCCGCTCGCACTCGCTCCACCAGTGCCGAATTCAGCAGATTAATAATGGCAGACGAGAAGGAAAGATGAGCCGCTTCGCTTGTCAGCTGTCGAATGGTCGGCTGCGGTGAATTGTGCGTCAGCAGCGCTCCTAGATTAGAGCCAACAGCCATCAGTAGCTGTTCTGTTTCGGTGTTAAAAGCCGACGCACGGGAGCTGCCGATTGAGAAGGTACCAATGATGGTTCTACCGGATTGCAGGGGAACGCAACATCCGGACCTTACGCCTTCTGCGAGTAGTCTCTCAATGAGGTCAGTGCGGCGCAGATTCTCGGTTTTATCCATCCGCATGGACTTGGCACTAGTGAACACTCGGCCGGCAGGCGTATTTGCTATCGGGAACTGCAGGCCTTCATGAATCAACCCCTTACCGTTCGGGAAGTAAGAGCCTCGTGTGGCGAGTTGACCAGTCGACGGGTCATAGAGAACGAGTTGGCTAAAGCCGTAGTGCAGGATCGGCGTGAGTTTTGCCGTGATCGCCTGAAATATCTCCGATATGGTTGTGGGTGGCATCAACGTACCTAGAACATGAGAATTTTGCGCGTCTGCCTTTGTCATGATCTTGACGCGTAAATCCTGCTGCGTATTGCTATGACTGCTTC
Organism: uncultured Terriglobales bacterium; assembly: GCA_964559345.1. Classification (GTDB taxonomy): domain Bacteria; phylum Acidobacteriota; class Terriglobia; order Terriglobales; family Acidobacteriaceae; genus Gp1-AA112. The sequence goes on from CAZLIE010000101.1 coordinate 11,098, forward strand.
TGCCAGCTATGAAGGGCTTTTCAGTCGGAATCAGTCACGCGTCTCGAGCAGAATCCGGAGGCGTTCCGAACGATGCGATCGGCGGTTTTTATGACCGCGGGATTATCTTTTCGGAGCAGCAGTGCGCACAGAGAGAATTTGTTCCAAGCCAAACACAGCTTTGCTTGGCCGTCAGCTCTGCAGTTTTTTCTTTTA
>CAZLIE010000101.1:11302-16375 GCA_964559345.1 uncultured Terriglobales bacterium
TTCAGACTCAGTCCGATGATTACCATATGACGCGTTACAGACCTATGCCGTTGCACGTCGAGATAGCCACGAACTTTTCTGATGTAAGCGGACTAACATCGGAATCCGCAGGCGCACTGTTATCTTTGACAACTCTACCCATAGCTGGCTGTGCAGTTCGTGCTACTGATCGCAAAAGATGACGCAGGAAAGATTGCAACCAGAATTTCGCCTCCACCGCGAGTGCGCCGCGCTCACCTTTCTCACAATAGATAGAATGCCGCGTGATGGCTCACTCGGCCGCACACTGCGATATCGAACCGGCGACATGATCTGGCGACTTGATGATCCGGCTAACAGCATCTACTTCTTACTTCGGGGGTCCGTCGAAGTTTTCACAACGGATTCTGAAGGTCGTGAGACATTGCTGAGGACCATTGCGCCGAAACATGTTTTCGGAGAATTTTGTTTCTGTGCGCCGCGAAGGGGCCAACGTCGAAACTTCGCACGAGCACTCAGTGAAACCCGAGCGCTTGAAATCAACCTGGATGAGTTCTTCGACTTTTTGCAGAAGGACCTGCCGGCTCTAGTATCACTTGTCTACACGTTCTGCACTCGTCTATCCGAAACCGAGGCACGCGTTGAGGTCTTAGGCCAACGTGACGCGGGACAGCGCCTCGCACGCTTGTTGCTGCAGTTGGCGATGTTTGCGTCACCATCTGAACCAATCCATGCAGCTTTTGATCGAGCATCCCTGCAGTCTGATCGATCTGCTGATTTGAAAACTGCTTGAGGAGCTCAGAAGGTTTGTCATAGCTGACGTAGGTCTTGCCGTCTTTGTCCTCGTAAACGAACACACGCAGCGGCACGTACAGACCAACTCCGTGGTTCTGCTCGAATAGCTGTTTTTCCGACAGTCGGATTTCCAACCAGAAACAGCGTAGCCTTCAGGTTCAGACCGGCCATGGACAACATCTTGCCTTGGTCAAATTGTTGAGCGACTCAAAGACGGCACGTAGAAATCTCTTAGACACATTCCAGTTGGCAGTCAAAAGCCGGAACTACAGGGCGCCATGGCCCTTTCGTAACGCCCAGGACGAGGGACTGTGATTTCAGATTGTCAAGGTTGCTACAATAATTACAATAGTTACAAATTCGGAGGCGGATTTTCATGAAATCGGCCCGTTCCATGGTTTTCAGCATGCGGCTGCCGACTGAGAGCGGCAAACGCTTAAAGCGAATGGCGACTCGACACGGCTGGAGCCCCAGCGACACGAGCGCGCGCTTGGTCGAAGAAGGTTTGCGGCGCTCTGAATTTGCCTTTATAGACTTTCGGGATTCCGCAATAGGGCGCCAGGCATACATCCAAGGGAGCTCTCTCGCGGTGTGGGAAGTAGTCCTTGTCGTGGGGAGCTATAAAGGGAAGATCCCTGCTGTGGCTCAGCATCTCCGATGGCCCGAGTCCAAAATTCGGGCAGCCATCAATTATGCGGAAGCATTTCCGGAAGAAATTGAGGGTGCGCTCTCAGAGAATCGGGCGACCGACTTTGAGGCTTTGAAACACCTGCTTCCTCAGGCTGCCCAATTCGTGCATCGCAATCACAAGAAAGCCTGACGATGCTCAGGCTTCTTCTCGATGAGCACATTTCCCCCGCGGTCGCGACAGGACTGCAACGGAAGAACCGTTCTCTTTCAGTCCATTGCATGGCAGAGTGGGAAGACGGTAATTTCCTAGGACAGGAAGATTCCATTTGTTTGCGGCAGGCTGCAGCGCAGGCTTTAACATTGGTTACTTACGATCGAAGAACAATTCCTCCATTGCTTAAATTGTGGGCAGAAGAAGGACAAAAGCACGGAGGAGTCATTTTCGTCGATGAAAAAACGATCTCTCCCGCAGACATCGGCGGATTGGTCAGAGCCTTGGCCGGACTGGTGAAAGAGACTTGGAAGTGGGATTGGAGCGACAGGATCTATTTCCTTTCCCGCTAGTCACGTGAATTCCTGCCGTAAAGTCATTCGTTTCCCGCAACAGATTTCAGCGAAGTGCTAGCGATAAACAGCCAAGAGATCGCCCTCTTCTCGCGAGACTCAGACCAGAAATTTGGTGGATCATAAAACGGCTGCCCCCATTTCCGTTTCCACTGCGCGATTCGCAGCGATCACAACGGCGAATGTTCATTCGCCATCATCAGGAGAACAGTCATGGGTCCACCCAATGGACACGTCAATGGCTCCCCGAGTTGTCCGGTTGATACAAAGCAGTCTGGATTACCAGTTGTATTGCCGGGAACAAGTACCCTGTCCCAATTCACGCCAGAACAAATCAAGCAGTTTGTTGCCATGTTGGAAATGCCGTTTGATATCTCTGTCATCGAATGGCGGGTTACCAATACCAGCAGAAGAAATGGAACGCTTCGGGGTCAACTAATTCCCTACGCTGACCAGCGAGCTTACACCGACCGTCTCAATGCGCTCTTCACTCCTGCCGGATGGACGCGCAAGTACACGGTCCATACCAGCGCGAATTTCCAGCGCGGCGAAGATCAAAAGCTCGTTGCCAAAGTATTCGTCACTTGTGATTTGACCATCTTCGGGCTTGGCTCCCATTCTGCAACCGGAGAAGAATGGGCAGATAACGACAACGCCGGTACCGCTGCGGAGGCACAGGCGTTTAAGAGGAGTTGTTCCTGTTTTGGGCTTGGCCGCTACTTGTACTACTTCACCGGGACGTGGGTGGATTTGGATGAGCACAAAAGGCCGACCGCGATTCCTCAACTCGCCGGTTGGGCGACACCTGATGGATGGCGAGCGGGCCTGCGTCCTCAACGCCCAGAAAATCAGATGCCCAATATTGGTCGTTCAGCCAAGGACTTTAAGGAGAGTCCAGTTCAGCAGAAACGAATTGTCGGTCACCGCGAACGGGACGACCTCATCCGCCAAATTGAAGCAATGGCGGAGCCACTGGGAAAAGGTCTGTTTCGAGGATTACTGAAGACTGTGGCTCGAGTGTGGAGGCCCAGCGAGGTTCACGACATTTCATTGCTTCAGAAGTTGCTGGCGCACATGCAGTCAGCCGATCGGGGTTTGCGGCGGCTTGAGGCGGCTTCGGAACAAACCGGAGCAGAACCGCTCGCCGCTATTCTGCGCTCTCTGGATCTCAACTCCCTTGATCAGATTAACAACCTCGAAACGCTGCATGAGATTGTCGTCTCACTCGAAGCAAAAGCTGAGCGTGATGGACGAAATTGATCTGTGTTGATCAACATCCAAGGAAATGGTTCACAAGACCTATTACTGAACAGAGCGCGATTCGGAAGATTGGACGAAGTGCCGTAGCGGACGGTTCCACTTTTGCCGAATCATTGTCGGCCATTGCATCGACGAACCTGTGATGCAGCAATTGCAGAGGTTTTGCGGCGGAGAGCCTTCGGGTCTCAGCCAACGAACTGACAACTCCTCGGCTTGTTCCCCGCCCAGTGTGTCTCTCGATACAACTCGATTCCCGCATCTAGCTTCGTGGCGTTTCAGCAGGTCAGCAACATCGGGCTCACGTCCCGAAAGGAAAATCCATGAAATCATCTTCCATATGCAGTGCCCTGCGCGCGCTCATCGCGGCGCGGCAACCGGTCTTTGTGTGGGGTGGGCCAGGAATCGGCAAATCCGCAATTGTCCGCGAGCTTGCTCAGGATCTGAGCATTCCGCTGCACGACGTGCGAGCGTTACTGCTCGATCCGGTTGATCTCCGCGGCCTGCCGTTTCTTAGCAGCGACGGACGATCAAAGTGGGCTACACCGGACTTCCTACCGCGGGAGGGATCGGGGATTTTGTTCCTAGATGAACTGAACGCGGCGCCTGCCATGGTACAGGCCGGTTGTTATCAACTTGTGCTCGATCGCAAGCTCGGTGAGTATTCCCTGCCGGAAGGATGGGCCATCGTCGCTGCCGGAAACCGCGATTCCGATCGGGCGGTCACAACTCGAATGCCGACACCGCTGCGCAACCGGTTCGTACATCTCGATTTCGAAGTGGATCTGCAGGAGTGGTCTGAGTGGGCCATTCAAGCTGGTATCCGAGCGGAGGTGATCGCGTTTCTTCGCTTCCGCCAGGAGTTGCTCAGCGTCTTTGACCGCGATGCGAACGCTTTTCCATCGCCGCGATCTTGGGAGTTCGTATCGAAGATCCTCGATTCCAAACCAGATCAATCTGTTGAGCACGAACTCTTTGCTGGAGCAGTTGGAACCGGCGCGGCAACGGAGTTTTCAGCGTTTCTGAGGATGTTCCGAGAGCTGCCCAACATTGATGCCATTCTGCTGAACCCGCTCAAAGAACGAGTACCGGAAAATGCTGCGGCGCAATATGCCGTTGCCTCGGCTCTAGCCCGATGCGCGTCCGACACCAACTTCGACAGGGTGTGTCTCTACTTGGACCGCATGCCGGTTGAGTTCCGGGTGCTGAGCGTACGCGATGCATCGTTGCGCGAACCAGCGATTCGGCACACGTCCGCCTACACCAAGTGGGCGATTGAGAACCACGACGTGCTCGCCTAAATACGAGTTGAAGAACACTTCTCTCTCTAACCCTTTAGATAACAGGAGATGTTTGACATGGACTCGATTTCCATTCCAGGAAGCTCGCTGTCTTCACGAGCGATGTTGTGCTCGGTATCCATCAGCATGTGGTCCGCACGCAAGCACGATCCCGATGCATCGGAAGAGATCGCAGCGCGCCATGGCGCTCAAGCCGATGCGGGCCGTTATCACAAGCTCCTCCTTCCTAAGGACGCACTGGCGGAGATCCAGAAGATCGTTAGCGAGACCAGGCAGGAGCACTATTTCATGACCCTGCCCTGGGACGACAACGGTTACCGTGTGCTGCCGGCGGCTGCTTACATGGACCACGTGGACAAGATGAGGACTCTATCGAAGCGGTTTGGGAATGCCGTCGATATTCTTGCCGGGCAGTTTCGCACGTTGGTAGACCAAGCCAGGACGCGCCTCGGTGGTCTCTTTCGGGAGACCGACTATCCCACTGCCGAAGAGCTGAGAGCCAAATTCTCTTTTGAGACCAAGGTCTTACCGCTACCGGACGCAGGCG
>CAZLIE010000102.1:0-16153 GCA_964559345.1 uncultured Terriglobales bacterium
TTCCACTTCCCGCATCACCGATTCGTCCCGGCGAACCAAAGAAGATCATGGACATGACCCAGTTCAGCGACTGGTTCACGATCTCACCGGATGGAAAACGCTTTCTCTCGCTAAGACGCGAGGTTGAAGCTGTCCCAAATAAGCTTCAGGTTGTCCTCAATTGGGCAGACGAAGTTAACAGCAAATTGCACTGAAGCGGCTAGAGAGCAGAAAACCCGGCTTGTGCGCAGCCGGGTTTCACTAATAATCCCGAAAATTTAAGTTCCGGTGGGTTCGAGCAAGCCGTTTTCGACCTTTTCCTGGCACTCGATGCAATATCGAGTCCAAGGAACGGCCTCCAGACGCTTTGCATTGATCTCGTTACCGCAGTTGATACATTCTCCGAAGCTGCCTTCGCGGATGCGCGCCAGGGCACCTTCGACCATCCCCAGCAACTGGCGATCGTTATTGCTCTGAGCGAATAGAAACTCTTTGGTGTACGAATTCGCGGCGCGATCGGCAATGTCCTGGGCCGCCTCAGAATCCGCAATGCGGCCGTCTTCTTGCGTGCGTGAGACCACGCGGCGCAACTCCTGCTCCCTGTGTTCAAGCTGCTTCTTAAATTGGTCGAGCCGCTTCTTTTCCATAATTGCCTGCATACCGAGTCACCTCACCGACAAAGTCGAGAATAAGTAGATGCGGCCGAGGGTTTCGGAGAAACAAAAATGATATGCCGGGGGCAATAGCACGTCAAACCAATGAAATGCAACCAACTTTGACGTTTTACATACGACCAAGCGGCTCATTTGGAGCTGGCGGCGCGTCGATTCTTCACCGATAGAGTGACTCCCGACGACATACGTTGGCTCAGTCAAGTCTCCATGGATGGTCATGCAATGTGACCAAGGCCGATTCCAATCACGTAAGTGACTACGCCCTCGACAGCGCCCACCAGCGTCATCTCCATTCCGCTCGACCACCATGATCGAACCGTGATCAGCGACTTCGCTGCGCCTACAGCGAAATGCGCGACCAATGACACGACGGCTGCCGTGATCACCGCCGGGTATCCGCTCATGAAGAAGAATGGGACAACCGGGATAAATGCTCCAACAGCCGTGGACAACGCTCCGGACAACGCCGAAACGGTCGGGTTCTTCAATCCTTCTTCTGTCGCGTTCAAGCGTTCGGCGGCCAGCGTGTGCACGAATTGTTCTTTGTCCTTGATCAGGTGATCGACGAATTTGTCTGCGTCTGGCGATGGCAATCCTTTGAGCTGGTAGTAAAGGGAAAGCAGCTCCCGGGCTTCGGACTCGTTCATACTGACCGCTTCACGTTCGCGGCTGAGTTCTGCCTCGTAAATCTCGCGCTCGCTTTTGGCAGCGAGATATGCGCCCGAGCCCATGGAGAGTGCGCTCGCGATCATGCCGGCCAGCCCGGCAAGCAGGACAAATTTGCTGTTGCCGAGAGTTGCGCCCGAAACTCCAGACACGATGCCGAAGATTGCGCCGAGTCCGTCATTGATCCCGTAGATTGCATCTCCGATCCATCCGGCGGCCCGCGGTTGGCCCTGTTCGCGTTTCGCGATCAGCTCATCCAGCAGTTGCCGCGCCTCGAGTGGTTTCAGTTCCCGGACGCGGTGTGGCCGCGATCCTCCAGTGCGGATCAGGTCACGCAACGTGCGATAGTGTTCGCGCTCGTCTTCAATGACCCGTCGCAGAATCTCAAGGCTGCCCTCGTCGCCAAGCTGCTTGAGCTGCCGGCCGTACTTGGCAATATCGCGGCTCTCATCCAATTCGAGCCTACGCAGCGCGACGTCCGGACCGCCAATCCGATTTGGTAATGAGTCCGCCTCGCCCGTGGCGCTGCCGTTGTATTCAGGCTCGGGCCCGCCAAGCTCACGGATGCGTTGCCCCCACAATTCCGCATGGTGTTGTTCGGCGTGGGCTAGTGCGAGCAGCTTCTCCTTCCTCACCGGGTCACGCTCCCGGTTGGCAAGCGCTTCATAGGTGTGCTGGCCGGATTTCTCCGCCTGCCAATTCTTCTCGAGCGCGGCTAGGAGCTTCCGGCTCGCTGCTGCCGGAGTTCGAACAGAAGGTGTGGGCGTGGCACTCATAGGCGAAGTCTAGTTCATCCCGGTGAATTGCTAAGGGCCAGCGATTTCCGTTACAATCATTGTTCTGGACGTCCTCGTTCGACCCTTCTAGAGCGCCTTCAGCCCTCGGCTGTGGCTGGTTCCTGAAGAATCTTGAGACTAGCGGATTGGTGGCATCGGGCCAAACCGCGTCTAGCGAATTCTGGAGTAGCAGATGGCACGTGTATGTGAAGTGTGCGGCAAAGGGCCGCAATTTGGAAACAACATCAGCCACGCCCATAACGTCACCAAGCGGCGCTGGAATGTCAATCTGCGCGATGTACGCGCCATTGTGGGCGGCGCACACAGACGCGTCCGCGTATGCGCCTCCTGCCTGAAGGCCGGCAAAGTACAAAAGGCATAAGTCCGAAGTTCGGTATTTTTGGGCCTCCAGTCTGAGACTGGAGGCTTTTCCTTCTAACGCCAGTAAAAAGCCAACTTCGCCAGCCCAGGCGATCGCATCCTTGCGTCGCTTTAATATGTTCGGCACCGTCCGAGCGCCGCGTCAGAAGCCGTAAACTGAATCAGTAGTGGACCTCGCCAAACTCAATCCGCAACAACGTGAAGCTGTCGAGACCGTTAGCGGTCCAGTGCTGATTCTGGCCGGCGCCGGATCGGGCAAAACGCGAGTCATTACACACCGAATCGCTCACCTGATCGAGAACCACGGAGTCGCCCCGGACTCGATTCTTGCGGTGACGTTCACGAACAAGGCCGCAGCCGAGATGGGCGAACGCGTGACTAAGTTGGTGGGGCATCGCTCCGTCGTTCAGCCGAAGGTCTCGACATTTCACTCGTTCTGCGTGCGCCTGCTGCGCCGTGACATCGAAGCGCTGCGCGTTAATGGCCATGGTCTCACCAGGGACTTCGCCATCTACGATGATGCCGATCAGCAAGCGTTAGTCAAGGCGGCGATTCGCCGGCTGGGCATCGATGACAAGCAACTGACACCGCGTTCCGTTCTGGGCCGGATCTCCTGGGCAAAGAACCACATGCTCGATCCGCAGGAGGTCTATCTCAATTCTGCCGATCCAAACACCGAGCGCATCGCGCACGTCTACGAGATCTACCGGCAGGAGTTGCGCAAGGCCAACGCAATGGACTTCGATGACCTGCTGCTCGAAGCCGTGCGCCTCCTGAAGAGTTCGGCGGATGTAAGACGGCATTACAACCGCCGGTATGCGTACATCCTGATCGACGAATATCAGGACACGAACCGGCCACAATATGAGTTGATGAAGCTGCTGGCGGGCGAACATCACAACGTCTGCGTCGTCGGCGATGAGGACCAGTCCATCTACTCGTGGCGCGGCGCCGACATCCGCAACATTCTCGAGTTCGAACGCGACTTCCCGGAAGTGAAGGTTATACGCCTCGAGCAGAACTACCGCTCGACACAGAACATTCTCGAAGGCGCCTCGGCCGTGGTCGCGAATAACAAGCAGCGTAAAGGGAAGAACCTCTGGACTGACCGTGAGGGCGGCACTCCGCTCTACTATTACGAAGCTCCTGACGGTGAAAACGAGGCACTGTTCGCTGCCGACTACATTTCGCGCTATCTGAAGCAGGCAAGTGAAGGTGACGAGCCGCGCCGGGCGGCGATTCTCTACCGCACGAACTCCCAGTCGCGGCTCTTTGAAGAGGCGTTGCGCCGGTATGGACTCAAGTACAACGTTGTAGGCGGATTCTCCTTCTACGAGCGCTCTGAGATCAAGGACATGATCTCGTACTTGAAGCTCGTCCAAAATCCCGACGACTCGATTGCCTTCCTGCGCGTGGTGAATACTCCGGCTCGGGGAATCGGCAGAGCAACGTTGGAGGTTTTGGAGCGTTTGGCGCTTGAGACGGGATCGAGTCTTTGGCACGCAACGGCGCAGGCCATCGATCAGAAGCTTTTGCCGTTACGCGCTCTGACTGCGCTGTCAGAATTCAAGCAGCTCATCGATGACGCGCGCGCGATGCTTGGCGGCGCATTCGCTGAAAAACTCGCGGAAGATGCTCCATCGATTGCCGAGGGCGAGAGTTTGGAAGCTGGCAAGTCGGAAGCAGAAGACACCAGCTTCGATTTTGGGGTGGATCACCAGCACGAACTGTTTGCCGACGATGCCCTACCCGAAGAACCTCAGCCGAACGAACCTGCTCCACAGGGCAACCAAGATACCGAGATGCCCGAAACTGTCGAGGGTTTCCGCTCTCCAGGAGGCGCGGCGACGTTGCCAGAGATTATCAAGTTCCTCATCAACCGCAGTGGTTACATAAGAGCCCTTGAGGAGGAAGCGACGCCGGAGTCCTATTCCAGAATTGAGAACTTACAGGAACTCGGAAATGCCGCCCGGGACTCCGCCGATCGTGGCGAGACTCTAGGCGAATTCCTTGACCATGCTGCGCTGGTCAGCGACGTCGATCAGTATGACGAAGGCTCGCGCGTGACGCTGATGACGTTGCACTCTGCGAAGGGCCTTGAGTTCCCACTGGTGTTCCTGGTGGGAATGGAAGAAGGTCTGTTTCCGCATTCCCGAACGTTTCTCAATCCGGACGAAATGGAAGAAGAGCGGCGCCTCTGCTACGTCGGCATGACGCGCGCGATGCACACGCTGGTCTTGAGCCGTGCGCGCTACCGGCGGCGGTACGGCAATGACGAGGCCCAGGCGAGTGTGCCGTCTCGCTTTCTGGAGGAAATTCCTGCTCATCTGTTGGAAGACATCGGCGGGGGCCAGCGCCGATCTGCACCTGCGGCCATCAGCGACCTTGAAGAGCGGCACTACAACTACGAAGACGAAGATCAGAGCGCCTCCGCGCGGGCACGACTCGGCCGCGCACTGGCAGCGGAGAAGCCGTACTCGACGAAGCGCAGCGGTTCATCGTCGCCATATCAATCAATCGACAATATCGCCGAATTCTTCGCGTCGCGCGGGAAGAAGATCACACGTCCGAAGATCGAGATCGACGAGCCTGCAGGCAAGCGAGGATTTCGCCCCGGACAGCGCGTCCGGCATCCGAAATATGGAGAAGGCACGGTCTATAAGCGCGAGGGCGAGGGGGACGAGGTGAAAATTACGGTACAATTTCCGCAGGTCGGACTAAAAAAGTTAGTCGAGAAGTTCGCCCAGTTGGAGCGAGTCTAAGCGGCTGGCGCGGCACTCCTACACATCTCACGAGATCGGAAGACATGGCAAACACAAAAGCACTGAGTAAGGAAGATCGTAAGAAGGCAAAGCGAACTGCACGTAAGAAGGCGACGCCAAAGGCGAAACGTACCACTCCTCGTGGTTCCACCAAGCGCAAGGTCAAGAAGCTCACACGCGGTACGTCGAAACGGTAAGCGAACCCGACATGAGTAACGTTCAGGATGAGACTAGAGACGCCGAGAGGCGTCTCTACTTATTCTGCGCTTAATACCGCATCGAATAGCAGCAGACTCACCGTCGTAAACACTATGTCATAGACCGTCAAAAGCTTGATCCAATCGGTCGGCGATCGCTCGCCGGTGAGGATGTTCGTGGTGGCGAGCACCATTGCGAGCAATGCCGGCAGCGAAATTGGAAACAGGAGTAGCGGGAGCATGAGTTCGCGGTTTCGCGTCCGCAGCGACAACGCCGAGAAGAACGTCCCGTTCATCACCAGTGCCCACGTCCCGAGTGCGGCAACTACCACCAACTGCGGCGTCGATCCAAGCACATGAAGGTTGTAGAACACGACGAACACCGGCGTCATCAGCAATTCAATCAACGATACAAAAATGAAGTTCCCGATTACTTTGCCCATGAACAGCGCGTTCGGGGGCGCGGGCGTGAGGCGAAGTCCGTCGAGCACCTGGTTGCGCAACTCGCGCGCCCAGCTTTGATTCAACGCCACCACGCTGGCAAACAGGAAAGCGACCCAAGCAATTCCTCCGGCGATGCGGCGGGATTCTTCGGCGAGAGGGTCGAAGGCAAAGCTGAAAATTACGACGACAAGCAGCGCGAAAAACAGCATTGAATTTACCGCGTCCTTCGACCGCCACTCGAGACGGATATCTTTGCGCAGATGTAGGACGATTGAGCGCGCCAGATTCATCACTGGATTTCCCCTGCAACCGGTGTAGAGGTGAAACCTCCTGCCCGTTCTCTGCTCGCAATCGCTCCTGCATGCAAGGTGATCCATTCGTCGGCCACGCCGGACAGGGCTTTGGGCTGATGGGTGATCACGATAAGCGTGGCCCCGTTATCCCGCAGACGTCCGAGTAATTGCGTCATCATCGCAATCGAGTTGCTGTCCACATTCGAGAATGGCTCGTCGAGGAGCAACAGACGCGGCGAATGGATGATTGCTCTCGCGAGAGCGAGACGTTGCTTCATCCCTTGCGAATACTGGCTGACTCGCCGCTTAGCATCTACATTCGCCAGGCCGACCGCCTCAAGCAATTCTTCGATCTTAGTGCCGGTCTCATCCGAATAGAGGCCATGATAGAACGCGAAGTTCTCTCTTCCGGTGAGCTCGTCATAGAGCAGCGATGAGTGCGCCATGTATCCAATGCGGGCCCTGATGCTGTGTAGATCGCCGCTGCCGAATACGCGTACCGTCCCCTGTGTGGGGCGCGCCAATCCCGCGATGATCCGCAGCAGCGTAGTCTTGCCCGCTCCGTTTTCGCCGAGAAGCGCGTAGAGTTTTCCCGAATCGAAATTAGCCGTGAGGTCATGAAGCGCGGCAAATCGCGAGAAGAGCTTGCTTACACTCTCGAGCACAACTGCTGGTTGCTGATTTGCACTGTCTAAGCTGGAGTGAGACGCAGCCAAGTGCTAGTTGGAGACCTGTCCTGGCGCTGGGCTCTGCATCGCCGCTTGCGGAGCTTTGGAGCTGGCTGGAGTCCCATTCGTGGCGGGAGCGTACTTGGAGGCACACTTCGCCTGGATCTGCTGCGCGTGAAAGACGCCGTCGGTTCCGTAAGTGCCTTCCGCTAAGGCTTGAGAGCTGTCCTTGAAAGTGTCAGGCGGCGGCTCGACACCGCGATAGGCGATCGGAAGTCTTAAGCCATTCTCGTCAAGCTCGAAATCCGCGCCCGTGCCTTGACGCCGGATGCTACCGGGAACCACAGTGCCAGCAACTCGCAAGCGTTTCGCATGCGACTGGCTACCCATTCCCTGCAATTCCTTGATGGTCACGTAGTAGCTCTTGCTCTCCTGAATTCCAGTGAAGGCGAGGTAGGCAAGCGCGCACACGATCACCGTGATTGCGATTCCGAAGCGCAAGTATCGACCGGCTGGCACCTATTGAGGTTAGTCCGGCTCACTGACGCGGTCAAGAAAACTGTTGGTATCTTGCTTCGCGCCGACGGGTGTCTTTCGCTCGCTGAGGCGCCAGGGTGCGTATAATTTTTCTTTGAAGCGCGAGGCGCAACGACAATGACTGTTCAGAACGGCCACAGCAAGCTTGGTGAAAGCAGCAACGGGTACGACGTTCCTCAGCCGCGGGCAGAGTGGATCAAGAAACGCCGCGAGCACGTAAAAAAAACCGGCGATCAGAATGTTTCTCAGATGCACTACGCGCGACGCGGCATGATCACTGAGGAAATGGAATTCGTCGCGCAAAAGGAGAAGCTGTCGCCGGAGTTCGTGCGTGACGAGGTGGCCGCGGGTCACATGATCATCCCCGCAAACGTCAATCATCCTGAGCTCGAGCCGATGGCGATCGGCGTGGCGTCATGCTGCAAGATCAACGCGAACATTGGCAATTCCGCTGTGGCGTCCGATATCCAGGGTGAGCTCAAGAAACTGCACACCGCGGTCCACTTTGGGGCCGATACCGTGATGGACCTCTCGACCGGTGGAGACATCCCGCAAATCCGGCAAGCCATCTTGCGCCACTCGCCGGTGCCGATTGGGACCGTGCCCATCTACGAGGCGATCAGCCGGGTAAAACGCATTGAGGATCTCACTGCGGAGATCTACCTCGAGGTTGTCGAAGAGCAGGCGGGGCAAGGCGTGGACTACATGACCGTCCATGCGGGCGTGCTCATCCAGTACTTGCCCATGGTCTCGAAGCGCATTACCGGGATCGTCAGCCGCGGGGGCGCGATCCTCGCGCAATGGATGGCCCATCATCACAAGCAGAACTTCCTCTACGAACGCTTCGACGACATCACCAAGATCCTCGCCAAGCACGATGTGTCGTACTCACTCGGCGATGGCCTACGGCCTGGCTGCATCGCGGACGCCAGTGACGAAGCGCAATTCGCTGAACTCGCCACCTTGGGTGAGTTGACGAGAAAAGCTTGGGAGCGCGACGTGCAGGTCATGATCGAAGGCCCGGGCCACGTTCCCATGGACAAGATCAAGGAACAGGTGGATAAAGAGATCGCGCTCTGCGACGGCGCTCCCTTCTATACGCTCGGTCCGCTCGTCACGGACATTGCGCCTGGCTACGACCACATCACCAGCGCGATTGGAGCGGCTATGATCGGGTGGCATGGCGCGTCGATGCTCTGCTACGTCACTCCCAAAGAGCATCTTGGTCTTCCAAACGAGAAGGACGTGAAGGACGGCATCATCGCTTACAAGATCGCCGCCCATGCCGCAGACTTGGCGAGGCACCGTCCGGGCGCTCGCGACCGCGATGACGCCATCAGCTATGCGCGCTACACGTTTGACTGGGAAAAGCAGTTTGAGCTGTCACTCGATCCGGCGACAGCCCGTGCCATGCATGACGAGACTCTGCCCGACGACTACTACAAGGAAGCGGGCTTCTGCTCCATGTGCGGCCCATAGTTCTGCTCGATGAACTATTCCAGCAAGGTGGATGACTTCAACAAACGGGTACACGGCCTGGAGAAGAAGGACCTCACCGGGCTGATGGAAGCGAACCTGGTGAAGCTAGGGCGCTCCGCCTCATAGTCCAGTCTGCGTGGCAGAGCTATTCCATGTCTGAGAAGTGCGGTACGCCCGCGACGGTCGATTGATGCGTGGGCGAGGGCTTCTCTTTCTTGTAGTAGTGCGTGACCACATCGGGCTCACTGTACCTGGCAGCACGTTGCGGCCGCGTTGCCGGACGGCTTGCAATCGGAGCAGGCGCCATGCTTTGGCGCCGCGCTTGCCGAAGTACCGTCGGCATGGCTCGACGCGGATGAGTGGTTAACGTAACTCCGCCGGGTTGAATGCTCCGGACCTGCTGTTGTTCCGGCAGCAGGCTCCCCGCAGGTCGCCGGGCCACCGAGATACCAAGCACCATCAAAATTGCCATTGCCGCCGCCCCAAGGATTGCCACCCGCTGCGGCGTGAATTGCTGCGACCAGTCGACCCGCTTCCACATCGGGAGCGACTTCTGTTTGGAGTTCGTGCTGATCAGCCGCGGCCCAGCAACCTTTGTGGCGGCCGGTTTAGGCTGTTCCGACTCGCGCCACGCACGTTCACGCTGCAATGCCGGAGCTTCGACCGTTTCGGATTCTGGCGTCACCGACTCAGTTCGCCACTCATTGCTGATCGTTGCTGGCGGGAGCGGCTGTTCCGCCACCCTCGCAAACTCAACCTGTTCAAGGCCGGATTGAGCCGCTGCGATGGATTCCGATTGCCACGAGCTTTCAGCCACTGGCGCAGGCTCCGGGTGCCACTCTTGTGCCGGAATCGAAGCTGGAGCTTCGGTCCACTTTGTTTCGTCGCGAATAAGTTCTTCCGAGATGACTTCAGCAGGCGACGAGGCGACACTCTCCTGTGCAATCGCCGCTTCGGCTTCGAATGTCTCTGGTTCTTCTACGGTCGGCGCTTCCACCGGCAGAGCGGAAGCCTGAAGTACTGGTTCGGGCTGTTGCTCGGGTTCGATTTGTTCTACCGGTGCGGCGGTCGCCGGCTCAATGCTTTCCAAGGATTGTGTATCTGCGACCGAAGGCTCCGCCGCGAGTCCCGTCTGCGCGACATGGATGTGGCGCGCAAGAGCGCGTTCATCTGAAATTACAGGCTCGAAAGCTCTGTCTTCGTGGGATTGCTCGCGCCAAGACGTTGCCTCAGGAATCACCTCCGCAGGCTGCTGATCGGTCGCTTGTTGCCGACTCGCTGTTTCGTAACGGTAGTCAGCTTCGGCGGGACGTTTCCTCAGTCCGAGTTTCTCGCCGATGCGGCGAAACAGCGGCATCAAGACGAACTCACGTTCCGGAACGTAGGCGGGATCGTCCCACTGCGAATCCTCGGGCGTCGAATCATACGCAGAGCCAGTCAGGCTCTGGTTCGACGCGTCGGCGGGAGTTGAATCTGCAGCAGGATGCAAAGAACTCTCGTTCCCTTGTGAGTCGGTGGGTACCGTCATTGGTGGAACCTTTCGCGCGGAGGGAGAGGCTTGTTCTCCCGGATATTAGACGATAGCGGCGCTCAAAGTTAGATGCAGAGACGAAGACTTCCGCCGCTTCACGTGTGGGAACCCGTAGGAGCGAGAAAAGTGGCGGTCGAAGCCCAAGAAGAAGGGCGTCTGAAAAAGCAGAGCAGAAGGTGCGAATATCCGGTCTAATTCCTCGCCCACAGGCGCGCTGAAACGCCTATAGAGAAGACGTTAAGTACAGGATTGGCAGAGTGTTACAGGAAAACTGTAGTTCCCCGAGCTAATTGCTGGCCGTGTTTACCGTTCCCGCCAGGGCCGCAGCCGCTTCGGCCAGGATTCGGTGATGGATCGTAAATAGCGCAAGTTCCAGCCGATCGGAGACGCCGATCTTGTCATAAACGTTCCGCAGATAATTCTTAATGACCTGTTCGGTCGTTCCGAGCTGGGTAGCGATTTCCTTGTTCTTAAATCCCTGGACGATCAAGGCCACAATTTTGAGTTCTTTCGGAGTCAGACGATCGCGTACGCGAGCTCCGACAACGTCGTTTTCGTTCGCTTCTGCAGCCGCGCCAGTGTCCTGAACCCAAGTCTCGCCCTTGGCTACTTTGCGGACACATTCGACCAACGCTGTTCCGCTCACGTTGCGAAATACAACGCCGCCAATTCCGACCTGGATATATTGTGCGCTGCTGTCTCCGCTTTCGATCACGAGAACCAGCCGAGTCTTGATCTGCTTGGCTTGTTCGACGAGTTTGCGGATGTCCACGCGCATCGCCGACGAGAAAATAAGCACGTTCGCGCGGAAGCTTTCGAGGGCGGCGACCATGCGTTCTGTGTTTTCGCACTGCGCCACGATGCGGAAATCGTCTTCTACGGCGAGCACTTTGGCCGCTCCAGCGCGGAAGATCGCCTGACTGTCTGCAAGTATGATCTTGAGCATTTTTCTGCTGCGGCGGACTTCGCCGTCCTCAATTCTGTGACTGCTTAGGTACTTCGAACAAACTTGTAGTTATCGATTACGCAGGCCACCCCATTGTTGTGGTTCTTACTGTCCCGCGGACGTTCCTTGCGCACGACGCGGCCTTGGCAGCGCACGCGAACATCCTGGTTTGTTCCGATAATTTCGGAGGGTAAAGTGATCTCAAACTCAATCTCAGTGCCGACCTCGAGTTGGGCATCAGCCTGGATATACACGCCGGCTGCGCTCACATTTTGGGTGGTACCTGAGGTTTGGTCCGCCGATTCTCCCTCCCGAATGGTTATCGGCAGATTCAGCGGGAACCTTCTGCCAGTTCTTGCGTCAGACAAACTGCATCTCCTTAGCGCCCAAAGGGCAGAAAAATCGAAGACAAACGGGGTAGGGCAATTGGGTTATACCACGAACAATCCACAATTCGTCAGCTTTAGGGGATGTTTCGCGTGGTTCACAGGCAAGCGCCTTAGGCGATGCCGGTTGGCTTCCGGCAGCCGGCGCTCGGCTACACGAACGTTACTGGATAGATGACAGTCTGCTTCCAGTGTTTACGTGAAGAAAGGCGAACAAACCGGCAGAAAATGGGCCTAATCAAGTATGAAACTACGCCGGCAGGTGGTCTGAACCCTGCGCTCAATGGCCTCATTCGTAGCTAAAAACCGTTCCAATGCGGCTCACGAAGGGTCAAAACCCGTCAGTCTATTGCCGTGTAAACATTCCGGCAAAGCCGTAGCCGGCAGACAAAGCCAGCATCGCGGTCACACCAGCGACTGCCCCGAAATGGCGGCGCACATTTTTCTTCACGTCGGTGCGTTCGCGGATCTCATTGCGAACCACCGACCGAAGTTCCTGAACGTGATTATGTAAGCTGCGCCGCTGTTCTGCCGCGCGCTTTTCGAGAAGTTCAGCGGGCAAACGATCGGGTGGAAGATTCTTATCTGTGGTCGTCATGCTTGTGACCTCGCTTCATTCTGTATCCAGAGCTGGTCGTCTTTGAGGACGCGAATCGTGCGAACGGGCGCCAATCCGGCCTGCTGTATCTCCCGTTTGGCGAAATAAAACAGCAGAAACGCTCCAATCACGTACACGGCGAAGATAATCAGCGCTCCATAGCACCATGCGTACGGGCTTGGCTGAAAGATTCCGGCGAGGAACGAGACCAACGCAAACGTCAGGACGAGAAAGGAAACGCCGGCGAGCACCGCTGCAATCACGAACATCGGAATTGCGACTTTCCAGATGTCGATCTTCTCTTTCATTTCATGGTTGAGAATCTGCAATCGCGTCTGGACGAAGTCGCGCGTGTCGTTTTTCAGTTCCTGCACCACGTCGCCGATCGACTTGTGCGAATTGTATTCAGTAGCCACTTGCATTACTGGACCTCGCAATTCGAAGTATGACTCCCAAAGCAAACGCTCCAGCGGCTATGCAGCCAAGCGCTTCCAGTGGACGTTCACGGAGGATGTGCTCGCCTCGCTGGCGCACTTGATCCGCACGGACGCCAGCTTCTGCACGCAGTTCGCGCGTTCGGGAATCTAATTGCTGCTTGATCTCACCGGCGCGCTGCTGGACGCGATCGCCGATTTCGCCGGCTCTCTCGGCAATTACTCGTCCGCGCTGCTCGGCAGCATCCGCCAGATCGCGTGCCTTTTCCTGGGCCGTTCGCGCCAGATCGCGAGCCTTCTGCTGTGCATTATCGCCCAGTTCACGGGCTTTTTGCTGCGCCTGATCGGCGACTTGACGGGCTTTTTGCTGTGCATTTTCCGCGAGAGAAGACGCCGATGTGGAGATATCTTCAGCCGCGTGACCACTCACCTGCGCTACCCGGTTACGCACGACGTGCAGCCGCTGACGGGCATTGCCTGGCGCGCGTCGTGCCTGATTTACAGCTTGTCCGAGCGCGCCGCCAATTTGTTCTGCGGTTCGGTTTAGACGCCCATTGCTGGCGGTCTCCCCGCGTTCCAGTTCCCGCTGAGGGTCAAGAATCGGGATTTCGGCCGGCAACTCACGATCGGCATGTAGAATTTGGTCTTGCGATTGTAGACGTCCTGCGTTGCTCTTAATGTCGTTGCGCAACGATCCTGCATTCCCAGCCGACCCAGGATACGTGTCAAACTCGGGAATATCACTGCTACGGTGCAGAGGATCTGCCATAAACACCTTCCTTGCAATCTCGTGTTCCAAAGACGCTTAGGAACTAGATGTCTTGGATGTAAGCAATAGCTCCCGTGTTTGCAGGTCTATGAACGCCAACGCGCATAATTGCGCTACACCGGACGGGGTCACTGCCTGCCAGAAGAGACGGGGTCACTGCCTGCCAGAAGAATAGTGTCCGCCAGAATAGAAGGAGTCAACCTCTGGCGCGTGCTCCGCGTTGACGCGGACTGGGCAGGCTCGTACTCTAATTGTTTGGCATTCAGCCACACTCCTCCTCTGGGAAGTCAGGTCAAGACACAGCACATTGGACTGGCACAGTCAGCGCATCTCTGAAATCCTTGAGCGGGCGTTGCTCGAAGACCGTGCTACTCGGGACGCGACCACCCAAGCTTGCATCGATCCGCGCATGCGCGCAACGGCGACAATCCACGCCAAGCAAGCGTGCATCCTTTCCGGACTGGGATCGGTAAGCAGAATTCTCGAGATATTCAGTACGCTGGATAAGTCCACTATCGGACATCACGAGGTCATCAGCCATCCCGAAGTGTTCGATGGCGTTCGCCTGCATGACCGGCAGGCAATCGCGGTCATCCGTCACAACGCGCGCGTGATCCTGTCCTCCGAGCGTGTGATTCTGAATCTGCTGCAACGCATGAGCGGCATTGCAACCACTACGCGGCGATACGTGGACGCAGTCGCAGGCACCAAGGCGCGCATTCTCGACACGCGCAAAACGGTGCCCGGATTACGCCTTCTCGACAAGTACGGTGTCCGTTGTGGCGGCGGGCACAATCATCGCTTGGATCTCTCAGATGGCGTGCTCATTAAGAACAACCATATTTCGCTGGGCGGCGGCATCGAGAAGGTGCTGAAGAAGGCGCAGGAAGCGCGTGTAGGTTCGCAGCCAATCGAGATTGAAGTGCGAACGCTCGCGGAACTCGATGAGGCGCTCGCGAACGGCGCCGAAGCTGTGTTGCTCGACAACATGGATCCGGCAACGGTGCGTAAAGCCGTCGAGCGGGTCGAGCGACATACGCGTCGCGTGCCTTTGGAGGCTTCCGGTGGAATGAATCTGCAAAACATCCGCAGCTACGCGGAAACCGGAGTCGATTACATCTCTGTCGGCGCTCTCACACATTCTCCACAAGCCGTGGACATGAGCATGAAGATCACCCCGGCCCTGTTCTAAAGGATCCACCTGCGGTAACGGGTGAAGCTGTCTTGGCGAAGCCCCACTACAATCTCTAAAAGGACTAATCTTGCTCTCTCCGATTGCCATCATCGGCGCCGGACTCGCAGGCTGCGAAGCTGCGTGGCAGTGTGCGCGGCGCGGCGTGCGCACGATCTTGTACGAAATGCGTCCGGTGAAGATGACTCCCGCGCATCAGACTGCCGATTTCGGCGAGCTCGTCTGCTCAAACTCGCTCAAAAGCGAGAGCGAGAACACAGCTCCGTGGCTGCTCAAGCAGGAGATGCGACGTGCCGGATCGTTGCTCTTGCGCTGCGCAGACGAGAGCGCCGTGCCAGCCGGGCACGCGCTGGCTGTCGATCGTGAAGCGTTCTCACGGCGCATCATGGATGCAATCGCTGCGGAACCTTTGATTGAAATTCGTCGCGAGGAAGTCACAACCGTCGACGAGGTGAACGACATCACGATCATCGCGTCGGGTCCGCTGACTTCCGACGCGCTCTCGCAAGAGATCGCGCGACTCAGCGGCAGCGATCATCTGTATTTCTACGATTCCATCAGTCCTGTCGTGGACGCCGACTCGATTGATCTGTCGAAGGTGTACTTTGCTGCCCGCTACGACAAAGGAGCCGCCGACTACCTCAATTGTCCGTTCTCGCGAGAGGAATACGACCGCTTTTACGATGCACTCTTGGAAGCCCATTCGGCCAACGGACACGACTGGGAGAAGCTCAACTACTTTGAAGGCTGTTTGCCCATCGAAGAGACCGCTCGCCGCGGACGCGACACGCTGCGCTTCGGTCCCATGAAGCCGGTAGGATTGCGAGATCCACGAACCGGACAACAGCCATACGCAGTCGTGCAACTACGCCGTGAAAACCTGCGCGCAGACTCCTACAACATCGTTGGCTTTCAGAACCACCTGAAATTTGACGAGCAAGCGCGAGTATTGCGGCTCATTCCCGGCCTGGAATATGCGAAGTTCCTGCGCTACGGACAAATCCATCGCAACACGTACATCAATGCGCCGACACTGCTGCAAAAGACGCTGCAGATGAAGCCGCATCCGAAAGTGTTCTTCGCCGGCCAGATTTGTGGAGTTGAAGGTTACACGGAATCTATCGCTGCAGGCTTGCTGGCCGGCATTCACGCGGCGGCTTTTGCGTCGAGTCAAGGGCCGGTTGCGCCTCCGCGCGAGAGCGCGATGGGATCGCTGATGCATTACATCTGCAACGCAGACCCGAGAACCTTTCAGCCGGCAAACATCACGTTCGATCTTCTGCTGCCGCTCGATGATGAAGCCTGCCGGCAAGTGCGCGACAAACGCGAGCGCCACCGCATCCAATGCGAGCGCGCGTTGAATGCGTTTGATGAGTGGTGGAGTGCGAACGCGGCCAGCAATTTTGCAGGCGCACCGCTCTTGCATGGAGATTAGCCGCTT
>CAZLIE010000103.1:0-16072 GCA_964559345.1 uncultured Terriglobales bacterium
AAAATCACGCGGCGCATTCGGCTTCGGCTTGAATTGCTTAGCGAGCGCCACATATTCCTCGATCGGAATCGCCTCGTTCTCCATCGCCCATTCATGACGCGCGCGCACGCTGTACAGTCCCCAGTGGATGAACATGCCGAATTTGGCCGCATGCCACCACGCCATGCGCTGCTCGCGATTGGCCGCAATTGCAGGTGGCTCTCCCACAGGTTGTTCCGGGCTCACCAAGTGCTGGTCGGCCGGCGGTAACTGCTGTCCATTCAGCGTGGTCGCCGCAATCAAAGATGCGCCCGCTCCTTTCAACCACGAGCGTCGAGTCATGTTCTTATCGTTCATCGAGGGGTCCTTTTATTGATCTGCATTCACGCAGCAGCATCATTCTTCAAGCTTGAATATTCGATCCATCAGCAACCACTTCTCACCTGGCTTTGCGTGTGGCAGCGGCGATTGAAACTTCCACATCAACTGTTCCCATTCCTGGACCTTCGGATTGCGCCGGTCAGCTTCGGCTTTCGTCTCAAATGAGAAGCTGTCATTCACTTCCATTATCATGAACAACCGCGTGCCCATGCGGTAGATCTCGAGGTCCTCAATCCCGCAGTCACGAAGGTTCGCCGTGATCTCCGGCCAGATCTTGCGGTGGTAGCGCTCGTATTCGGCGATCAACTGAGGATCGTCCTTGAGATCCAGTGCCAAGCAGTAGCGGCGATGCGATTCTTGCTTCATCGGGCCGTCAGCGTTTGCACCGTTGGCGCGCCAGATACGGCGGCCGGCTTGTATCCAGAAACGGCGAAGTAGAGCACGTAAACGTAGCAGATGAGTGGTATTACAAATGCCGTCTGTATATTGGTGCGATCGGAGAGGAGGCCCATGATCGCGGGGAAGACTGCGCCTCCGATAATCGACATTACAAGCAAGGACGAGCCGATCTTCGTGTATTTGCCGAGGTCTTTAATGCTCAGCGCAAAAATCGTGGGGAACATGATGGAGTGGAAGAATCCGATCAGCACAATCGCCCAGACCGGAATTACTCCCGACGCGGTCAACGCGACTACCGCGCAGATCAGTGATCCGGCCGCGAAGACGGACAGCAGTCGCGGTGCGGCGATCTTCTTCATGATTGCGGAGCCGGCAAAGCGGCCGACCATGAATCCGAGCAGGTGCAGCTTGAGGTAATTTGCTGCGGCCTTGTCCACTGTGCCGGGAATGGAATGCTGTGCGAAACGAATGACGAAGCTGGCAACACCCACTTGCGCGCCGACATAAAAGAATTGTGCCAGCACTCCGCGCACGAGATGCCGATGCGCAAGCGCCTCGCGTAACTCCTGGCCGCCGGGTTCCTGCTGTTCGTCTGCTTCCTCGCGTACGTCAGGCAGATGCGCGAAATAGATGAGCGCGGCCATCAGCAGAAAGATTCCGGTGATCACCAGATACGGCGTCTTCACCGTATTCTCTTCCGCAGCCTGGAATGCCTGCAATTGATCCGGCGGCATCAATTTGAGTTCGCTGACCGAATACTTAACGCCGGTAAGGATGAAGGCGGCGCCGATCACCGGCGTGAGCAGCGCACCCACAGAGTTGAAGGACTGCGAAAAATTCAGTCGCCGCTCCGAACTCGCAGACGGCCCAAGAACCGTGACGTACGGATTGGCTGCGACTTCGAGGAATGATTGTCCGCAGGCCATTACGAATAATGCAAAAAGAAAGAAGCCGTAGACGCGCATGGAAGCGGCAGGAATAAAGAGGACTGCGCCGGCCGCGCAGGTGAGCAGACCGATTAGGATGCCGTTCTTGTATCCCACGCGCTCCATCAGCCGCCCTGCGGGAAAGGCCGCGAGAAAATATCCACTGAAGAATGCGGTCTGAATCAGCGAAGACTCAAAATCCGTGAGCAGGAATGCCGTCTTAAGATGCGGAATCAGGATGTCGTTCAGGTTCACGCCGAGCGCCCACAGAAAAAAGAGGCAAGTGATGAGGACGAACGGCAGCAGGAACCGTCGTTCGGTCAGCGGAGCGTTTTGTGCGGCGGTCGTCATGGCGGGTTACGTGAGCGCGCGATCCAGGTGAACGTATCCGCCGTCAACGTAGAGATGTTGTCCGGTCACGTGGCTCGCTCTGGCCGAGATAAGAAAGACAATTGTGGACGCTATCTCTTCCGGCCTAGTCATCCGCTTGTCGAGCGGAATCCTGGAGACGATGCTCTGGAGCTTTTCGTCAGGATTGGGAAAAGTTTGCAGCCACTGCTGGTAAAGCGACGTCATGACTTCGGCGGGTACGACGGCATTCACGCGAATTCCATAGGGTAGAAGCTCGACAGCCCACTCGCGCGTGAGCGCCAGAATCGCGCCTTTGGCGGATGCATAGCCAGAAGTACCGCCTTGACCCGTGATGGCCGTCTTCGAGCTGACATTGACGATGGTTCCCTTCGATTTCTTCAGGAACGGCAGGGTGTAATGCGCGGTGTTGTAGTAGTGCAGAAGATTACGTTCGAGCGACGCGACGAACTCCGCGGGACTGCCGTGTTCGAGTCCCACGCGATCATTTACTCCGGCATTGTTGACGAGAGCATCGATCCGTCCCCATTTTTTCTGCGCCTCAGTGACTGCATATTCGCAATCTTGGGCGCGGCTCAGCTCGCCGCTGATCGTATGACATTCTTTTCCGTTCTTCTGCAACTCCGAATGCAACTCGCGGTTGGTGTGTTCGTCACGATCGACGCTGATGGGCAGCGCGCCTTCGTCGGCGCAGGCGCGAACTACGGCTGCACCGATGCCTTTTGCTCCTCCGGTAATGAGCACAACTTTGTCTCTAAGTTGTAAGTCCATAGAAGCGGACGGCGTTCAATCCGAAGATCTTGGCCCGGATTGCATCTGAGAACTGACGCGTGTAGTCGTCGATGAGGTGGTTCACTTGTGAATAACTGGCGGCGAGCAGACAAACCGGCCAGTCGGAGCCAAACATCACGTGGCCTACGCCGAATCTTTCAAAGACCACGTCGAGATAGGGCGCGAAATCTTCCGCACACCAACTGCGCCAGTCGGCCTCAGTTACGAGTCCGGAGAGCTTGCAGTAGACGTTCTCATGCTCTGCGAGTGCAGTAATGTCCTCCCGCCACTGCGCGATGTCACGAGATCTGATCGGGGGTTTAGCCAGGTGATCGACGACGAAGCGCTGGGAAGGGAATCGCTGCACCAGTTTAATTGCTGCCGGCAACTGCCTCGGGTAAATCAGAATGTCGTAGGTAAAGCCATATCCAGCAAGAGAGCCGATTCCACGCAGGAAGTCACCACGCAGCATGAACTCGTCATCGGGCTCGGACTGCACAATGTGCCGAAATCCGCGAAGCTTGTCGAAACGGGAAAAGAAATCGAGACGCTCGGGCAAATCATCCGCGCGCAGATCTACCCAGCCGACGACGCCGCAAATCTCTTCATAATCCTTTGCCAGGCTGAGCAGAAAGAGAGTCTCCTCTTCGGATTGGTCCGCTTGAATCGCAACCGAAGCCTGGATATCGGCAGACTTCATCTCGCACAAAAGCTGTTCCGGCAAAAAATCACGTTTGAGTATGGCCATTTCGTCGCTGATCCAGCCATCGCGGACCGGATCGTAATGCCAGAAGTGCTGGTGCGCGTCAATCTTGATCATCGAAGGAGAGGGAACATCAACTCAACCGTGCAGATTGAGAAAGCCTCCATCGATGGGATAGTTCGTTCCAGTAATGAATGCCGCTTGATCGGAACAGAGAAATAGCGCCAGCGCTGCGACTTCCGACGGCTGCGCCATGCGTCCAATCGGCTGCGATTGCGACAGCTTGTCGAACATGTCGGCCTCCTGTCCGGGATAATTCTTGCGCAAGAATCCATCGACAAACGGCGTGTGCACGCGCGCCGGAGAAATGCAGTTGCAGCGAATGTTCTGTTGCAGATAATCGCGCGCAACGGAATACGTCATCGTCAGCACCGCGCCTTTGCTCATCGAGTACGCAAACCGTTCTGCGAGACCGGCGGTGGCGGCGATGGACGCTATGTTGAGTATCGTTCCGCCGCCGCCCGCCTTGAGATAATCGATGGCGGCGTGCATGCAGTTATACACGCCTTTGACGTTAACCCTGAAAACGCTGTCGAAATCGGCTTCGGCAGTGTTCTCCAGCTTGCCGACGTGAGCGATCCCGGCATTATTCACGAGGATGTGAATGGGGCTATTGGCGCCAATCGTGCAAAAAACATCCTTCACTTCCTGCTGATTGGAAACATCGCAGCGCTGCCACGCGGCCCGCTCGAGTCCATTGGTGAGCTGTTCAGCCACATTTTGAGCGGCTTTTTCGTTGATATCCAGAATGTGGACAAACGCTCCGCCCTGCACAAACGATTCGACGATGGCCTGGCCAATGCCGCTGGCGCCTCCTGTAACGATTGCAACCTTGCCGTCGAGGCGAAATCCGGACGAGTTTGGGTTCTGCTTGCTCAGAGAGATACGCCTCTCTTCCATGGAATAAAGTCGTCCTGACCCAGTAATTCGGCCTTGGTCTTCAATTCGCCGCTTGCAACTTTCACAATCAACCCCAAAATCGACTCTCCTGCCTGCTCCACCGACTCTTCTCCGCAGATGATTGGTCCGGTATCGATATCGATTGCGTCCGGCATGCGACCCGCCAGCTCGGAATTCGTGGATATTTTGATCACCGGAGCGATCGGATTTCCGGTCGGAGTGCCCAATCCTGTGGTGAAGAGAACCACGTTTGCGCCTGCCCCCACTTGCGCGGTAACGGCTTCCACGTCGCTTCCCGGCGTGCAAAGCAGGTTCAATCCAGGCTGGCGCGCGTACTCGGGATAATCCAAAACGGCGGTTACAGGCGACGTTCCGCCTTTTTTCGCGGCGCCTGCGGACTTCATGGCGTCGGTAATCAGACCGTCTTTGATGTTTCCCGGCGATGGATTCATGTCGAATCCCGCACGCACAGCCTTGGCGCGAGCGGCGTAATCGCGCATTAATTCGATAAAACGATCGCCTACTTCCGGCCGCGCGCTGCGCTCAATCAGCGATTGTTCGACACCGCAGAGCTCGGGAAATTCGGCCAGAATGGTCGTCCCGCCGAGCGCCGCGACCATGTCTGATACACGACCGATGGCAGGATTGGCAGAGATTCCCGAGAAACCATCCGATCCGCCGCACTTTAGTCCCACGCAGAGATGCGAAAGCGATGCTTCGGAGCGCTGCAACTCGTTGGTTTCGGCGAGTCCGACAAAGCTTTCGCGCACCGCTTGCGACAACATTTCGCGCTCGGAAGCGCTGCGTTGCTGCTCGAGAATGATGAGTTTCTTGCTGAAATGCGGGTCGCGTTGCTGGATTTCTTCGCGCAAAATGTCGATCTGCGAGTGTTGGCAACCGAGACTTAACACCGTTGCACCGGCAACATTTGGATGATGCAGATATCCGGCGATCAGTCCGCAAAGGTTCTTTGCATCCTCGCGCGTGCCGCCACAGCCGCGTTCGTGGGTCAGAAACTTTATGCCATCGACGTTTGGGAACAGTCCTTTGGCGCGCGGGCGGTCTTCTGAAGCACGAAACTGATAATTCGCGATCTCATTTGTGCGCCCTTCGCGGTACAAGCGCGCAAGTTCTGCCACCTGCTGACGATGAACTTGCGGCGACGCGTAGCCCAATTCTTCTTCGAAAGCCTTCTTCAGAACGTCGATATTGCGGTTTTCGCAGAAGACTAACGGCACGACGAGCCAGTAATTGCGCGTTCCTACCTGGCCATCGGCGCGGCGATAACCCATGAATTTCGTTTTTTTCCAGCGCGAAGCGTCGGGCGGAATCCAGTTGAAGGTGCCCGATTTCTCATGGAAGCCACTTGCTTCGTGGCGGATATTTCGAGTTGTGATGGCCTCGCCTTTGCGAATCGGCTGCACCGCTTTGCCGACAAGCACGCCATACATGATTACTTGGTCGCCAGCAGCCAAGTCTCTGGTGGCAAATTTGTGCTTGGCCGCGACATCAGATGCAAGCGTGATCTCGGAATTTTCGTACCTTACAGGGTCGCCGAGGCGCAGATTCTGCAGCGCGATCAGAACGTTGTCGCGCGGATCGAGCTTCAGAACGCGGCTTTGGATCAGAGTTTCAGGCACGTTTCTCCACCACAGTGGGGCTGGCGCCGTCCACCAATGCGACTTCCTGTACGCCTTTTGGCACGCGATTCAGCACAAGACTGATGCCGGCGCTGTCCGTTCCGCGCACTTCCAGTAGAGCGCTGCTGCCTTCAGCAGCCGAACACGACGAGATGATGGCGCTTTTCACGCCTTGCAATCGCAGTAACGGCGCCGAATTGGATTTTAGTGTGCTGATACGTGAGATTTCCACGTCCTGAACATTGCGAAAAGCGGCCGACGCTCCACTGTCTGCATTCACTTGAATGTTCTCGAAGCCGGCGTGCTCGACTCCGGAGCAACTGATTCCGGTGTTTACGCCGTTCAAAACGATGTTCGAAAGACTGATTTCGCGGATTGGATTTTCCGGCAAACCTTCAATTAAGGCCCCTTGCTGCGCGTTTTCGAGCGTGATATCGGAAAAATGAAAGTTGCGGAAGGTCGGCGTAGCCTCATTTTTCGGCAGAACGCGGTCGCGATCGGCGCCGGTGTAGTATATTCCCACCATGATTCCGCCCTCGATAATGTCCTTCATCACCACATTTGTGGCACGAAAATTCTCGACGATGTTGCCCCGGCCGCGCGCTGATTTGATGTAAAGACCGCGCCGAGTGCCATTGCAAACGCAATTTGCGACCGTCACATTGCGCACTCCGCCGGAAGTTTCGCTGCCAATTGCGACGCCGGCGTGGCCCGTTCCGAAGACGCAATTGGACACCACGACATCTTCGCTGGGCACTTGCGTGACTCCGGGCTGATATTTATATCCCGATTTGATGACTATGCAATCATCGCCAGTGCTGATATAGCAGTTCGAAATGCGCACGCGGCGGCAGGAATCCGGGTCGATTCCGTCGGTATTGGGTGAGTTTCCCGGCCCAACGATGGTCAATCCATCGATATTTATGTTCTCGCAAAGGACTGGATGGATGTTCCATGAAGGCGAATTGAGGATTGTCAGTCCGCTGATCCGCACATTCCGGCACCCATGGAGGTAGATCATGCGCGGACGCGGCCATTTCAGGGGCGCACTCGGCGGATTTTCCGGCTCGCGGCCCTCTACTCCAAGGCTTTTCCGCAACTTAGACGTCTCGCGATGGGCCTTCCACCACACCTCTCCCTGTCCATCCATGGTTCCAGAGCCACAAATTGTGACGTTTTCGAGGTCTTTTCCGGTCAGTAGGGAGGCGAAAATCGTGCGATCCAGGCCCTCCCAGCGTCCGGCAATGGCGGGATAGTGGTCGAAATTCGTAT
Organism: uncultured Terriglobales bacterium; assembly: GCA_964559345.1. Taxonomy (GTDB): domain Bacteria; phylum Acidobacteriota; class Terriglobia; order Terriglobales; family Acidobacteriaceae; genus Gp1-AA112. The sequence continues at coordinate 7,401 of CAZLIE010000103.1, forward strand.
TTCCGAGCAGCGTAGCGCCGCTCATTAGCTCGAATTCGAGGTTGCTCTTGAGAAAAATCGGTCCCGAAAGATACCGACCGGGCGGAATAACCACCTTTCCCCCGCCCTTTTGTGCGCAAAAATCGACCGCTGCCTGGATCGCTTTTGTATTCAGAGTGGCGCCGTCTGGCACCGCTCCAAAATCGAGAATATTGAAGATGAAGCCATGTTCCGACGCGCGATTAGGCGATGTTTGCGGCGAGTGGGCAAATGAGGTGTCGCCGGCCGCAAGAATCGGGGCAGCGGCAATTCCAGCAGCAAGATGCTTAACGAATTTGCGACGTCCCGGATTTTCGTTGATGGACATGGGAGCAGCGCGTGACAGTACAGTCGATCAGGAGATTAGTTGAATCCATTGCATCGCTGCTCCGGTAACGCGTGCGGCCGGAGCAGCGGGTTCTACAAATTAGAAAACGAACCGCAAGCCGAACTGCATCTCTCTCGCGGTGGTGCCCTGAGCAAGGCCGGTGATCTGCCCCGACTTGCCGTTGATTGTAGTTGCCGACGAATTCACGGTAAGCGAAGAGTTCGTCGGGGCGTCCCAGTTCTGAACGTTGAAGATGTTGAAGAACTGGAATTGTAGCTCGAGATTCAGCGATTCCCTGATGGGCACCGCTTTGATCAACGAGAAGTCCGTGTTAAAGACCGCGGCCGAACGGAACGCATTTCGTCCGAGATCGCCGAACGCTCCCGAGGGAATCGTGAAGGCACACGGGTTGTAGTAGTTGGTCGGATTCTTCACTGCAACCGGAGCGCTGCCGAACTTTCCATTCGGCATCTTCTGCGCAGTGCTGAAGTGGCAAGCAGGGTCGGGATTCGCCATCACCGGGCCGGCGCTAAACGGATCAGCGATGATGTTCGGACGTCCATAGGTCCCGATGCTGGGCGCACTGCCTTTCAAATTCGCAATGTCGCCGCTGACCAGAAGATTGTAAGGAACGCCGGAGCGTGCCTGCAGAATCGTGTTGGCCTCCCAGTTGCCGAGAACCCAGGACAGCGGACCGCCGCTGAGGAAGCGCTTGCCTCGCCCAAACGGCAGCTGATATACGCTCGCCAGCGAGAAGAAATGACTGACGTCATAACTGGAGACGCCGCGGGCGCTGCGCAGGTCGTAGAAATTCTGAACCGTCGAGCCGCCTCCCGGGCCGTTCTCCGCGTTGAAGTATCCACTGCCCTCGTCGATGGACTTGCTCCACGTGTAGGAAGCCAGCGCACTGAGTCCGTTGGTGAAGCGGTGGTCGAGCTTGGCCTCGAGCCCGTTGTAGTTCGAGTGGCCAATGCTCATTGTGTAATTGTTGATGTTCACCCATTGCATGGCGCGGGTCGCATCCACGGTCGCCGCCGGAGTTCCGGTGGGAAATGCGTGTTGCGCCGCGTTCGCCAAGCCGGAGAAGGGAAGCCTTCCGTCTCTGCTGCCGACGTATGCCAAGGATAGCAGCGTCGCCCGCGTCAGCTCCTGTTGGACTTCCACGTGATATTGCAGCGAGTAGGGATCTTTGTAACGCGGATCATCGCTGAATCCGCCGATGCCCCACGGATTCGTGGTAGGCAGAGTCGTCGGGAAGTGACCCTGAATGTCGCTCACGAATTGGACCGGCGCTGTGCTGCCTGGGGCGAAGTTCGGATCGAGATTGGCGTTGGGGACAGCGAACGCAACGCCATCGGGCCAGACCTCCGCTTCGAGGTCGTTCTGCGCATACTGACTGCGGGCCGGGAGCGCGTCCCAATAGAGTCCTGCGCCGGCGCGCAACACCGTCTTGGGATGGATCTGCCAGGCAATTCCGAGGCGCGGGCCAAAGTTGTCCTTGACCGGCCCGGGAGCGAAAAACTGCTTGCCGGCCAGCACAACGTTGCCGAAATGCGGATCCGTCGTGAAGGCGTCCGGAATGCATGGCGCCTGTTTGGCGACGCTGCACAAGGCAGGCATGGTGCTCGCGCCGATGATCCAGCGTTGATTCTTGAGATCGAGAGAATTCCACAATCTGCCATCGGTGGTTTGTGGTTGAGTGAGATAGTCATAACGAAGACCAAATGTCAGCGTTAGGTCCTGTCTGGCCTTCCACTCGTCCTGCAGATACGCGGCCCATGACGCGTAACTGAACGATACTTCGCCGCCCTGGCGGTTGGGCAATTGCGCGCTAACCGAGCTTGGCAATCCGAGCAATGCAGAGGCGAGCGCCAGTCCGGTGGTACCCGTCACGGATGGGTTCTCGGTTTGCTGATTGCTGAAACTGAAAGTCTGGAAGGTGTTCTGCTGCACTCGCTTCGCGTCGATGTACCAGAAGCCCGCCTTGATATTGTGATTGCCCTTGAGCCAGGTGACGCTCGGAGTAAAGCTCCGAGTTGGGTTCTGGCGAGGCGCCGCACCGCGAATTCCGAAGCTTCGGTTGCCGCCATTGTTCCATGGCGTACCGTTTCCGATGTCCACCAGCATGCCGTTGTATCTCGAAATGTCGGTGAATCCAGCCTGCGTCATGGCCGCGGTCCCGGCAGTGTGCGTGTTCTGCTGATTGGAATCGACGCCTGGCCGCCCCGCATAACCGGCGCGGAAGTCGAAGATCAGCGCCGTTCCGAAAGTATGGAAAAAATCACCACCGTAATTTCGTCCCGGCGACCCGCCTGACGTGGATGCTTCTTCACCGATTGGCGTGAAGGTGTAAACGTTCTGTTGGGTGAAACGAAAGAACGCGCTGGTGCGATCGGTAAAGCGATGATCGACCCTAGCGTTGTACTCGTCGGAATTGTTGATCGAGACGCGGTTCTGGATGAAGTTGTGCGTAGGGTCGTTGGGGCTGGCGAAATTCGGCGTTGCAGAATAGGTCTTGAAGAACGCCTGCATTGCCGGATTGATCAGCGCCGAAGGCAGCTTGTTGCAGATGACGCCCGTCGTCTGGTCCTGAGTTTTGGTTCCTGCCAGAAGGGGCAGGGGGTTGCCTGAAGTGTCGCAACGGAAAGGATCGCGGACCGGCTTGCCTCCAACCATCCTCGTCGAAAAGGGGTTGTAGATCTGATGGGCCGTTCCCGACAGAGCTGTCTGCGAAAAGTCTCCGCTCAGTTCCGCAGCAGTGGGCACGTAAGAGAACTGTCCGTCGGGCTTGCTATAGCGCCATCCGTCGTACCCGAAAGAGAAGAAGGTCTTGTCGTGGATGATGGGCCCGCCGACGGTTCCTCCGAACTGGTTCTGATGATACGCGGCCGGCGCCTTCGGGCCGCCAGTAGCATTGATGTCGGTGAATCCGTTGCGCGCATCGAATGCATTGTTACGGACGAACTCAAATGCCGAGCCGTGAAATTTGTTCGTTCCCGGCTTCGACACCATGTTCACCACGCCACCCGCTGCGCCACCCATATCGGCATTGGCGTCCTGTCCAACGACCTTGAATTCGCTTACGAAGTCGATATTAGGGATGACGATATATGTCGGTCCGCGGATGTTCGTGTTGATGATTCCATCGAAGAAATACAGCTTCGAGCGATTCTGGTGGCCGTGGACCGAGGGGTCGGCGAATCCAGTTCCTGGAATTCCGACGTTGCCTTCCACTCCTCCAATGCTCTTGTTCTGCGATGTGGACACCGGTGTGACGCCAGGGGTGAGCGTGAGAAGCTGCGTGAAATTCCTGCCATTGAGTGGCAGATCGTGGATCGATTTTTCCTCGATCACGGTGCCGAGTGAAGTTGTCGTGCTGTCCAGCAGGGGAGCTTCGGCCGTGACTTGTACGGTGGTGGATGCAGAACCGACTCCGAGGGTGAAATTCTGCGTGACTGCCTGATTCACAGCAACTTCAAAACTGGACTGCACCGAGTTGAAGCCCGGCTTTTCAGCCTTGAGCCGATAGTTGCCGGGCTGGACGTTGATGAACAGGAAGTAGCCATTGTTGTTGGTGTTCACGTGATCGGAAACGTTCGTCGCCTGGTTGGTAAGCGTGACCGTCGCCCCGGGGACAACTGCGCCCGACGTGTCCGCAATGGTCCCGTTGGCTTCACCGCCTCTCGATTGCGAGAACAGTTGAACGGAGAACGCCATCAAGAATGTGATCCACAGCGCTGCGATTGTTTTAGTAAAGGACATCAGTTCCTCCACCGCGTGCGGAGCAGGCCTGCTCACGAAACGCAGACAAGGATTCCGTAGGCCTGCGGCGGGCAACATCTATATCAAGTATTTTTTATGACTTCAATATGAAAAATTAATATTTCACATATTGAAATAGTGTATGATGGCGCCCGCTGCTTCTGGGGCGAACAGAAATGACGAGAGCGCGCGAATCGAAGTCCGCTCCGGTGGGCGTCGTCACAAAGGTGCTACGGATTTTGGAAACGCTGCATGCAGCGCCTTCCGGACTGCAACTCAAGGAGGTTGCGCAGCAAACCGCAATCAACAAGAGCACTGCTTACCGTTTTCTGGCGCACTTGGAGCACGACGGATATGTTTTTCGGGATGCCAGCGGAGCGTATGCGATTGGCGTCCGCTTGGCCCGGCTGGGATCCGGCGTTTCCTATCAGGCGACTGTAGGAAAGATCAGTCGTCCAGTCCTGGAGCAGCTCTGGCGCGCAACTGGCGAGACAGTGAACCTCGCAGTAATGGAAGGCCACGAAGCGCTCTACATCGAAGTCCTCGAAAGCACACACACATTCCGCCTGGTATCGAAGGTGGGGTCGCGGCGTCCGCTCTACTGCACCGCGCTCGGCAAAGCCATGCTGGCCTTTGCGTCCGAAGAAGAGCAGAAATATCTGATCGCTGGCGAGAGCTTCGAACGATTTACCCCGAACACGCTCTGTCGTCCCGCACAACTCAAGAAAGATCTGGTGCTCACCCGCGAGCGCGGATATTCCATCGATAATGAAGAGGTCTATCTCGGTTCTCGCTGCATTGCCGCGCCGATCTTCGATCAGACCGGCAAAGTCACGGCCGCGGTAAGCGTGTCAGGTCCGACAACGCGAATGCCAAGGGAAAAAATCACGGTGTTCGCGAATGCGACGAGACAGGCGGCATCGGTAATCTCGAAACGGTTGGGGTATGCAGGTTAAATAAAATCTTTTTCATCACGGAGGCACCCAACCCACGGAGAAGAGTTGTTTTTCAAAAACAAAACGCAAAAGCAAGCATTCTGGCAATTGCAAAAAACTTCCGGTTATTAGGAGTCGCCAGTGACATCAAGCCTTTCGGCTCAAGCACACATAGAAGAGCAACACGATCACACCGAGAAAAGCAAAAAGAGCATTGTCGTGAACGCAAAGTCGCGAGCGATCTCTACTCTTTCCCCTAAAGGTTTTTTCTGTGTCCTCGAGCCATGAGTGATGAAGCGGTTTTAGGCTTTGAGTTCTCTGTGTGCTCGGTCTGTCTATGTTTTACGGTTTAAGAAAACGTAAATCCCACAAGATCGTTTGGGTGTCTAGGAACACTTTCTGGTCCCAATCCAATGATGTGTGCTCTTCTCCGTGCCCTCCGTGTCTCCGTGATGAAAAGGTTTTTAAAACTGAATGAATAGGCGAGAATTCCTCATCCTGTCCTCTGCGACGGCAGTTTCCATATCGCTGCCTTCGTTTGCCTCCGCTAGCGCAGGGGATTTGATTGATCGCATTCACCGCAGCAAGCCCTCTGCTATCGCCCATGGCGGTGTCGATCGCGCGCTCCAGGTGAATTGCAAATGGACTGGCGATCGCTGCCGAGCGACTGTGCGCAATCAGTCTGCGCGGCCCGTGCGGGTGAAGGAAGTTGTGCTCTTTACCTTCGAGTTAGGACTTTCTGCGGATACTCGGCTTTATGGCGAAGGTTTCCAGATGCTCTCGCAGAGCGCTGGAACGTTGGGGCAACCGGTCGATCTGGGCTATTCGGAGCTGCGTCATTACAAGATCCCGCAGCCCGAGAGCGCGACTGCGCTCTCAGGATTGCTAATGCTTTCTTCGTCGGAGCATCATCATCTCCTTCTCGCGTTCACCTCCTGCCGACGGTTCATCGGGCGCTTTTATCTGCAAGATGGCACACTCATGGCGGCGCTCGACACTGAAGGTCGCGAGCTTGCGCCGGGTGAGACTTGGGAACTCGAAGAGTTGATGGTCAGTGAAGGAGCGGGTCGTCCGGCTTTGCTACTGAGCTTAGCGGATCGCATCAAGGTAAATCACCCGCACAAGATGTTCCGGCCGATTCCGACAGGATGGTGTTCGTGGTACTGCTTCGGCTCGTACGTCACTGCGCAAGATGTGCTCGCCAATCTCGAGGTGATCTCAAAACAAATTCCCGGACTCAAATACATCCAGATTGATGACGGATATCAATCGGCAATGGGCGATTGGCTCGAGACCGGCAAAGCGTTCGGCGGCGATGTCATCGCGGTGCTCAAAAAAATCAAGCAGCGCGGATTTGAGCCCGCCATCTGGGTGGCGCCATTTATTGCAGAACTGAATTCACACGTGTTCCAGCAACATCCTGACTGGTTCATCCAGGGCGAGGATGGAAAGCCGCTGCCGGCTGATCGTGTCACGTTTGGTGGCTGGCGTCACGCGCCGTGGTTCGCGCTCGACGGCACCCACCCTGAAGTGCAGCAGCATCTCGAGCAGGTCTTTCGCAGGATGCGCGAAGAGTGGGGTTGCACCTACTTCAAGCTCGACGCCATTTTCTGGGGTGCAATGCATGGCGGCACATTCCATGACAAGAAGGCCACGCGCATTGAGGCGTATCGCCGTGGCATGTGCGCGATCCGGCGCGGAGCCGGTGACAGCTTTATCCTCGGATGCAATCACCCCATTTGGCCATCGTTCGGTCTCATTGATGGCTCCCGCAGTTCGGGAGATATCAAGCGCAGCTGGCCGGTGTTCGCGAAAGATGCACGTCAGGGACTCGATCGCAATTGGCAGAACGGGACCTTGTGGTGGAACGATCCTGATGCGGTGTTGCTCACCGGCAAGTTGAGCGACGAGGAGTTCCGATTTCACGCGACGGCAATCTACGCGAGCGGCGGGCTGGTGCTGTCCGGCGACGATCTCAGCAAAATTTCTCCGGAGCGCTTGGAGATGCTGAAAAAACTGATTCCGCCGACGGGCGTTGCGGCAAAGTTTGAAGATGAATCGTTGCGCGTCGGAAGCATCGAAGAAGCAAATCGACACATGGTCTGCATGTTCAATTGGCAGGACACGCCGCAGACGATTGCATTCAATCTCCCTCGGCGCTCACGTGTCACGGATTTCTGGAGTGGGGAAGACCTCGGTCAACATTCAGGAGCATTCACAGCAAAAGACATGCCGCCGCACAGCGCGAAGTTGTTGGTCGTCTCGTGAGCGGGTGCCCAAGCTGTGGTGAGCACAGCGGAAAATGCTCACGGCCGAGTCGCGACAGAAGCGGCGGCGGCGGGTGATACGACCGCATTCCGAGCAGCTAAACCGTCTTCAGGGGGCTCCATTGTTCTCCGCAACCACGGGATTGCGGAGCGTGCCGATCTTCCCGATCTCAATCACAACCTCATCACCTGGACGCAACCAGCGCGGTGGCGTGCGGCCGAGACCGACTCCGCCGGGAGTTCCAGTGCTGATGATGTCTCCCGGCTCGAGAGTCACCATTCTGGAAATGTATTCGATGAGCTCGGGTACGCCGAAGATGAGTTCGCGTGTGTTGGACTGTTGCAGGGTCTCGCTACCAATGCTTAAGCGGACGTCGAGCGCATGTGGGTCGGAAATCTCATCGGCGGTTACGACCCAGGGTCCCATCGGCGCGAATGTATCGAAGCTCTTGCCCAGGGTCCATTGTGACGTGGCGAGTTGAATGTCGCGCGCGCTCACGTCGTTCACGATGGTGTATCCGAATACGTGGTTCTGCCAGGCTGATCGTGGAATATTCTTGCCGCCCTTGCCGATCACGACGGCGAACTCGGCTTCGTAGTCGGGCTTCTGCGTGATTTCAGGAATCACGATCGGACAATCCGGGCCCGTCACTGCCGTCGGATACTTTGCAAAAACCACAGGGACAGACGGCACTTCCATTTTCGACTCGACCGCATGATCGTGGTAGTTCAAGCCGATACAAAGAATTTTCTGCGGCCGCGGAATCGGAGCGAATAGCCTGACTGAGCTGAGCGGCAGCAGGTCGTCGATGGCCGTCTGTCGCAGGCGACCTTCGACCAGGCTTCTTCCCTTTTCTCCGGATGCAATGAATGCGTTAGCAGTGGTGAATCCCAAGCTCTCGAGAGGAAGAATGCCCCTGTCTTGCAGAATGCCTGCCCCGTGTACTCCCGACTTTCGAAAACTTACTAGTCTCATGAGCCCCCTGAATCTATTTGTCTTTCGAATCGAGAACCTATCGTGCAGTCAAACCACGCGATCACTATTACGCGTTCCGCGACATCGGTTTTATCATCTGAAACAGTCGAGCCGCAGCTCTTCAGGCAATTTAACAGTCCACTAGTAAAAACATAAGCGGAAGCCGCGCGAGAAAGGAGTCACCACGGAGAAGAAAGCGGAGAAGTTTTTTGGGCTGCTTTCGCCCGACTTTATCTTTTTCTCAGCGTAGTCCGTGTGCAAGGTGTTGAGGTTTGCTAAAGATCACATTTAGGATTTCTCGTTTGACACGCCGGAATGGGCCTCCTAAATTCGGCAGCAGTATCGAGGGACGAAACGACAATGGCATTCATCCAGGAGGACTTCCT